>CAYUAW010000089.1:0-2922 GCA_964442485.1 uncultured Polyangiaceae bacterium
GGCTCTCGAGCGTCGGCTGGTGGTCAGCGAGGACGCTGCGGGGGCGCGAATCAGGCTCCCGATAAGAGGGAATTCCTCAGAACGGCTTGTTCAGAGTTGGGCGGCGGTCCCGAACGGAGACGCGCTGTTCGAGGAGGCGTTCAACCAGCTCTTGCCCAGGTTCCTCGGGCTGGCACCGTCCGAGGTCGTCGCGGTCAATTGCGGCGTTCCGGTCGTCGTGCCTATTGCTCTCGCCGTGGAGTCGCGACTGCTCGAGCTGATCGAGCGCGAGCTTCCGGGTGTCGAGCGGGCTCTCGCCGATGAGCTCCGGGTGCACGCGCTTGCCTTGGGCCACGCGCACACGAGGTACCGGATGGCCGCCGCCGCCCACGCCTCCGATTCACTGGAAGCGCTCGCGGCGGAGGGAATGAAGCTGCGCGCCGTGCTGTTCGACGATGCGAACGCGCTCGTGAAGCGCGGCGTAGTTGATGGTGAGAAGCTCCGTCGCTTCAGAGGATCCGTTGGCTATCGCAATCTCGCCTTCGGCCTGCCATCCTCAAGGCACTGGGTGCTCGCAAGGTGGCCCCCTCAGCCGTCGAGGTTGCCTCCGACCTCCGCAACCGTGCCTTCACGCTGTTCGTCAGGGTCTACGACGAAGTGCGACGGGTCGTTACCTTTCTGCTCTGGCGCGAGGGCGACGCGAGCGCGGTCGCGCCGTCCCTGTACGTGAAACGCAGACGCGGCAGCTCAGTGCGCGTGCGCGCCGCGCGAGAGGAATCGATACGCCACCCGCACGAAGTCGCCCTCGGTGATGATCCCGACCAGAGTGCCGTCCGCCTCGGTCACCGGGACGCAGCCGACCCGCGACTGCCAGATCAGCGCCGCGACGTTGACGAGCGGCTCGGTGGGGCGGACGGTGACGACGTCGCGGTGCATGATCCGCGACGCGGGCAAACGGTGCAGCACGGCGTTCTCCTCCGGCGCGCTCATCGACAGGGCGCTCGAGGAGACGTTGAGGAGATCGCTGTGACTGATGAGTCCGACGAGCCTCTTGCCTTCCACGACGGGAAGGTGCCGGACGCGGAAGTTTGCCATGTGGACGTCGAGGCTTTCGAGCAGATCGTCGGGACCGATCGTCAGGAGCTCCCGCGTCATGACGTCCGACGCGAGCTCGGGCTCGCCCTCGATCTCGATGGGGCGACCCTCGTGGGCGGCCGCGCGCGCGCGCAGCCGCGGAGGGGGCGGCGGATGCTGCGAGGCAGCCGGTCTCATGGGGTCTTCCGACCCTATTGATTCAGGGACCACTTCGACGAACTCGCCGTCGGGGCTCGTGGCTTCCGCTGTTGAGTTGGATGTGTCCATATTAGAATCTTGCCGTGCAATCATCGTGCCCGCCATCGCTGAAATCCGGCCCGGTGGGCGCTTCGAAATTCCAGAGGATCCAGCCCTAGGATCCGAAAAGAGTGTCCGAGCCGCTGCCGCAGGCCCTGGTGACCGATCAGCTTCCGCAGGCGCTGGCGGAGTCGTCGCTCGCATCGCATCCGCCTCTGAGTCCTCAGGTGAAGCGACTCGTGCCGTGGCTGGTGGCGGTCGCGTTCTTCATGGAGTCGCTCGACACGACGATCCTGAACACCGCCGTTCCGAGCATCGCGGACGCACTTCACGTGGCGCCGCTCAGCATGAAGTCCGCGCTGACGAGCTACACGCTGAGCCTTGCGGTGTTCATCCCGGTGAGCGGCTGGGTCGCGGACCGCTTCGGCACGCGGCGCGTGTTCTCGAGCGCGATCGGTATCTTCACCCTCGGTTCATTCCTCTGCGGCGTCTCGAACGATCTGCACGTGCTCGTGGCGTGCCGGGTTCTTCAAGGCATGGGCGGCGCGCTCATGGTCCCGGTGGGGCGTCTCACCGTCGTGCGCACCTTTCCGCGGTCGGAGCTGATCCGCGCGATGAGCTTCGTCGCGATCCCGAGCCTGATCGGACCGATGCTCGGGCCGCTCGTCGGCGGCATCATCGTCAGCTACCTGAACTGGCGCTCGATCTTCTTCGTGAATCTCCCGATGGGGATCGCCGGGGCGTACCTCGTGCGCCGTCACTTGCCCGACTACACGGTGCCGAAGGTCGACAAGCTCGACGTCACCGGGATGATCTTGTTCGGCTGCGGCATCGCGCTCCTCTCCTATGTGCTCGAGGTATTCGGCGAGCACCGGCTGAGCCTGCGTGAAATGGGAGGGTTGCTCGCGCTGTCGCTCGTCCTCCTGACCGGGTATTGGCACCACTCGCGGCTTCGCAAGCGCCCGCTGCTGCGGCTCCAGCTCTTCCAGATCCGGACGTTCCGCGCGGCGGTCATCGGCGGCTTCATCACGCGGCTCGGCGCGGGCGGCATGCCGTTTCTCCTGCCGCTGCTCTATCAGGTGGGGCTCGGCTACTCCCCGGTGGCGTCGGGGCTCCTCATCATGCCGCAGTCCATCGCGGCCATGAGCTTGAAGATGACGATGCCGAAGATCCTGACGAGGTTCGGCTACCGCCGCGTCCTTCTGACCAACACGCTCGTCATCGGCCTGATCACCGCCCTCTTCGCGACCGTCGGCGAACACACGCCGGTCTTCGTGATCGTGACCCAGGCGTTCGCCTTCGGGTTCTTCTCGTCGCTCCAGTTCACGAGCATGAACACGCTGGTATTCTCCGACGTTGCGGACGCCGACACGAGCATGGCGAGCACCATCGCCAGCACACTGCAGCAGATGTCGGTGAGCTTCGGCGTCGCGACCGCGTCGCTCGCCGCGGCGTTGTTCATCCCGGATCGGTTCTCCGCGAGCCCCGGGCAGCTGCTCCACGGCATCCACGAGGCGCTGCTGCTCCTCGGCGTTCTCACGGCCGTCTCCACCGTCGTCTTCCGGGAGCTCCGGACCGACGACGGCGAGAACGTGAGCCGCCACCACGAGC
>CAYUAW010000089.1:3022-21502 GCA_964442485.1 uncultured Polyangiaceae bacterium
CCTCCGGCGAGCCGGAGCGATTGCAGGAGCTCGCTCACCGTCGAGAAGCGGTCGTCGGGGCGCGACTCGAGCGCGCGTCGAAGGACGTTCGCAAGATCCGATGTGAGGTTCGGAAACGGTCGCTCGACGCATGCCGCAGCCCCATGTGTCGTTGGGCGACGCACGTCGATCGGTCGACCGGTGAGCATCTCGAAGAGCAGAGCGGCTACCCCCCACACGTCGGTACGCTCGTCGAGGGGCTGCATGGCCCATTGTTCGGGCGCCATGTAGGCCGGGGTTCCGACGAAGAACGAACTCTGTTGCCCTGCGTGTGGTCTCGCGCGCGCGGAGGCGATGAAGCCGGCAACGCCGAAGTCGATGACCTTGGCCTTCCCGCGAACGTTGATGAGTACGTTGCTCGGCTTCAAGTCGAGGTGCAAGACGCCCGCCGCGTGCGCATGCTCCACGGCGGCTGCGACCTGGATCGCAATGTCCAGAGCCGTGGAAGGTAGCAAGGTACGCCTCGCCATGCGCGTTTCGAGTGAGTGACCTTCCACGTGCTCCATGAGGAAGTACGGGATGTTCTGCCAGTGCGCGATGTCGTACACGGTCACGATGTTCTCGTGATTGAGTCGCGCGGTCGCCCGGGCCTCCATCACCAGCGAATCGCCAGAAGGAGAGTCGAGGAACGGAACCGCTCGCACGAACTTCATCGCGACGATGCGATCGAGCTCGTGGTCCCGGCCCTTGAACACGACGGCGGAGCCGCCCTTGCCGATCATCTCGAGCAATTCGAAACGATCACCTTCGCCGATCCGGGCTCCGATTGGTGGCATCGTGAGCGCGGCTCCGTCGTTCGAGAGCTCGTGCGTGGTGGAAGCCAGCGTCGGCGCCGCAGCGACCGAGTTTGCGTGGCCACCTGGAAGGAGCATCGGCAGCCTCCGGATCGGACGTAGTGTCGTCCGCGTCCGAGTCGTGCGGCGTATGGATCTGATGGTCAGGCGACGATTGGACATTGGCGGGTCCGATCCGTGTGGAGCACCCCTCGGTGGCCGACACGAATGGACTAACCGTCATGACCCGGAAGATCGATTTCAGGCTCTATCAACTCGGCGAGATCTCTAGAAGAATTGACCATCGATATCGACGACACGAGCCGTGCCGTCAGATGGTGACGATGGTGATCTGCTCCACACCGATCCGGAGCTGCCGGGAACGCGCACGCCGCTCGATGATGCCGGGTGCGTCCACGATGCCCAGCGCCGCGAACTGCTTTCTGATGCGGAGCACGTCGAGATTCAGGCGAGCGGGCGCCATCGCAGGATCGTGTGGGAAATCATCCGGGCTGAGCCATCCGCAGCTCGGCGATGGAAGGCCTTCGGCGGCGTCCGCGAGCCGCCGGCGGCCGAGCGTGAGCAGAAGATAGTTGTGAGCTCTTGCGCCGAGGTCGAAGGACTTCATCCCGCAGGTCACCTTCAGCTCGACGTGCTCCTCGTCCCGGCTGACGGCCAGCGAAAGCCGGGCGCGGCGAAGCTCCAGGTCGAGCGCAGGATCGGCCACGGTCGTGGTCGAAACGTTGGCGTGGCAGCAAAAGCGGAAGACCTTGCCGTCGAGCTCGAAGGTCTGACGATTCGCTACCGGCGTGATCGAGTCGGTCTGCTCGAGCACCCAGCTGCCGTCCAGCGTGCGATAGATGGTTGCCCGGGGATTCTCGCTGGAAGGCAAGGCAAGCAGCTCGCCGTCGAGCTCGACCGGGTCTCCCCCGTCGAGCGGAATGGCCATCGCCCGGGGGGCGGAGTCATCGACGAGCTCCCACTCTTCCTCGACTTTCCCGAACGCGAGTCGCGAGCCCACTCTGAGCTCGAGTCCTTCCCGCGAACCGACCCGGTTTCCGTCCACGAAGGTGCCGTTCCGGCTGCCGAGGTCCTTCACCACCCAGCGCCCCTCGGTGAAGCGCAGGGTGGCGTGCTGGGTGGACACGTAACGCTTGTCCAGACAGAGGGCGTTGGCCTGCCCTCTTCCCACGACGTGCTCGGATTCCAGGACTACGATGCGACCGGTAGAGGTTTCCTTGATCGCCGCCATGAAATCCCAGCTCTTTGCGCGTCCCTGGAGTAGCGCCGAAGGTGCCGACATAGTCAATAGCTTGGTATCCCGGCGGTCTCCGGGGTGCCTGCCCCGGCCTTTCCCGCGCCCCGCGGGTCGTTGCATGCGGGCGCGACGGGCGGCCCCACGCGGCATGATACGATCTTCACCCCGCTCGGCGGGCGATGGCGGACGACAGTGAGAACCGCGTCCTCTCTTCTAGAAAACCAACCCGCGATAGGTCCGGGGTATCGAATAGGACCGTACCGGATACTCGAAGCCCTGGGTGAAGGGGGGGTGGCGCTCGTCTATAAGGCCGTCCACGAAACGACCTCACGGGTCGTGGCGCTGAAGACAGTGCGCGCGCCGCGAGAAGTCCTGCTGGCGAGCATCCGGCGTGAGATGAACGCGCTCGAGCGTCTGCGTCACCCCGGTGTCGTCGAGATCTTCGAGGGAGGCGCGTGGGAGGGGCGCCCCTGGTATGCAATGGAGCTCTTGCGCGGCGGCACGCTGCGGTCGCGCCTGAGGAGGCAATTCGCCGATGGACCTCCGGCCGAGAGCGGTGCGGTCAGCGTCCGCGGCAGTGCGAATACGCATGTCGCGGAGGCCCGTGAACGCACCGAAGCTCTCGACGATGCCCCAATCTCCGTCGCCCCGGCGAGCGAACGGTTTCCGACCAGCGAGGAACGTCTCAGGTGGCTCCTGACCCTCGTCCGGCGACTGTGCGAGCCGCTCGCGTACATACACGGCGAAGGGGTCATTCACCGGGATCTCACCCCGAGCAACATCTTCGTCCGGGAGGACGACACTCCGGTGCTCATGGATTTCGGGCTGGTCTGGCACCTGCTCGAAGGCGGCAGCCGCGAGGTGCTCTCCATCGAGCTCGCGCAGGCGGGCACCATCGCCTACATGGCGCCGGAGCAGGCCCGCGGCGAGCGAATGGACGCACGGACGGATCTCTTCTCTCTCGGCTGCATCCTCTACGAAGGCATCACGGGTGAGGTGCCCTTCGTCGCGCATTCGTGGTCCGAGCTCGTCAGCGCGCATGACGGGCCGCCGCCCCCGCCGCCCTCGTCGAAGGCGAAGGAAGTCTCTCCCGCACTCGACGCCCTGGTCATGGGTCTCCTGCAGCAGAGGCGACGCGACCGGATAGGTCACGCTCTCGACGTCGCTGCGGCGCTCGCCGACCTGGGCGCAGAGGGCTGGTCCGAGGTGCGCGCCGCCACTCCGAAGGCGTACCTCTATCGTCCTCAGCTCGTGAACCGCGTCGAGCTGCTCGGACGCGCAGAGCGACACGTCTCCGCGCTCGGCTCGGGGACGGGCTCCTGCGTGCTCGTCAAGGGCGAGAGCGGCATCGGGAAGACGAGCTTCGTGTCGGAGGTCGCGCGGCTTGCTTCGCTGCGTGGTGTGCGCGTCGTGACCGGTCAGTGCATCGCGGTGGGGCTCGCCGACGGCCGAGGGATCACCAGGGGGCGCCCGTTCTATCCGCTGGCCCCGCTGCTCCACGCCGTCGCCGATCGGTGTGTCGCGCAAGGCGCGGCGGCGACCGTGACGCTGCTCGGTGAGCGCGCGAAGGTGCTCGCAGCGATCGAGCCGTCACTGCGGCAGCTCCCCGGAATAGGGGAATTCTCCGATCCTCCCGAGGTGCCAGGAGAGGCGGCCAGAAGGCGTCTGATCGACGCGTTCGCCGAGACCCTGTCGGCGTTCGTCGCCGAACGGCCCACCATGCTGGTGCTCGAGGATCTGCAGTGGGCCGACAACCTCACGCTGGCCTTTCTGACGTCGCTGTCCGAGCGGTACTACGCGGCCTCCCCGGTTATGGTCGTCGGGACGTTCCGCGCGGAGGAAGAGACCGGCGAGCTCACGCTGCTCAAGTCGCTCGGGCACGTCGAGACCCTCCGGCTCTTGCGCCTCGAGCAGCCGGAGATAGGGGCGATCGCGGCGGAGATGATGGGAGAGCAGAAGGTCCCCGACGATCTTGCTCGGTTCCTGACCGGACAGTCCTCGGGGAATCCGTTCTTTGCCGCGGAATACCTGCGAGCAGCGGTCGACGAGGGGTTCCTCTTTCGCGATCAGCGTGGCCGCTGGAAGAGCTCCGGCGGCGGCTCGTTCGATGCACTGCGGCTTCCGGGTACCCTCACCGAGCTCGTCGTCCAGCGGCTCACGGCGCTCTCCCCGTCCGCACGAAGGATCGCCGAGGTCGCCGCGGTGCTCGGTCGAGATCTGGACGTCGAGTCGCTGGATGCCCTGTCGCGAGAAGCAAGAGCCGTGCGGGACGAGGCCTCGTTCGACGAGAGCCTGCGAGAGCTGACGGTCCGCGAGGTCCTGGAGGGAACCCTCGCCGGGCATGTTCGCTTCGTCCACGACAAGATTCGCGAGATCGCCTACGAGCGCATCGAGCCCGCGGAGAAGGTCGAGCTCCACGCGATGTGCGCAGAGTTCCTCGAGCGTCGTCACGCGGCTGCCGGCACCCTGGAGAGAGCCTACGGCACGCTCGCGCACCATTTCGAGAAGGCCGGGGCGCCCCGCAAGGCGCTTTCTTACTTCGATCTCGCCGGCCAGGCCGCTCACGCGGTGCACGCGAATCAGGAAGCGCTGACCCTGCTCGGTCGGGCGAACGAGCTCGACACCCGGCTGGGCGGCGTGACCTCCGTCCTGGAGAACGCGCGGCGTCAGCGGCTGCTCGGACTGAACGCGCTCGCGCTGGGTGACGTGAACGCCGCGTTCGACACGCTGGCTCGCGCCGCCAGCACGGCCGGCAAACCATGGCCGTCGTCGCGGGCTCGCCTGATCCGACGCCTGGCCGCGGCGCCGGTCCGGCTCGTGGTGCAGGAGTCGCTGTCGTGGATGCACGCGGTCGAACCACCTACCGAGCCTGAACGTGAGCTCCTTCTGGAAGCTGCGCGCGCTTACGAGCGGCTCCTCGTCGTCACCTACTTCACGACGAGCGACTCTCTCGGCGTCGCCCTCGCGGCTTTCACCAACGTGGCGCTCGCTTCACGCGCCGGCGGTGCCTCGGCAGAGCGGGCCCTCGGCTACGCCACGTTCGCCGCGATGTGCGCGCTCGGCGGGATGGACGGGCTTGCCCGATCGTATTGCCGAAGGGCCATTGCCGTGGGGCGCGAGAGCGGCGACGAGGTCGCGCAGACCTGGGTACTGATGAACGTCTCCCTGGTCCATGTGCACGCCGGGCGGTGGTCCGAGATGCGCG
Source organism: uncultured Polyangiaceae bacterium (assembly GCA_964442485.1). Taxonomy (GTDB): domain Bacteria; phylum Myxococcota_A; class Polyangia; order Polyangiales; family Polyangiaceae; genus DASZVB01. The sequence continues at coordinate 8,298 of CAYUAW010000089.1, forward strand.
CCAGGCTGGAAGAGGTGCGGGCGATGTCACGGCGCCTCGGCTTCAATCGTCGCTGGGAGGAAGCGACGACGCAGTTCAGCACCGGTTGCCTCCTGAGCGGCCAGCTGCTGGAGGCGAAGGCACTCAACGATGCGCATCTGGCTTCCGTCGAGCGGGCCGATCCGCAGAGCAAGTGCTGGGCGACGGTTCGCGACGCGGAGCTCGCCATCCTCTTCGACGACGTCGAGGCGGGGCTCGCAGCGGCGCAGGCCGGAGTGAGACTCTGCCGTGATGGGCTCGCGCGCAGTGAATGGGTGTACGCGCTCGGGGCCCTCGCGCTCGCCGAGCTCTATTCGGGAAACGTCGCGGCCGCCCTCGATGCGACGCGGCAGTGTATCGAATGGATCGACAAGGGCGCTGCGCCCGTCTTCTATCACGTGGTCGCGTACGCCGCGGTCGTGGAAGTGCATCTGACGGCGTGGGCCGCGTCGAAGGGCCGCGAGCGGCGCTCGCTCGCGAAGGCGGTGCGCCGCGACCTGCAACGCCTGGACAAGCTCGCCAGCGGCGTCACCGCCGCGAAGGCGCGCGCCTCATACTGGAAGGGAATCGTCGCGCTGCGGCTGGAGGGCGACCGGCGTGGCGCTGCGCGCCATCTCCGTGCCGCCGTGTCCCGTGCACAGCGGGTCACCACCGAATACGACGAGGCGCTCGCGCTGGCAGCGCTCGGTGAGCACTCTCTCGAGGGGAACGACGTCGCCCGGTCCGAGCTCGCGGACGCCGCCGTGATCCTCCGGCGCATCGGCGCGACGAGGGATCTCGCGCGCGTGGAGCGGCTGCTCCGCGCGCATTGACGGCGGACCTTTCGTGACGCTTCAGAACGCGTCGAGCATCTTCTTGAACCTCGTTAGGAGGTCCTTCATCTCCGGGAACATGTCACCCGGCAGGTTGTCGGAGAGCTTGCTGACCGACCCCTTGGCCTCGTTCCACTTCGTCTCGATGGTCTTGTCGTACGCACGGCCGCCTTCCTTGATTAGCACCGTGTCGAGCGTCGCGAGCATGCCTCCCAGGTAGTCCCGGAGCGGCCTCTCGCCGCGATAGATATCGACGGCGTCGAGCGCATGCTCGAGCTTTCGATCGAAGTCGAGGATGTCGAACATGTGGGGGAGGTGCAGACGGTGCAGCCGGCGATCGACGCGGCGGAAGAAGTCGAAGTCCTCCGGCTCCTCGTCCTCGGCGTTCCAGACGTCGGGCTCATCGTAGACAGTGCGGCTGGACGCGCCGTTGTACGTCTTGTTCTTGAGGGACTCTATCTGGACGTCGGCCGGCCCGGAGTGCGCCGAGAAGACGCCCGTGGAGTCGTTCTTCTCGAGCCGCTCCAGGATGGCCTTCACGGCGTGGCGGGCGGATTCGTTCGCCGATTCCATGGTGGTGATCCGCGTGTGCGTCGCCATGAACGTGCCACAGACCACCCAGCGCTGGTGGTTGATGGAGTAGGCGATCTCGCCTTCTCCCGCGCAGCCGTGTGGTGATCTGCCGGGCCGGTACTCGTCCAGGCCGACGGCTGCGCCGAGATACGGCGTCATGTTCCCCGCCGCTCGGGTGATGTTGCGGTCGATGTGAACGCAGCGAGGCTCGGCGAGGCAATCCTTCTCGCTGATGCGAGCTCCGATCTGGTTCCAGATCTCCCTCGCTGCGAGAAAGTGACCGACGCCCGGGGTGTTTTTGGGGGCGCCCGGAGGCTCTTCTCCCATGAACTTGATGGTTGCCCAGAACGAGCCTTGATCCGGATCCTCGAACTTCCCCGTCGTGCAGATGTCGACGGACAGCACTCCGAAGTAGCCGCTCGAGAAGCTCCCGCTCTGATACCAGAACTCGGATTGCGAGATCGACGACAGCCCCCACTCTGCGTAGGGAAAGTACATGTGACCCTGTCCGATGCTCGTCTTGGCATCGAAGAAGAACTGCACCCCCGTCATGTCGTGCATCACGTCGTTGTTCAGTCTTTCGTCGTCCTTCTTCTTTGCCTTCCTCTCGCGCAGTTCCTCGTCGAAGGCGCGGATCTTCAGGAAATCAGGGGCGGCCTTGGGATCGCCCAGCTCCCCGACCAGCTCCGCGGTCCTCCGCTGATCGAGGGCGAGCACGTAGAAGTCCGGCCGCCGCCCGGGATACTCGTCCTCCCAGGTGAGCAGCTTCCCCTGCTGGCTCGTCTCGTTGCGGAAGGCGGCGCTCCTCTGATCGGTCACGCCTCCGCCGATGCGCTTGAACGGTGGTTTCACCAGGGGCACGAGCTCTTCTTCCCCGTCGATCGTCTTCAACGCCAGTTGCTCGAGCTCCAGACAGAAGAACCGCACGCCCTGCCGCTCCAGGTAGTCGCGCCACGGCTCGAGCCAGGCGTCGCTCGTGGGCCCGTTCAGCGTGCGGTCCACCCTGCTGCCGTCGTCCAGACCGTCCAGCAGGATCTGGGTGATCATGTCACCGTAGGATCTCGCGTCCGCGTCATCCACGGAGAAGGCCAGCAAGGCCTGCGCCGCCGATTTTATCTGCGCCTGGATCGCGCGGCTGAACTTCTCTATCTCGACGAATTCGTGCCAGCTCTTCTTCGCGTAGAGGTCACGACGCCGCTCGGGGCTCGTGGTCATGAAGCGAAGCAGCTTCGCGAACAGCAAGACCGCGTCGCGCTGCGTACCGCCGATGCGCTTGATGAGTCGGTCGGTCCGATCGCGGAAGCCTTCGATGCTCGTGGCGCGGGTGCGTGGAACCTCGACGACGATGGGTGGCTGGGGGGGCTTCGGGTGCTTCTTCCGGGAGCGGCACGGATCGGTGTCGGTGTCGTCCCAGATCGGCGGATGCCCATTGTCGGCGATGTCCTGTCGCGTGAAGCCGATTCCTTGAAAGATGGTGGGGCGCAGGTTGTCGAGCACCGTGCGCGCGGTCGCGCGCGTACCGTCGAACAGCGGAATTCGCTTCATCGTGTCGTCGAGGTGCCGATAGAACGACGGGAAGAAGCGGTATCCGTGCTCGCCGGGCAAGCGCTGCTCGACGAACTCGAGGTCGACCCACGCAGGGCTCGGGCTGTCGAGGAAGGCCGACCGTACGGGCGGGGGCTTCTTCGGGTCCGACAGACACGAGTTCGGGTACGACTTCCCGAGCTCGGTAGCCCAGACTCCGTAGAGCTCCCGCGCGAGAGCCTCTGCGCCGTCCGCCCCGCTGATTGCGTAGGGCACGAGCTTGAAGCACAGGAACTCGCGATCGAAGGCCGCGTCGATCGAGGGCGCGTATCTGTCGACGTCGTCGTCGGTCGGCAGGTTCTCCATCACCTGTTTGACGAGGTCGTTCTTCGGATCGGCGGCGAGCGTCGCTTTCGAGTCAGCCTTCAGCGTGTGCCATATTCGCTTCGCCAGCTCGGTCGGCGGCAGGTCGAGCCAGCTCTTGCAGAGCTCGGCGACTTGCTCGACCCTATCTTGCGGCAATGGCTTGGTCTCGTACGTCTCGTCGAGCAAGAGGGCGCGCATCACGAGGTCCCAGATCCAGCGAGCCTTGTAGTGGGCGTACGCGCTATCCAGTTCCTCCTTCAAGGCTTTCTCGAACCTCTCGAAGCCTTCGTCGCCCGGCCTCGAGAAGAGCGTCGGGTGGCAGCGCATGATGTATTCCGTGAAGACCCAGCGGCTGCGAACGAACGCAAGGCACCGGAGGAGCCACCCGAGGACGAGCCTTTCGCGCGCATCGGTCGACTGCGTCGAATCCAGGATCAGCTGCTCGTGCAGGTCTTCGATGTTGGCCCTCACTCGCGCCGGCTGGTTCGCCGCCATCCCCCCGACGAGCGGGCGCCCCGGGCTCGTCGGATCTTCGTTTGCCTCGAGCACCTGGACGAGAAACCCGCGCTCGACGAGCTCGTGCGCGGCGGTGAGCCCGGCCACTCCTGCGCCGAAGATGGTGACGATCGGTGGATTGAGGACGTGCTTGTAGGGCAAGCGCGGCTCGGGGTTGCGCTGGGGCGGAGCCTCAGGGTCGCCGACGATTCCCTCTTTCTTCTTCTTCTTCTTCGGAGCTTTGACGAGATCCCTCCGCTGGGGTACGCGGACCACCCGTTCGAATGCTGGCGCCTTCTTGAGCATGATCGTGTTCCTTCGTCTTGGCGCGCTATTCGCGAGCCCCCTTGAGAGTCGGTAGTTCGAGCCCTGGAAAGGACGGCGACCGCAGTGCCCCGTGCAGCCATGCGCGGAGCGCCTCGGTGAAGTGAACGACGTCGTCCACGTCGCCCTGGATCGAGGCGCTGCCTGAGTCGAGGGCTGCCTCGAACGAGAGCTCTCCACCTGCGAACGCCGCCAGCGCCCCGTCCTCCAGGCGCACGAGCAGGTCCGCAACGCACGAGCTTTTCACCCACGGAGGCGTCGCGCCAAGGTCGAGCACGAACGGTTCGCCCCCCGAGACCGTGACGGAGACCACGCGAGCTCCGAGCTGACGACGGAGCTCCGCGAAGTGCCGCGGCGCTTCCCGTCGGAGCACGTCGAGGCTCGATTCGACGTAGTCCGCGAGCGTCACGACGGCTCGTTCAGGCACGGGCAAACTCCATCATCGCGGGGCCCGTGAACTCGAAGAGCTCACTGCCGACCGAGCCGCGAACCTGCGCGTCGCCGCACACCTCGTCGAGGATCATCAAGCCGAAGGGATCCACGTCCGAGGGCACGGCGATGCGCGCACGGCTTCTCGACTCGAACCGAACGTCGAGCGAATCCTCCGCGCCGGACGCGCTGACGTGGCAGCGCTCCGGCACCTCGGCGCTGAAGTCCGGCAGGAGAAGCTGCGCGATGGGAGGCAGCGTGAACGGGCGGGCTCGGACGTGACGTCCCGAGGTTTGCAGCGACACCTCGCGACTCTGGAAAGCCCGAACGAGATGCGGCCCCTTCCAGAGCAGCGCCGAGCGCGCGAGCGTCCTTTCCCCGGACGCGTCCGAAACCCGGGCGATCACGACCGTCCAGGGGTTCCTCGCGTCGCGAGGATGCAGGTAGCCCCACACCCACGAGAGATCCTTGCCCCACTCGAAGAGACCCCAGTTGTGATCGTGATACCCGAGGGCTCCGTCGAGCCCGAACCGTTCTCCGCCGACGCGCACCGCGCCCGGGGCTTCGACACGAGGGATCGCGACCCAGTAGAGCGACCGAGCACCGCCGAGCGAGACGCTGGTCGGAAACGTCGGCAGAGTGCGCGGCGTGAGCGCGAGCTCCACCTCGAAGTCCGGAGCTCCGAGCGAGACGTGGAAGGAGCCGGAGCGCCAGGAGATGCGGTTACCACCCACGGCGAAATCGATGCCCGACGAGCTCTCGCGGACGTCCTCCGCCTCTCCGGTATCGAGGCGTCCGCGCCAGCCGTCGCGCTCGAGGAGCGCGATGAACCGCGGCACGGATACCACCTTGCCTTCGCGGACCTGGCTCGTCCTGCTGACGTTCAGCAAGAGCTGCCCGTGGGAGCTTCCCGGAAGAGCGACGCAGAAGTGCATCCATTCCTTGTGAAGAGCAGCACTCTGCCCGGAGCCGACCAGTGGACCCCGCCAGCGGTCGAGCTCGGGAACGAGCTCTTGCCCAGCTCGTCGGGACGTGACGGCTGCGTTCACCGGAGGAGCTCCATTCGTGTCTCGGCGTGGCGCTCGGCGGGGTTCACCTCGTCAGGGGCGGGGTTCGCCGGCACGCTCCGGACCGAGCTCGCGCGCACGGTCCGGGCGAATGCGAAGAAGCCCAGCAACGCGTCGGCGAGTCGATCGTCGACCGACTCCTTGCCGTCTGCCCTCGGTATCGAGACGATCGCGCCGAGGCGCTCACTCACGCTGTGGATCCCCAGCACGAGGCTCGCGAGCGGTTCGGTGGACGCGAACGTATCGTCGTCGACCTCGAGCATGTCAGTCGTCTCCTCGCGCGCCCGCGAAGAGCTTCTCGAGGAGCGGGTCCCGTTCGGGCGATGACGCGGCCGCTGCGACGGCATCCACCAGAGCTGACGGGGTTGCCCCGTGTTCTCCCTCTTCCGGGATCCACCGAACGGCCGCGTGCCAGACGAGTTGGGCGCGCTCGAGCAGCGCGGAGCGAAGGATCACCTGCTTCAAGCGCCGGCCCTCCGAGGTCCGAGCGAACGCGCGGCCCTCTCTGGTGAGGGCGCCGAACAGCGCAGCGGCCGCCTCGGGATGCACGAGGACGGCGCGCTGCAGCTCACCGAGGAGCGCGAGAACGCTCTCCTCCGGATCCGAGACGGACAGCTCGGGAACGTCTGCGAGCGGCTCGGAGTTCATCGCGCGCCCTCGTCTTCGGCCCGCACCACGAGCCAGATGCGATCGAACCCCGTGCGAAAACGTAGCTCCACGGGCACGGTGACCGAATCGCCCGGTGCGAACCCGGCGAGACTCGCCTCCACGCGCACGAGGCGGGTCTCTCCAGGATCGAGCAATCCCTTCGCCGGCTCGAACGTCAGAGCCGGCCGCAGCGCTCCGTCGACGGGCTCGCCCGAGACGAGCTCGAAGGGAGCTCCCTCTCCGGTTCGGTTCGCGACACGAAGGCGCCCGGCGGCCGCGCGTCCCGCGCACCCGACCAGCACCATCTCACGGTGTTCGCTCGGCGGCGGAAGCTCCCTGGCCCCTGCGAGCAGACGGCTCATCAGCTCCTCGGTGACCAGTCGTTCCGCGCGCAGCCGTTCGCCGCGGCGTTCGAAATGACCGACGACCCTGGCGTAGCCGCCGACGGAGCGGTCCCTTTTGCCTTGCTTCTGCCGGTGCATCGCGACCATGGCCGCGACGATCGCGTCCTCGTCGTCTGCGTCCCTCGCTGGTTCCCATCGTTCCATTGCTTTCCGGCCTTTCAGTGGCTTCGGTCGACCACGAAGTCGACGAGACCCTCGAGGAATCGCCCATCGAGTCGCCGCGGCGACGCGCCCAGGGTGCTCTCGAGAATCCGTCGCGCTCTGTCTGCATGGCGTCTTGCGACGTCGCGTGCGTAGCGGAGGCTCTCGCCGTCGCGGCTCCTGACGAACCGAGCAAGCTCTGCCACCGCGTCGGCGTCCTTGCTTCCGTCGTGTCCGAGAAGAGCCTTCTCGAGCGTGGCTCGCTCATCGGTCGAGAGCGCGACGGCCCTCTCGAGCTTGTCGAAGAGCGCTTGCTCGGCCACGGCCGTTGCCGCGTCCGGATCCCGTGCTGTCGCCCGGCGCCGCCCCGAAAGGAGGCCGATCATGCGGGCGCGCTCGCTCTCGGACGCCTTGCCCAGCGCGTGCAGCAGCGGAAGCGTGTACTTCCCCTCCCACAGGTCGCCCAGGGTGTCCTTCCCGATGTCGTCTTCGACGCGCTCGAGACTCAGCAGGTCGTCCTTTATCTGGAAGGCGATCCCGAGGAGCAGCGCGAACCGGCCGAGCACACTCACGACACGGTCGTCCGCGGACGCCGCGATCGCCCCGGCCTGCACGGGGGCGATGAACGAGTACCAGCCCGTCTTCTTGTGCACCAGACGGATGTAGTCGCTCTGCCGGATCGGCCAGCGCCGTTGACGCATCCACGCGAGCTCGAGCATCTGGCCTTCGGCCGATTCTCGAGCCATTCGTGCGAACAGGCGCAGGATGCGCAGCGACGGGCCGACACCCAGCGCGCGCGTGTTGAAGAGCAGCGGCTCGAGCGCGGTCGCGAGGAGGCCGTCGCCGACGTTCACTGCGATCGGCACGCCGTGGAGCGTGTGCAGCGTGGGGCCGTGTCGCCTGAGCTCGGTGCCGTCTTCCACGTCATCGTGAACGAGGAAGGCGCTGTGGAAGAGCTCGAGTGCGGCAGCAGAAGGCAGGGCCCGCTGCAGGTCGCCGTTCAGCGCACGACAGACCGCGATGCAGAGAGCCGGACGCAGCGCCTTCCCTGGTCGCAGCGGGTAGTCGAGCATGAGCTCGTAGAGGCCGGCCGTGTGTCGACCATCGCGCGGGACGTGACGCGCAATCTCGTCGAGCGTCAGTTGCCGACAGTCGGAGAGGTACTGTGTTACCGGCGCCGCAGGCTGCATCGAGACCCCGACCGAAGGATGGCCGGACGCTACCGATTGAACGTGCGCATGTCGATTTCAATCGATTGCATGATCGTCGTCTCCTCGGGCACGCCATCGGCGAGTGCGCCGGAAACGTCCGGGGCGAGCATAAAACGGATGACCATGCTCGCGGACCTCGCCGGCGTGCCCTCCCGACGCTCCAGAACGCCTCGTTTCACCGGAAACCGGAGCTCCCACGGGCTCACCGTCAGTCAGGTTTCCGCTGGACGACGTTGCGGATACTCTCGCTAGCATGAGCAGATCTTCGTTCCTCGCGGTCACGCTGCTCGGCGCGGTTGCTCTCGTCCTCACTTCACGGCCGGCGCCGGCGGAGCGGCTCGACCCGGCGAACGCTCCGGAGCCGCTCCGGCCGTGGACCTCGTGGGTGCTGAGCGGGAAGGAGGGCGCTCTCTGTCCGGCGTTCCAGGCGACGCCGGATCTCGTCCGCTGCGCGTGGCCCACGCGGCTGTCGCTCGTGCTCGGTGAGAAGGGCGGACGCTTCGAGCAGCGCTGGCACCTCGATCAGCGGAGCTGGGTGCCGCTACCAGGAGACGACACACGCTGGCCGCTCGACGTGAAGTCGGGCACGACGAAGCTCGTGGTCGCCCCTCGCGACTCCGCGCCGAGCGTCGAATTGCCGCCCGGCGATCACACGATCACCGGCAGCTTCGCGTGGGACTCGCTCCCCGACGCCCTCGCCGTGCCGCCCGAGACGGGGCTCCTCGAGCTCATCGTGAACGGGGCGACCATCGACGAGCCGCGGCGTGACCAGACGGGACACGTCTTCTTGCAGAAGACGACGGCGGAGACGGAAGGCGAGCGACTCGACGTGGTGGTGCACCGCCGCGTGACGGACGACGTCCCGCTGATGCTCACCACACGAGTCGTCCTGGACGTCTCGGGAAAGAGCCGGGAGGTGGTGCTCGGAAGGAGCCTCCCCGCGGGCTTCGTGCCCATGGCGATCACGAGCGAGCTCCCGGCGAGGATCGAGCAGGATACGCGTCTCCGCGTGCAGGTGCGTCCAGGTACCTGGACGATTGAGCTCACCGCGCGCAGCGACGGGCTGGTCGCCGCGCTCGAGCGACCACGACCCGACGGTCCCTGGCGCGAGGGCGAGGAGGTGTGGGTCTTCGAGGCGAAGAGCTCGCTCCGGCTCACGTCCGTGGAGGGAGTGCGCGCCGTCGATCCGCAACAGACCTCCCTTCCCGACGTCTGGAAGAGCTTCCCCGCCTACGCGATGGCGCTCGGCGATACGATGCGGCTCGTCGAGAAGCGCCGGGGCGACGTCGCTCCGGAGCCGGATCGTCTCACCCTGTCGCGCACGCTCTGGCTCGACTTCGACGGCCGCGGGTACACGGCGAACGACGCCATCGCCGGCACGCTGCACCGGGCCTCCCGTCTCGAGACGCTGCCCATGGCGACCGTGGTCGCGTCGCGTCTGGTCCTCGGAAGGGTGGCCATCGACGGCAAGGATCAGTTCATCACCACGCTCGACGCCGACGCGGCTCGCACGGCGGCCCCGCCGAAGGAGGTCGGCGTCGAGGTTCGCCAGGGCGAGCTGAACGTCACCGCCGATAGCCGGATCCTGGGCGACCCGGGCGACATCCCCGCCGTGGGCTACGACCACGACTTCAATCAGGTTTCCGCCACGCTCCACCTTCCTCCGGGCTTCCGGCTGTTCCACGCCTCCGGTGCGGACGAAGTGCCGGGCACGTGGGTGCGAAGCTGGACGCTGCTCGAGCTCTTCCTGGTGCTCGTCCTCGCGCTCGCGTTCGCGAAGCTCTTCGGGCGCGGCTGGGGTGCGGTCGCGTGCGTGACGTTCGCGCTCGTCTTTCCGGAGACGGACGCGGCGAAGTGGCTGTGGCCCGCCGCTCTCGCCGCCGAGGCGCTGGCGCGCGTCGTTCCGGCGGGGAAGGTGCGAGCCGCTTTCTCGGTGCTCCGCATCGGTGTGCTCGCGCTCCTCTTGCTCGCGACGCTGCCCTTCATCGTGCAGCACGTCCGCGAGGGGATCTACCCGGCGCTCGCGGAGGAAGCGACGCTGTCCTCCGGCATCGGCGCCTACGAACAGGCGACGATGCAAGCGGCGCCCGCGGCGCCACCCCCCGTGGGGAACGTCGCCCAGGCAGAGGCCAAGGCCGGCGGCGTCGTGGACGAGCCCGCGGCGCAGGATGCGGTGGCCGGCTCTCTCGCGACGAGCAAGCCCGGCTGGTCGGGGCGCGGCGCCGGAGTGGCGTCGGCGAGCACTCCGTACCGTCAGTACAACGCGGAGGTCTACGACCCGAGCGCCATGGTGCAGACGGGCCCCGGGCTCCCGAAATGGCAATGGTCGACGACCAGCGTCCGGTTCAGCGGTCCCGTCGAGCGCTCCCAGCGTCTTCATCTGTACGTCCTGCCGCCGCCAGTGAATCTCGTGCTGGCGATCGTTCGCGCGTGTCTCCTGACGCTGCTGTTCCTGCGCCTCTTGCCGTATCGAGGTACCCTTCTGCCAGGGGTTCGACCGGCGGCTCTCGGCCTGGCCACGCTGCTCTTCGCGGCGCTCGTCGCCCCTGCGGCGAAGGCCGACGTCCCCTCGACCGAGGTGCTCGACGAGCTAAGGGAGCGCCTGCTCGAGAAGCCGGATTGCACGCCGACGTGCGCGTCGAGCTCGCGGCTCCTGCTCGAGGCGCGCGGCGGCGTCCTGCACGCGCGAATGTCCATCGAGGCGAGCGCGACGACCGCGGTCCCGCTCCCCGGAGGGGCGTCGCAGTGGCAGCCGGAGCGCGTGCTCGTCGACGGCAAGGACGCGACGGGACTGCTCCGCACGGCCGAGGGGCTGCTCTGGCTCCGCGTCTCCGCGGGCGCGCACGACGTGGTGCTCGAAGGACGATTGCCGAGCCGCGAGTCCGTCCAGATTGCGCTGCCGCTGAAGCCACACCACGTCGAGGCCGCCGTCGAGGGATTCTTGCTCGAGGGCCTTCACGAGGACGGTCTCGCCGACGACCATCTGCAGCTCACGCGGACGCACCCGGAGGGGGCTGCTACCGGCGGCGCGCTCGCCGCAGGAACGCTCCCGTCGTTCGTGCGCGTCGAGCGGACGCTGCTCGTGGGGCTCAACTGGCAGGTAGCGACGCGTGTGGTCCGCGTCACGCCGCCGGGAGCTGCGGTGGTGCTCGAGGTGCCCCTCTTGAAGGGCGAATCCGTCACGACGCCGAACGTCCGCGTCGTCGGGGGCAGGGCGCTCGTGAACATGGCTCCCGACGCCGCCGAAGTCTCCTGGCGCTCGGCCCTCGACGAGAAGTCTCCCATCACGCTCGTGGCGCCGAAGACGGCGTCCTGGGCCGAGGTCTGGCGCCTCGACCTGAGCCCCATCTGGCACGCCACGCTGTCCGGCATTCCCGTCGTGCACGGCGAGGCGGGGGCGCGCGTGCCGGAGTGGCGTCCGTGGCCCGGCGAGTCCACCACCATCGAGCTCACGCGTCCCGCTGGCATCCCGGGTCGAACGCTCACCATCGACAGCAGCGACTACGAGGTCCGTCCGGGGCTCCGGACCACCGATGCGACTGTCACCTTCAACGTGCGCTCGAGCCGCGGTGGCGAGCACGTCGTCCGTCTTCCGGAAGGGGCCGAGCTCGAGTCCATCGCCGTCAACGGAAACACGCAGCCGCTGCGTCAGCAGGGCCGTAGCGTGACGCTGTCCATCACTCCGGGAGCTCAGAGCGTCGCGCTCGGGTTCCGCCTCGCTCAGGGCATCACCACGCGCTTCACCGTGCCCGAGCTCGACCTCGGCGTCACCACCGTGAACGCGACGACGCGCGTGCGTGTGTCGGATTCGCGCTGGGTGCTGTGGGTGCACGGTCCGCGCCTCGGGCCGGCAGTGCTCTTCTGGAGCTTGCTGCTCGTGCTCGTGCTCGTGGCCCTTGGGCTCGGGGCGATCCCGTGGGTTCCCATCGCGCGGTGGGAGTGGATGCTCCTCGCCATCGGGCTCTCGCAGGTCCCGCTGCCCGCGGCCGCCCTTGTCGTCGCGTGGCTCTTCGCCCTCGGGTGGCGGCGCGAACACCCGCAGAGCTCGCGGCTCGTCTTCGATCTCGGTCAGCTCGTGCTCATCGGCTGGACGTTCACCGCGCTCGCCATCCTCGTGTACGCCGTGCAGCAGGGGCTGATGGGCACCCCGGACATGCAGATCCGCGGCAACGGCTCGAGCGCCGAGCTCCTCCAGTGGTTCGACGATCGCACCGCGCCGGTGCTCGAGCGCCCCTACGTCTTCTCCGTCCCCATGCTCGCATATCGCGGCGCGATGCTGCTGTGGGCGCTCTGGCTCGCCGTGTCGCTCCTGCGCTGGCTCCGCTTCGCATGGACGAGCTTCTCGACGGGCGGCCTCTGGAAAAAGCGACCGCCACGCGTCGCGCCGATTGCGGCGGCGCCGCCGGGCGCTGCGAACGAGCCGCCGAGGGGCGACATGCCGCTCTGAGGCGGCATCGGCGGCCCCGCGGACCTTCCTGAACCCATACCCAACGCGATACCTTGTCTGCTCATGGCGACCTCGACCAGGCCAGGAAGCTACGCGTTCAGCTGGTACGATCCGCGGAGCGCGTCGACACGGCTCGTGGTCTCCACGCTGTCCGGCGTCATCGCGACGGCCTCCTTGCCGCGCTATTCGTGGGCCGTCCGCGCGGTCGTCGGGTGGGACGTCTTCAGCATCGTCTCGCTCGGCATCGGCTGGTTCATCATTCTCGGAGCGTCGCCGTCCGAGACCCAGCGGCGCGCCGGCTCGCAGGATCCGGGGCGCGCGGTCGCGGGGTTCGTCGTGCTGTTCTCCTGCGTGTTCAGCCTGTTCGCCGCCACCGTGGTTCTCAGGAAGGCGCGACAGCTCGCGCCCGAAGCGAGCGATGCGCTCGTCGCGCTGTGTCTCACGGCGGTCGTGTCGGCGTGGCTACTGACGCATTCCACCTACACCCTGCGGTACGCGCGGCTCTTCTATCGCGAGGACGACGATGGCATCGGCGGACTCGAGTTCCCGGGCGCCGACAAGCGCCCCCCCGACGATCTCGACTTCGCGTACTTCGCGTTCACCCTCGGGATGTGCTTCCAGGTGTCGGACGTCACCATCTCGAGTCACCGGATTCGCAGGACAGCCCTCGTCCACGCACTCATCTCCTTCGCGTACAACACGACCGTGGTTGCCCTGGCATTGAACCTCGTATTCGGGCTGTTCGG
>CAYUAW010000090.1:0-2479 GCA_964442485.1 uncultured Polyangiaceae bacterium
AAGCAGACGTACGGACGCACTCGCAGGCGCACTGGCCCGCCCCCTTCGAGCAGCGTGTAGGCGACGTGCACGGTGTTCTGCAGATGCACCAGGACCACGCGCTTCTCGATGAGGTGGCCGTCGATGGTGTACCGCCACACGGGCAGGCCGCCCTCCAGTCGAGCCTCCGTGAGGTACCGGTCGACGCCCGGCGCGAGCGCGCCCCCTTGCGCGTCTTCCGCGGTGAATGCGACCTGCGTACCGCTCGGCAGGCGAATGGCCTCCGACAGCCGGTTCAGCATGGTGGCGCGCCCGATGGGCGCCGCGCGCCGCGATCAGGTAGCCGTGAAAGCGGCGGGTCGGGACTCCCGCGAACGAGCCCGAGGCATACCCGCCGAGTCCGTTCGCTACGAGCCATTCGCGTTCCGTGAGCTCGGCCGTGCGGACGTCGGACGAGGCGCCCAGGGAGAGCCTGCGCACCGGGAGCGAGCGAACGTCCGCTCACGACGGCATGGTTCGCGCTCAGCCGCCCGACGGAGACGCGGTCAGCACCAGGGCGGAGTGTCCGTGCAGGCGCAGGTGCTCGTAGGCGTCGAGCGGCGGCGTGCCGGCTCCGCCGAACTCGGGCGATTCGCTGGAGAACAGACGGGTCCACTGTCGACCTCGAGGCGCAGCGAGGAGCGGCTCGGCGGCATGTCGCACGTCCAGGTCGCGCCCGAGGTTCACGAGCACCAGCCTGTCGTCCCCTGATTCCCCGAGGTACCTGAGCAGGAATGCTTCGTCGCCCAGCACCGCACCGTGCAGCCGGTCTGCGCGCTGAGCGCGAAACACGGGGTCCGTTCTGCGCAGCGCGAGCAAGCTGCGCACGAGCGACGTCGTCTCTTTCTTCGTGGCGCGCTCGCGCGGGTCGAGCTTGGACCGTTCGAAGGCGTCGGGCGACGCAGGATTCACGAGCCGCCGCCTGATCCCCTCGTCGCGGACGCTCGGGAATTGACCGAGCATCTCCGCGCGGCCCGCCGCCACGAGCGCGGCGAGCTCTTCGCCGTGATCGGCGAAGAAGAGAAACGGCGTCGAGGCGTCGAATTCCTGCCCCTGGAAGAGGAGCGGCGTCGCGGGCGCGAGCAGCAATAGGACCATGAGCGCACGGGCGCGACCGGGCGAGGTGAGCTGGTGAAGACGGCGACCGAACGCGGAGTTTGCGACCTGGTCGTGATTCTCGAGATAGGTGACGAAACTCTTCGCCGGCAGATCGAGCGCGGGTTCTCCCCGCGACTTGCCCTGCCAGGCGTAGCGCTGGCCCTGGAAGAGGAAGCCCCAGCGAACGGCGGAGACCAGCTCCTGCGGCGTGCCTTGCGTGTCGGAATAGTAGGCCTCGCGATGACCGGTGGCCGCGACGAAGGCGGTGTGATGAAAGTCGTCGTTCCATAACCCGTCCACGCCCTTGCCTCCCTGCTCCGGCGCCTGCGCGAAGTGAGAATGCTGCGGCTCGTTCTCGGCGAAGACGACGATGGAGCGGCGCCCGGCAGCGGCGCGGGCTGCCCGGACGATCTCCGTGACCACGTGTGTCTCGGAGGTATCGTGCATCTCCTGGGTAGCGTCGAGACGGAGCCCGTCGAGGTGAAACTCGTCGATCCAGTAGGCGGCGTTCTCGGTGAAGAATGCCCTCACCTCCTGGGCCCCCTCGCGGTCGAAGTTGAGAGCGTGCCCCCACTCGTTCTTCTCTTTTGCGAAGAACGAATCGGAGAAGCGGGTCAAGTAACATCCGTCCGGACCGAAGTGGTTATAGACGACGTCCAGGACGACGCCGAGCCCGACCCGGTGCGCATCGTCGACGAAGCGACGAAAGTCGTCCGGCGTCCCGTAAAGTCTCGATGGTGCATAGAGGCACACTCCGTCGTAGCCCCACCCGAAACGGCCCGGAAAATCCGCGACGGGCATGACCTCGATCGTCGTGATGCCGAGCTCCGCGAGCGCGGCCAGCTCTCGCGCCGCGGCGAGGAACGTCCCCTCCGGCGTGAAGGTGCCGATGTGGAGCTCGTAGAGCACCTGCCCCTCGAGGTGCACTCCGCCGTGCGCTCCGTCGTGCCACTCGTACCTCGTGGGGTCCACGACCTGCGATGGGCCGTGCGGCCCTTCCGGCTGGAATCGAGACACCGGGTCGGGATAAGGGACGCGATCGTCGTCGAGGAGAAAGCGGTAAAGCGCGCCGGCGCGGAGCCCGGGCACGAAGGCGGAGAACTCACCGCGTCCCGAGCGTTCCATGGGGACGAGGCGCCCAGCTTCGCTCTCGAGGATGAGGTTCACGTTTCGGCAGCGCGGCGCCGAGAGACGGAAGTCGACGCCCGTCGCGTCGACCTCTGCTCCGAATCGCCGCCGTCGCTCGATGTGCTCGCCCATGATGGAGATCGTCGTGTCGTCGGCCACTGCTCGAAGAAGCGAATGTACTGCCATGCGTCGGTTCCGCGGCGCACTGCACGTTTCGTTCCGGCCGGAAAACGCC
>CAYUAW010000090.1:2579-7198 GCA_964442485.1 uncultured Polyangiaceae bacterium
TCTGGCACGCGTACGTGCAGGGCGTGGCTCCGGGACAGCGCTACGGCTATCGCGTTCATGGGCCGTACGAACCCTCCCGCGGCCTGCGCTTCAACCCGCACGTCGTCCTGCTCGACCCATATGCGAGGTCCGTCGATGGGGTCGAGCGCTGGAACGACGGCTGCTTCGCCTACGACCTCGACAGCGCGAGCGGCGACGAGCGAGCGACCGAGCGCGAACAGCTCGGAGCGCCCCGCGGGATCGTCATCGATCCGACCTTCGACTGGGAAGGTGACGCTCGCCCGCGCACGCCCCTGCACCGCTCGGTGATCTACGAGGCGCACGTGCGCGGCCTCACGCAGCTGCACCCGGATATCCCCGAGCACCTGCGCGGCAGGTACGGCGCGCTCGGCCACCCGGCGCTCATCCAGTACCTGCACGATCTCGGCGTCACCGCGCTCGAGCTGATGCCGATCCACGCATTCGTCGACGACAAGATGCTCGTCGACCGCGGCCTCAGGAACTACTGGGGCTACAGCTCCATCGGGTTCTTCGCCCCGGACGTGCGGTACCGCACCGGCGCACGCGTCGGCGGTGAGGTCCGCGAGTTCAAGGAGGCCGTGAAGGCGCTGCACGCGGCGGGCATCGAGGTGATCCTCGACGTCGTGTACAACCACACCGCGGAGGGTAATCACCTCGGCCCCACCCTGAGCTTCAAGGGGATCGACAACCCCACCTACTATCGCCTCGTCGCGGACGACCCACGCTACTACTTCGACTACACGGGAACGGGGAACACGCTGAACGTGCGGCATCCGCAGGTGCTCACGTTGATCATGGACTCGCTCCGGTACTGGGCGATGGAGATGCACGTCGACGGGTTCCGCTTCGATCTCGCCTCGACCCTCGCGCGGCAGCTCCACGAAGTGGACCGCCTCTCGAGCTTCTTCACGCTGATCCATCAGTCGCCCGTCCTGAGCCAGCTGAAGCTCATCGCCGAGCCGTGGGACGTCGGCGAAGGCGGCTACCAGGTGGGTAATTTCCCGATCCGCTGGGCGGAGTGGAACGGGCGCTACCGCGACTCGGTCCGGTCGCTCTGGAAGGGTGACGGGGGGACGGCCGCAGAGATCGGCTACCGCCTGACCGGCAGCAGCGATCTCTATCAGGCTAGCGGACGGCAGCCGACGGCCAGCGTCAACCTGATCACTGCCCACGACGGCTTCACGCTGAACGATCTGGTCAGCTACGACCACAAGCACAACGACGCGAACGGTGAGGGGAACCGTGACGGCTCGGACAACGACCGCTCCTGGAACTGCGGGGCGGAGGGCGTCACCGACGACGCCGTCGTGAACGAGCTCCGCCAGCGGCAACGGAAGAATCTCCTGGCGACGCTGCTGCTCTCGCAGGGGACGCCGATGCTCCTCGCGGGCGACGAGCGCGGACGCACGCAGAAAGGCAACAACAACGCCTATTGCCAGGACAACGAGACGAGCTACCTCGACTGGAACCAGACGCCCGAGCAGGCCGATCTCCTGAAGTTCACGAAGCGTCTGCTACGCATACGGCGCGAGCACCCGGCGCTTCATCGGTCGAAGTTCTTCCAGGGCCGGAGCATCCAGCGCACCGACCTGCGCGACCTCCTCTGGTTCAGGCACGACGGACAGGAGATGTCCGGTGACGACTGGTCGAACCACGTCACGCGAAGCCTCGGAATGTTCCTGGCGGGGCGCGGGATGGACGAGGTCGACGAGATGGGTCGACCCGCAGTGGACGACAACCTGCTCCTCGTGCTCAACGCGGGCGACACCGCGCTCGAGTTCGCGCTGCCGACCCTGGAGACGGTGCACGAGCCCTGGGAGCTGCTGGTCGACACCGGGCGCGATCGCGCGCGGGAGAAGCGACGGCCCGGGGACACGACGACGCTCGTCGCTCGCTCGCTCAAGCTATTCCGATCGCCCTCGCGGGTGAACCGCGAAGGTGGCCTCCTCCACACGCTCGGCGCGACGTATCGCATCCAGCTGACCCCCGAGTTCGGCTTCCGGAAGGCCACGGAGACCCTCGCCTACCTCGCGGACCTCGGCGTGACCGACGTGTACCTGTCGCCGATCTTCGCGGCGGCGCGCGGCAGCAGCCACGGCTACGACGTGGTCGATCATTCGCGGCTGAACGACGAGCTCGGTTCGGCGGAGGACTTCGAGCGGCTCACCGCGGAGCTCGCCGAGCGCGGGCTCGGCCTCTTGCTCGATTGGGTGCCTAATCACATGGGCATCGCGCCAGGACAGAACCGAGCCTGGGACGACGTGCTGGAGAACGGCCCGAGCTCCCTGTCGGGCGAATACTTCGACATCGACTGGAAGCCGCCGAAGGAGGCACTCGCGGACCGGGTGCTCCTACCGATCCTCGGAGACGCCTACGGCAGCGTGCTCGAGCGCGGAGAGCTCGGCGTGACGGTGGAAGGCGGTCGCGTGGCGCTCGCCTACGGCGAGGAGCGCCTCCCGCTGGCCCCCGAATCCGTCGCGCCCGTGCTGTCTGCGGCGCTGTCGAAAGTCGACCTGCCCGAGGACGACGAGGGGCGGAAGGAGCTCGAGAGCATCGTCTCCGCTATCATCAACCTGCCCCCCCGCGGCGAGCGAGACGCGGAGAAGAGAAGACGCCGCGCGCGAGAGAACGACGTGTGGAAACGACGTCTCGCGCGCCTGATGGAAAGCTCGGGCGCCGTCCGAGAAGGTCTCCTTGCGGCGGTGAAGGAGCTCAACGGTCACCCCGGGGAGCCCACGAGCTTCGACGCGATGGACCGGCTGCTGCAGATGCAGAGCTACCGGCTCGCGTCGTGGCGCGTGGCCGTCGAGGAGATCAACTACCGACGCTTCTTCGACATCAACGGCCTCGCCGCGGTGCGCATGGAATATCCGCCTGTGTTCGAGCAAGCCCACGAGGTCGTCCGGAAACTGCTCGACGACGGCAAGGTCCAGGCGCTCCGGCTCGACCACACCGACGGCCTCTACGATCCCCTCGCGTATTTCGAGGCCCTGCAGCACCTGTTTCATCCGGCGTCGCCGAAGGATGGCGCCCCACGCGGCCCCGACGACGCTGCGCGGCCGCTGCCCTTGCTGGTCGAGAAGATCCTCGAGCCGGGCGAGCAGCTGCCCGCCTCGTGGCTCGTGGACGGTACGACCGGGTACGATTTCGGCGCCCAGGTGATAGGTCTATGGGTCGACCCCGGTGCAGAGACCGCGATGACCGAGCTCTACCGCTCCTTCACTGGCGATCCGAAGAGCTTCGAGACGCACGCCTACGAGAGCAAGCTCCACGTGCTCCGGTTCAGCATGGCAAGCGAGGTGAGCATGCTGAGCCGCGCGCTCGAGCGAGTCGCGGTGAAGAACAGGAAATGGCGGGACTTCACGTCCATGAGCCTCACCGAGGCGCTCACCGAGACCATCGCGAGCTTCCCGGTGTACCGCACGTATCTGCGCGCGGACGAGCCGCCCAGCAAGGCGGACGCGCAGCACATCCGCGGCGCCGTGGCCGCCGCGCGAAGGAGATCTCCGTCCATCAGCGGCAGCGTCTTCGCCTTCATCGAGAATCTGCTCCTGCTCGAGCCGGAAGGCTCCACAGACGAGCAACCCGATCGGACGGCGTTCGCGCTCCGCTTCCAGCAGCTGACGGGGCCCGTGATGGCCAAGGCCGTCGAGGACACCGCCTTCTACAGGTACGTGCGGCTCGCTTGCCTGAACGAGGTTGGGGGAACGCCGGCCCTGTTCGGCACGTCACCAGAGGCGTTCCATCGGGGCAACGTCGAGCGCGTCCGCACCTGGCCGCTCACGATGACCACGACGTCGACGCACAACACCAAGCGCGGAGAGGACGCCGCAGCGCGCATCGCGGTGCTGTCGGAGATGCCGGGCCGCTTTCGTCGCGAGGTGCGAAGGTGGAGCGAGATCGCGGACGCCTTCCGCGCGGAGGTAGACGGCGAACCGGCGCCGACGAGGAAGCACGAGTACCTCTTCTATCAGACGCTCGTCGGCGCGTGGCCCGTGGGCTGGAAGGGCAAGGAGGGGCGCCCGGAGTTCGAGAAGCGGCTGGCCCTCTACCTGGAGAAGGCGGGCAAGGAGGCGAAGGAGGTGACGTCCTGGACGAACCCCGACAGCCGCTACGACGAGGCCGTGGGCGACTTCGTGAAGCGCGCGCTCTCGAGCGACACGCTGATGGGCGCCGTGGAGCGGTTCGCGACGCTCGTCGCTCCGTACGGAGCCGCGAACGGGCTCGGAGAGTGCGTGCTCCGCTTCTGCTCGCCCGGCGTGCCCGACACGTATCAAGGCACCGAGCTGTGGAACCAGAGCCTCGTCGATCCGGACAACCGCCGGCCGGTGGAGTACGGAAGACGCCGCGACGCACTCGCCACGATCCGCGGCCGCAGCGCCGAACCCCTGGCCCTTTCGAAGGAGCTCCTTGCGTCGTTCGAAGACGGCCGCGTCAAGCTCTACGTGACGCACATTGCGTTGCTCGCGCGGAAAGCGCAGCGTGAGCTCTTCCTGCGCGGCGACTACGAGGCGATCCCCGGAGGCCGGCACGTCGTCGCGTTCACGCGAGGCTTCGAAGCGAGCCGGCTCGTGTGCTGCGTGTCGCGTCACTCCTAC
>CAYUAW010000090.1:7298-15831 GCA_964442485.1 uncultured Polyangiaceae bacterium
AACGCCCGGCGAGGAGCCCCCATGCGTCAGAGCAAACCTCCGTGGGCCTTGCGATCCCCCCTGAAGCGTCGGGGCGTCGCCGCCCTTATTTCGACCACTCTTGTGGTCATATCGTGCAAGGGACAGGAGCATCCACCCCTCGCAGCGTGCGGCGTGGCGGCGCTGGACCGGGACGCCGGCGGCGACGCGGGGCCCGACGCGGCCGCCCGGTTGTTCCCTGACGGCGCCGTCCCGTGCGTGGGCGTCACGGGCGTGAACGCCGGCTCCGTCCCACCGGGCGGCGGAACGGTGGGCGCCGCAGGCGACGTCACCGGCGGCGTCGGCGGGGTTGGCGGCGGAGCAGCGACCACGGGGATCGGCGGCAGCGCCGGAATCGCGGCGACCGGCTCGGGCGGCTCCCTCGGCGTCGGCGGCTCGCCCCTCGGCGCCGCCGGCGCAGACCTGGGGCTCGGTGGAAGCCTCGGGATCGGCGTCCCCGCCATGCCAGGGATCGGTGGGCTCGGGTTCTAGTGGCTGCTCACATGCCGACCTGGCTGACGCCGGTTCCGTTCACGATGGCGGTGACCCAGTCGATGAGCTTCGTGCCGCCTTCGGCCTCGGTATAAAGGGTCGCGCTCGCGAGCCACGTGTGAACGGTACCCGCGGGGTAGTACGTGCCGAAGTTCGGCGTGAGCGCGGTCACCGTGGCGCGGAAATCGAGGAGCCCGGCGTCGTACTGCGCCGCCGGAACGGGCGTCGAGAGGCTGCCGGTGCAGTTGTTCTGCCCGTAACCGTAGAACGCGGTGATGATCCCGTCGTCGTTCGAGTCGAGGAGGCCGCTCTTGACGGTGCCGCCGCGCGAGTCAGCGAGCTTCAGCACGAACTTCGTGTAGTCCAGGGTGTAGTCGCTGTGATTGGGACACGCGGTGCCGCAATCCGCGAGGATCGAGTTGTCGAGGCCCCACGTCGTGCGCCACTTGTCCTGCAGGCAGGCGGGAATGTACTTGCTCGACATCGGCGGGCCGGAGTCGTCGAGCATGGTGACGGGGGTGCTGCCGAACGCGCGCTGCACCAGGTAGCTGTTCGACGCCGCGCCGAAACCGCCAGCGCTGATGCCCGTGAGGAGCACCTGCGTCGCCTTCGGGAACGTCGGCACGATGCGGTTCAGGAACTTCTCCATGTTCGGCCGGCCCATGAAATGCTGTACGCCGGTGACGCCGGTCACCATCCCGTTGTCGTTCGTCCCCATGAACGTGTCCCCGGTGCAGTACGGGATGAAAACGTAGTTCCAGTCCTTCACGGGGTTCGCCGCATTGGTGCGATCGAAGATGCCGGTCGTGACCGCAGCCTTCTGTCCCGCCGCATTCGCCGGATTCGCGAGGCACGTCAGCGAATCGAAGCAGGCGCCGCCGCCCTGCAGGAAGATCATCACCTTGTCCGATTTCGAATTCAGGCTGACGGCGAGGCCAGCGGTGGAGCCATCGCGGCATTTCGTGTCCGCGATGTCCATGTACGTCCACGTGTTGTCCGGCGCCGTGATGGGCATCCCGTTCGTCGGAAACGGAGGGAACAGTGGAGCGCCACCAGCCCCCATGCCGGCAGCTCCCGAGGCTCCGGCCGTGCCGGCGGTTCCGCCAATTGCCATGCCGGCGACTCCGCCACCCGACGTGGCGCCCGAGCCCCCCGCACCTGGCAACGAGCCACCCATGCCGAGCAGCGAGCCGCCACTTCCCGAGACGGGGGTACCTCCACCCCCGAGGGGAGTCATGCCTCCGGCGCCGACAGGAGTGTTTCCCGCAGTCCCGATCGGACCCGTTCCGCCGGCGCCCATGATGACGCCGCCGTTCGCGGCGAAAGGTGACACGCCGCCCGTGCCCGCCACGCCACTGGATGAATCACTGCCGCAAGCCGGAAAGAGTGCGGCTCCGCCCAGCGTCGCGATGACAGTCAGCAAAAAGCCAGACCTGTTGGTCATATGAATGAGGTCCCCTCGCCCGCCTCCGGAAAAGGAGGACACGCGAATTTCGAGTTACGACTGGAGCGTGAGCACCCGGTCCTGTCGGCCAAAGGTAGTAACCAAAGCTAAGAAACGGTCTGATTTATTGACTACCCGCTGACGACCGGGAGGATTCAGCCCTCCGCCGCGGCGCGTTCGGCTAACGCGCTTGGGCCTGGGTACGCTTCGGACGCAAAATTCGAATCTCACGTCACGCCTTGCGAGGGTGCGCGGGCTGAAACGCAGGGCGCATTTGCGCCTGCGCCGTTCGAAATATGACCGCCCGCGAAGGGCTCGCGCGACTGTTGGAGACGCAGGGCGAACCGTGCTCTGTGCCTCACCGCGCGACATTGATGCGGTTCACGGTCAAAGGAAGTTTGCGATGAAAAGGCAACGGCCGGTGCAGGAGCGCTCGAGCGAGACGGGGTTCGGTTCGAAACGCGCGTGGGGTCTCGGAGTCGGCGCCTTGCTCGCGTTGCGATTCGTCGCGTGCGCTTCCGATGCCAACCCGTCAAACGAGCTGGGCGCAGGGGGCAGCTTCGGCAGCGGCGGCAGTGCCGGGAGCATCGGCACGGGCGGCAGCGCGCCGGTCGGCCCCGTGTGCGGCAACCAGGTCGTCGAAGCAGGCGAAGCCTGTGACGGCCTGGTGCAGGTCACGTGCGGCACGGCCACCATGAACACGCGACCGGTCGGTGTGGTGAAGTGCACCGCTTGTCAGTTCGACGTGGCGGGTTGCACGTCAGCGGGCACCGGTGGGATGAGCATGCCCGCCGGCACGGGCGGCGGCGTCGTCACTGGTAGCAGCGGCGCTGGAACGGGAACGGCGGGAATGCCGAGCGGCGGCGCGCTCGGCGCTGGCGGCACGCTCGGGGCGGGAGGCACGCTCGGCGGCAGCGGCGGCGCCGCGGGCAGCGTGAGCGGGGGCGGAAGCTCCGGCGTGCTCGGCGACGTGGACGCGCTTCGTCAGGCCTGCGTCGATACGATCAACATGTACCGGGCGACGAAGAACGTTGCTCCGCTGAAGCTAGCCGCGGCCTCTGTCGAGACCTGCTCGGACATGGGCGCTCAGGCGGACGCAACCGCGGGCGTCGCACATGGCTCCGCAGGGAAGTGCCCGGGCATGAGTGCGCAGGACACCTGCCCCGGCTGGCCGCCGAAGCAGTACGGCGGCGCGGAGGGAGCACTGAAGTCGTGCTTGATGAGCATGTGGGGCGAAGGCGAGCCGCCCGAAGGCCGCGACGCATGCCTGAACGAGTACTTCATGGGAAACATCGCCTGCTTCGAGAAGTACGGTCACTACTTGAACATGTCGGACCCGGGCAACGGCACCGTCTCCTGCGGGTTCTACGTCATGCCGAACGGCTCGCTCTGGATGAACCAGGACCTCGGCCGCTGAGCGGACCTCACGCCACTGCGGCGCCGCCGGACATTACGAGGCGCCGCGCGATGATGTCGTCGTAGTGCTCGACGATCAGCGCCTCGACGGCCTTGCGCACCTCGTCGTCCAGCTTGCCCTCGTACCCGCCGATCCAGAAACCGCCGGCACCGAGCGCCATCTGACCTTCTCCGACGACGACGCCGTTGTCCCGGCGGATCGTCAGCGCGAGGCCATCCGTGGACGCCTCGTATCCAGCTGCTCTCGTGATGATGGGATCGAACACCCGTGTAAGTTGGGGTCGGAAGTGGAAATGGCAAGGGGCGAGCGCTCCCGCGCCAACCACCGGAATGTCCCGGTAATCGTGGATGAGCCGGCCTAAGCCCGGCTTTGGTCAGGACCCGTCGTGGCGTCGTGACTCGCTCCGGCATTCGGCGGCACGCGCGAGGAGGCGATCGCGGTGCCGAGCATTGCGCGTCAAGGACGCTGCTCGCTCGAACTCGTCGCTCGCCTCTGCGAGACGGCCGAGCTTCGCGAGGAGATCTGCGCGCGCGCTCGGCAGGAGGTGATAGCTGCGGAGCGAGGGCTCCGACGCGAGCGCATCGACGAGCCGCAGGCCGGCGGCGGGGCCGTCAGCCATGGATACCGCGACGGCGCGATTCAGCTCGACGACCGGCGACGGCACCGATGCTGCAAGCGTTCCATAGAGCGACGCGATGCGAGCCCAGTCCGTATCCTCCGCCCGGAGAGCACGGGCATGACACGCCGCGATCTCGGCTTGCAGCACGTACGGGCCACCTGGCTCGCCGAGAGAACGCGCGCGCTCGAGCGCCGCGAGCCCGCGACTGATCAAGATGCGATCCCAGCGCGCTCGGTTCTGTTCGGGCAAGAGCACGGGCTCTCCCGATGCGTCCGTGCGCGCGGCGGCTCGCGAGGCGTGTATCTCCATCAGCGCAACGAGGCCGTGCACCTCCGGCTCGGCCGGCGCGAGCGCTTCCAGGATGCGCCCGAGGCGCAAGGCATCCTCACAGAGCTGAGGACGTATCACGTCATCGCCCACCGTCGCCGAGTAGCCCTCGTTGAAGACGAGATAGATCACGCCGAGCACCGAGGAGAGGCGCTCGGCGAGCTCCGGGCCGCGTGGCACCTCGAACGGGACCTGTTTCTCGGCGAGCGTCCGCTTTGCGCGGACGATGCGCTGAGCGACGGTCGGCTCGGAGACGAGGAACGCGCGCGCGATCTCCTCAGTGGTCAGGCCCCCGAGGAGGCGCAATGTGAGCGCGACGCGGCCCTCGGTGGGCAGGATCGGGTGACACGCCGTGAAGACGAGCCGGAGGAGATCGTCACCGACGTCGTCATCGATTGCATCCTCCACCGCTTCCACCGCTCGCTCCGGCGTGGCCTCCGCTTCGATCGCGTGCCCGAGCTCCTCGTGCTTTCGTTCGAGGAGCTTGCTTCGCTTCAGCGCGTTGAACGCGCGATGCTTGGCGGCGGTCATCAGCCATGCCCCGGGGTTGTCGGGGACTCCCTGCTCGGGCCATTGCTCGAGCGCCGCAACGAGCGCGTCCTGCGCGAGCTCCTCGGCGAGGCCGATGTCGCGCACCAGTCGCGTGAGCGCCGCGATCACCTTCGCCGATTCGATGCTCCAGACCGCGTGAATCGCACGATGCACATCGGAGGCGGCCACTCTGGCCGATCAGAGCATCTCTACGTCCGAGTGCAAGACGCCACTCAGCCGGCGGGCGGGAAGTCGCAGATCTGGAGGATCTCGCTCTCCCCCCGCCCGACCACCTGGAGGAAGCGTTTGCCCCACTCGACGGCCTCCTCCTTCGTCTTCACCTGCAGCAAGCAGAACCCTGCGATGAGCTCCTTGGTCTCCGGGAACGGCCCATCGGTCACGGTGAACTTGCCGGTGTCGATCCGGACTCGACATCCCTTCGAGGTCGGCATGCATCCTTCGGTCGCGAGGAGCACGCCGGCCTTCGTCATCTCGTCGATGAGCTTGCCCATGTTCCCCATCTCCTCTTCGCTCGGAGGGGTGTCTCGTTCCGGCGCACCCGGTCTGTAAACGCACAAGAACCGCATGTTCGTGATCTCCTCGCTGGACGTTCGGTGGACGTTCCGAGCCGGGTCGGGCAAAACCCGAATCCCGAGCTTCATTCATGCGTCAAACGAGCGACGACGGGATCGACACCGCCAGGGTCGATTTTTGGTAGGGTGTCGCCCGCAATGAGCCAGACGGAGCCCGAGACCGTCCCTTCCGCGCCCACGGAGAAGACCGAGGTGCCGGCAGGGCAGCGCGCACGACCCGGGATTCTGCGCAGAATAGTGGACTGGTACACGTGCCGCCCGGCGCGGGAGGCCGTGCGGCGCGCGGCGTCAGCAGGCCGCCGGGAGCTCGAGCTGCTCGGCAGAGCGAAGGCAGCCTTCAACACCGGGAATCTCCTGCGCCAGCCATCCGATCCGTCACGCAAGAGCCTCGCAGGAGCGCACGCCGCCGCCCTTTATGCGGAGTCACTGACCTGGGCGCTCTGGTCCTCCCGACCGAGTGCGCCCCGGCTCCCCCCGGACGAGCTCCTCCTGCGGGACGAGCCAGTCACACGCGAGCTCGGCCTGTCCGAGGAGCGCGCCCACGAGCTGTCGCAGCTGCTCGCCTCTCCCGCCCTGGCCGTCGAGCTCGCCGAGCGGTCCGAGCAGGAGCAGAGCGCGGCCGCCACGTTACTCAAGCGCGCCGCACTCGTGGCGATCGACGTGCACGAGCGCCCCCAGCGGGCAGCCGCAGGCATCACGCTGCTCGCGTTCGCCCGCGTCGCCCTGACGCTGCTCGCGCTCGCGCTGGTGGTCGCCGGGGCCGTCGCGCTGAGGCCGCAGAAGGCGAATCTCGCGGCGGGCAAGCCATGGAAGACGAGCTCGTCCTTGTTCGACTGCCACCCGGACCAGGTCGAGTGCGGCGGGGTGAAGACGAGGATCCTGTTTCACACGCGCGACGAGCAAGATCCGTGGTTCCAGTACGACCTCGGGACGAAGACGACGTTCTCTTCCTTGCGCATCGAGAACCGACAGGACGGCGAGAGCGATCGCGCGGTTCCTCTCGTCGTGGAGGTCGGTGACGACGGCGAGCACTTTCGTCAGGTAGCGCGCCGGGACAGCGAATTCTCCGCGTGGAGCCCGAGCTTCCCCGCGGTGACGGCGCGCTACGTCCGGCTGCGAGTACCGCGCCGTTCGATGCTCCATCTCGAAGAGGTGGAGCTCTACCGCTGACGGAGTTTATTCATCCGGGAGGGGGTGGCTACATCTTCACGGCGAAGGTCGTCGGCGAGGACCCGGTGTGCTGGCTGAACGCTGCCCAGATCGAGCCGTCCTTCGTGAACGCGGGCGCTCCCAGATATTCGCCCGTCGGGTAGCTGATGCCGTTCGGAATCAGGGGCCCCGGTCTGCGGGTCAATTCGTCACACCCGATAGAGGGCGCGGCGTCGTGCGTTCGTTCGCCTTGACGCAAGAAGACATGGGCGCGAGGAGAGAACCACGCAATGCCTTCTCTGAATCGACGCGCCTTCATTCAATCCTCGTTGATCGCAGGTCTCCTCCCGCTCGCGCGAACGCTCTCCGCCGCAGAGGCCGCCGCGAGCGGGCTGGATTTCGGAAGACCGGAAGCGTTCAGCTTCGATGGGCTCGTCGAACGAGCGCGCGCTCTCTCCACCAAGCCCTACGTGCCGCCGTACCGGCCCGCTCCCGATGTCGTCGCGAAGATCGACTACGACGAGCATGGCAAGATCCGTTTCAAGCCGGATCGCGCGCTCTTCGCCAGGGGACCCGGGCCGTATCCGGTGATGTTTTTTCACCTGGGGCAGTGGTTCAAGAGCTCGGTGAAGATGCACGCGCTCGAAAAGGGCCAGGCGCGCGAGATCTTCTACTCACCGGACGACTTCGACATGCCGGCAGACTCCGTCGCCAGGAAGCTGCCGCGCGACTCGGGTTTCGCGGGCTTCCGATTTCACGAGGCGCGGCGCCGGTCGGACTGGAAGACGCAGGACTGGCTCGCATTCCTGGGCGCGTCGTACTTTCGCGCCATCGGCGACCTCGGGCAGTACGGCATCTCGGCGCGAGGCATCGCCGTGAACACGAGCGCGGCCGGGACCTCGGAGGAGTTTCCCGAGTTCACCGAGTTCTACATCGAGCCCGCGGCCTCGGAAGGGCAGCCGGCCTTCGTGTACGCGCTGCTATCCGGTCCGAGCGTCACCGGCGCCTACCGCTTCACGTGTCATCGCAACAAGAACGTGGTCATGGAGGTGGACGCGAATCTGTTCGTCAGGAACTCCATCGCCCAGCTCGGGCTCGCACCGCTCACTTCCATGTTCTGGTTCGCGGAGTACGACGCGGGGTTTCGCGTGGACTGGCGTCCGGAGATCCACGACTCGGACGGCCTCGCCCTCTGGACGGGGGCGGGAGAGCGCATCTGGCGACCCTTGCACGCTCCCCTGCGCACCGTCACTTCGAGCTTCGTAGACAAGACGCCGCGGGGCTTCGGGCTCTTGCAGCGCGACAGGACGTTCGATCACTACCTGGACGGCGTCCGGTACGAGAGGCGCCCGAGCCTGTGGGTGGAGCCGCTCGGCGACTGGGGCGGGGGCGCCGTAAAGCTCGTCGAAATCCCGACGGACGACGAGATCCACGACAACATCGTGGCGTTCTGGGAGTCCTCACAGCCGGCGAAAGCGGGAAGCTCCTTCAAGCTGTCGTACCGGCTTCATTGGCAGGCAGACGAGCCTTTTCCGGCGGACAACGTTGCGCACGTCTACTCGACGCGCATCGGCAAGGGTGGCAAGCCCGGCACCGTACGTCCGAAGGGGGTAACGAAGTTCGTCGTGGACTTCGCGGGGAAGCCGCTCGAAGCGCTGCCTCGCGACACCAAGCCCATCGCGAACATCACTGCCTCGCGCGGCGAGATCTCCTACGTCTTCGTGGAGCCGGTGCCTGACACCAAGCGCTGGCGCACGCAGTTCGACCTCGCGCTGAACGGGACGGAACCCGCGGAGATCCGGATGTTCTTGCGCAACGGCGACAAGACGCTGAGCGAGACCTGGCTCTGTCAGTACGATCCCCGACCAGCGTGATGGTCGAGCTCGACCGGTCGGTAGACTGCTGCGCGCGGGTGAGCGCCACTCGCGTGTCTCACTGAGACA
>CAYUAW010000090.1:15931-18563 GCA_964442485.1 uncultured Polyangiaceae bacterium
GCAATCAAGCCAGCCGGCATCGGAGGCGCCGGCGCGTTCGGCCTCGGGTACGAGTGGTTCCTCGGCAGCCAGTTCAGCATCGGTTTGATGGCACGGCTCGCGACGGGCGCCCTGACCCGTTCGCCGGGCAACGGGGAGGAGCGGACCTTCTTCGAGGTCGCCGAGCTCTCGCTGACCTCCACCTACCAGTGAAAGGCGCCCGCCGACTCCGGTCACCGCGACGGCCGGCCCTGGAACGAGGCATGCGTATTGCCTCGAGGAACGTCGCCATGAGCCTCGACAAATATCGTCGGAAGCGGAACTTCTCACGGACCGCCGAGCCGCGAGGGCGCCCGAGCCGTACCCGCGGCTCGAGCTTCGTCGTGCAGAAGCACCACGCGCGGGCACTTCACTACGATTTTCGCCTGGAGCTGGACGGCGTCCTCCTGAGCTGGGCCATTCCGAAAGGGCCGAGCCTCGACCCGAAGGTGAAGCGCCTGGCCATGCAGGTAGAAGATCATCCGGTCGCGTACGGCGGCTTCGAAGGCACCATCCCGGGCGGAGAGTACGGCGCGGGTTCCGTCATCGTTTGGGACCGGGGGACCTGGGCGCCGGAAGGAGACCCGCACGACGGATTGAAGAAGGGGAGGCTCACGTTCACGCTCGAAGGAGAGAAGCTCCACGGTGGGTTTCATCTGGTGCGCACGTCCGGCAAGGGGAGCACGCGAGCTGCGTGGCTGTTCTTCAAGGCCACCGACGCCGAGGCGCGCTCGGGCGACGCGGCTGACATTGCAGCTGCCCGGCCGGAGAGCGTGATCAGCGGCCGCGACGTCGACGACCTGTCCGCGGCGCCCCGGACGAAGCCTGCCCGCATCACGTCGAAGAAGGCATCGGCGCGCGTCGCGCCGAAGAAAGCGGCGACGCGGGCCGCGCCCAGGAAGGCGGCAGCGCGGGTCGCGTCGAAGAACGCGGCGACGCGGGGCGCGCCCAGGAAGGCGGCAGCGCGGGTCGCGTCGAAGAAGGCGGTGTCGCGCGCCAGCGCGCTGCCGTCCTTCGTCGAGCCGGAGCTCGCCACACTGGTCGACGCCGCGCCGATCGGTGACGGATGGCTGCACGAGATCAAGCTCGACGGATATCGCATCATCGCGCGACGGGAGGACGGGCGGGTCACCCTTCTCTCGCGACGTGGCCACGACTGGTCGGCGCGCCTCCCCACCATCGTACACGCGCTCGAGAAGCTCCCCTTTGGCGACAGCATCCTCGACGGCGAAGTCGTCGTGTTCGACGACTCGGGCGTCAGCAACTTTCAGCGCCTGCAGAACTCCATGGAGGCCGGCCGCGACGGCGCGTGCGTCTACGTGATGTTCGACGCGCCGTTCCTGGACGGAGAAGATCTCCGCCGCGTCCCGCTCGTGGAGCGCAAGGCAGCGCTTGGGAAGAGCTTGACGAAGAAGGCACTCGGGAAGGGGCCGATCCGTCTCGGCGAGCACATCGTCGACAAGGGCGCGGCGTTCTTCGCGGAGAGCTGCCGCCTCGGGCTCGAGGGGATCGTGTCGAAGCGCGTCGACGCGCCCTATGTCTCGGGGCGCGGCAAGGCATGGCTCAAGGTGAAATGCACGTCCGAGCAGGAGTTCGTGATCGGCGGCTTCACCGAGCCCGCGGGCTCACGAGGTCACTTCGGCGCTCTCTTGCTCGGCGTTCGCGAGAAGGACGGCGTGCGCTACGTCGGCAAGGTCGGCACCGGCTTCTCGTCGCGATCCCTCGCAGAGCTCGCGCGGCGTCTCGGGCCCCTCGAACGACGGGAGTCGCCGTTCGTCGAGAAGCTCCGGGGAGCCGATGCACGCGGCGTGCACTTCGTTGCGCCGGAGCTTGTCGCGCAAGTGAAGTTCGCTGAGCGAACCGAGGACGGCATCCTGCGACACGCTTCCTTTCTCGGCCTGCGCGATGACAAGGCGGCCCTCGACGTTCACGACGAGCGGGCCACCCCGACGAAGGAACCGCGCCGACGCGCGAAGGCCCAAGAGCTCCTTACCCGCATCGAACTCACGCACCCCGAGCGCGTGCTCTACGCCGAGCCGGGAATAACGAAGCGTGACCTCGCTGACTACTATACGAGGGTCGCGACGCGGATGTTGCCTCACGTCGCAGAGCGACCGCTGACGCTCGTGCGCTGCCCGGAAGGCGTCGGAAAGGCGTGCTTCTTCCAGAAGCATCCGTCGCAGGGCATGCCGGACGCGGTCGGTACGTTTCCAATCTCCGAGAAGAAGGGGAAGCAGGACTACATGGTCGTGCACGACGTCGACGGCCTCATCGGCCTGGTACAGATCGGCGCTCTCGAGATCCATACCTGGGGCTCGAAGATCTCCGCGGTGGAGAAGCCGGATCAGCTCGTCTTCGACTTCGACCCCGATGCCGGCCTTCCCTGGCAGCGGGTGGTGGATGCCGTGGGAGAGCTCCGAGCAGCGCTCGATGGCATCGGGCTCACCGGCTTCCTGAAGACGACCGGCGGCAAGGGCCTTCACGTCGTCGTGCCAGTGCGGCCGGAGCTCGAGTGGAACGCCGCGAAGCAGTTCTGCAAGTCGCTGGTCGAGGTCATGGCCCAGAAGCGCCCGAACCGGTATCTCACGACGATGACGAAGGAGAAGCGCAAGGG
>CAYUAW010000090.1:18663-20866 GCA_964442485.1 uncultured Polyangiaceae bacterium
GGGTCAATTCTTCGCGATGACGTGAGGAGCCCAGAACGCGCCGGTCGTGTCGACGACGACGAGCTCCAGCGGGTGGGCGCCGCCAGCAGCGCTTCCCGCGACGACGGCGAACGAGCGCTGCGCCGCCGCGGTGGTGACGGCGAATTCGGCCATGGTGGTGGTCGTTCCCGTCGCCGCCGCGCCCAGGGTATCCGCACCGATCGGGACCGAGACGCCGACCGGGTCCGACGCATCCCCGAACGAGAGCCCCGTGAAGGGCGCCGGCGTCACCAGGGTGCCCGGCGTGGTGACCAGCCCCACGTCGACCTTCGGCGCGTCGGAGGAGCCGTGCACGACTCGGACGAGCGCCTGAGCCGACTTGGTCAGGTCGAAGCCCTCGGCGAGCGTGGTGAG
Organism: uncultured Polyangiaceae bacterium; assembly: GCA_964442485.1. GTDB lineage: Bacteria > Myxococcota_A > Polyangia > Polyangiales > Polyangiaceae > DASZVB01. Next base: position 19,057 of record CAYUAW010000090.1, read on the forward strand.
CTTCAACGTCTTTGTGGCCGTCGTCACCGTACCCGCCAGCACGCTCAGGTAGCTGTTCCCTGCTTCCAGCATGGGCGTGGTGACGCTCGCCACGGGCGCTCCCGCCGGACGAGTGGTCGCGCCCGCCACGCCCGCGAACAGATCGAGGGTATACATGCCGGGGGGCACCTGCAGGATCTTGAAGTCGTTGAAGCTCGCGTTGTCGATCGCCTCGATGGGGCCCAGGAACGCGTCGACCGGACCCGCGTCCGGCGACGCATGCAGGGCGTACACTCGCGGGTTCTGCCGGATCAACGTGGTGCTCGAGTCGGGCAGGACGGCGAGCGCCGCGAGCCCCGTCGGCTCACGCGCGAGCTTCGCCGCGAGGCCCGTCGCGATCACGAACACGTCAGAGCCCGCGTCGAGCTTCGGCGTCGTGAACGCGGTCAAGGTCACGCCACCCACGACCACGCCCACCTGGACATTCGTGTCGGCGTCGACCTCGATACCGGCGGCGCCCGTATCGGTGAACGGCTTGAGTCCCTTGAAGTCGGGGTTCGCCGCATCGTCGTTGCCGATGTCGAGGTCGACTGCTGGCCCGTCGTAGTTCGCGTGCACCACGCGAATCCGCGCCTTCCCGGCGCCGGCGGGCGTGAACGTCTCGGGGAGTGCGGCGACGCGGAAGCGGTCCGCCGCGGCCGTGGACGCGATGTTTCCCTCGGCGACGGCCGTGTAGCGAGCGCCGGCGGAAACGTCGATCGACGGCGTCGTGAAGAGAGGCGTCGCCGTGGCCGCATCACCGGCCTTCCGTAGATCGAAGGTGTACGTGCCCGCGGCGAGGGACAGGTAAGGAGTGGAACCCCCGTAGGCGATGTTCGTCGCAACGGCCTTGGAGGTGCCGGACACGTAGATGTCGACGGCCCCTGCGCCCGGTGCGGCATGGACGACACGGAACATCGCCATGGCGCCCGCGTCGCCGCCGTCTGCTCCGGTGGCATCCGTGCCGGAGTCGCGAGGGATCACACCGCCGTCGTTCGTGATGACGAGCCCGCCGGTACCGGTGCCGGACGAGCCGCCCGAAGACGCGCCGCCGCTGCTTGCGCCGCCGGAGCCGGCCTTGCCGGAGCTGCCGCCAGATTCGCTGACACTGCCTCCCGAGCCTCCGTCATTGCCGTTCGAGCTTCCGTTGTCGCTGCTGCAAGCGGCGGCCGCAGCGCAACCGGCGACGAGTAGCGAGGTGGACACGAGGGTCGTTCGTCGAAAGAACTTCATTTAATCAATCCTCCAAGGTGAAACCTCGCCCGAGTGCAAGAAGAGGACCGCGAACGGAGATATGACTTCGCGATCATGGTGTGCGAGTGCACACTGCTCGATTCACGGTGCGCGAATCTAGTCCAGCAGGTCGGTCGCACATGAATCACGCGCTGTGATCGTCGATGCGTCCTCCTGCGCTCCTCGTGCGCACTCGCCGAGTGGCCCGAGGGTCGAGGACGAGCGCGCAACGGGGGCCACTGACAACGAGCGTTGACGCACGCGCGTGGCGTGGTGCCTCGCCATGGCAGACGCTTCCTCGTGAAAAATTCCGTCCGCCCGGAGCCGCGACTCAGCGCGCCGTGGCGCTGGCCTTCTTGCCGCACTCGTCCGCGCGGGCCTCGAGCAGGCTGCGCTCGCGTGCGTTGCGCGTCAGCGCTGCAGCTCGCGCAAACTCCTCGCGCGCCTCGGCCCATCGTCCGAGCTTGAACAGGAGATCGCCGCGAACGCCGGGGAGCAGGTGATAGCGTGCGAGCGACGGTTCGTTGACGAGCGCGTCGACCACGTCGAGCCCCGCCTG
>CAYUAW010000091.1:0-3214 GCA_964442485.1 uncultured Polyangiaceae bacterium
CGCGAGCTTTCCGCCAGGCTCTCGGGTCGAGTGCAGCTCCATGACTTTCGCGGGCGGCGCACGCTCCAAATAGCGCGGGGTGAGTGCTATCAATCCCACATGTCGGGCGTCATCGTCGTGGGTGGATACGGTCCTGGGATTTCGGATGCCGTGGCTCGGCGCTTCGGGCGCGAAGGGTTCGCCGTCGCGCTGGTCGGGCGCACCGAAGAGCGGCTCGCCAAGGGCAGCGCGTCCCTCGAGCAGCAGAAGATCCGCGCCAAGCCCTTCAAGTGCGATCTCGGTGACACGGACGCCGTTCGCAGCATGCTGGCGCGCGTCCGCTCGTCGCTCGGCCCGATCACGGTGCTGCACTGGAACGCTTACGGTCACGGCGCGGGCGATCTGACGACGTCCCCTCCCTCGGAGCTCCGCGGCGTCCTCGACGTCACCGTGCACGGTCTCCTCGCGGCCGTGCAAGACGCCTTGCCGGACCTCGAGAAGGCGAAGGGCGCGGTGCTCGTCACCGGAGGCGGTCTCTCGAAGTACGCCGCCTCCGTGAACGCGATCGCCGCGCAATGGAACTCGATGGGCCTCGCCCTCGCCAAGGCCGCGCAGCACAAGGCCGTCGGGCTCCTGCACGAGAAGCTCGCCGCGAAGGGTGTGTACGTCGGTGAGGTCACCGTCCTCGGCCTCGTGAAGGGCACGGCCTTCGACTCCGGCAACGCGACGATCGAGCCGGACGCCATCGCCGAGCGGTTCTTCGGGCTCTACCAGGATCGCAAGGACACCTACGTCGAGATCGGCTGAGCGTCAGCGCGGGACGAGCGACCCGGCACCGGGTCGCCTCCGGAAGCTCTCGCACTCCTCCTCGGCCGCCGACGCGAGGTCGAGCCGCGGTGCACCGCGCTCGCGGAGCTCCGCGTAGTGCGGCGCAAGAAACGCCGCGCCATCGGCCACCGTGGAGAACACCTTCGCCGGGTGCGGAGGCCGCCGCATCAAGTTCAGCGCCGTCAACATGCTGCGCTGCATCGCCCCCTGCATCCCCTCGGCGAGGATCACCGTGGCCGAGGCCGCGCGATCACGCTCCCGGTGCGCGACGAGCTGTACCAGCCGCTTGCGCTCGTCATCGGACAGCCGCGCCGAGCTCGGGAACACGACGACCATCTCGACGAGACGCCCAGGATTGCGGGCGCGCCAGAGATCGCCGACCTGCTGCATCCGGTCCATATCCGTGATGGTGAGTCGCCCCTCGAACAGGTGAAGGCCAAAGCGTGGCGCCCCCGCCGACCACGCATTCGGAAAACGGATGAGCGACTCGAGCGCCATCGACCGGGAGCGTACACGAACCGCGCCCCCGCCATCGCCTCAGCGCGGCGGCATGCGCAAGGCGCCGTCGATCCGGATCGTCTCCCCATTAATCATCGGATTTTCGACGATGTGCGCAGCGAGCGCGGCGAACTCCGAAGGGTTCCCGAGGCGGCTCGGGAAGGGAATGCCCGCTGCCAGCGCCTGACGGCTCTCCTCCGGCAGATTGGCGAGCATCGGCGTATCGAAGGTCCCCGGCGCTATCGTCACGATGCGCACCCCGAACCGCGCGAGCTCCCGCGCGATGGGGAGCGTCATGCCCGCGACGCCGGCCTTCGAAGCCGAGTAAGCGGCCTGACCGATCTGCCCATCGAACGCGGCGATGGATGCCGTCGTCACGATGACGCCGCGCTCGCCGCCCGCGTCCGGCTCTCCCTCGACCATCGCCCCCGCCGCCATCCGCACCAGGTTGAACATCCCGACGAGGTTCACCTCTATGGTCAGGCGAAACAGATCGAGCGGGAAGAGAGACGACTTGCCGACCACCCGCCCCGCGGTCCCGATCCCCGCGCAGCCGACGGCGATGTGCAGGCCGCCGAACTGTGTCCTGGTCCGGTCAATCGCGGAGCCGAGCTGCTTCTCGTCCGTGACGTCCGTCTCGAGGAGCAGAACGGAAGCACCGAGCTCCTTCGCGAGCGCCTCCCCAGGTGCGATCGACTTGTCCAGGATGCCCACCTTCGCGCCGCGCGCGACGAGCGCCCGGACCGTCGCCGCGCCCAGGCCCGACGCTCCACCAGTGACGATCGCGACCTTACCCTTTGTGTCCATCTGGCAACCTTTGCTGCTTTCTCACGGGAGCTTCGCGGGCTCGGGCAGCCCTGAAGAGCTCTCCACGAACTTCACGATAGACTCGACGAGCTTGTTGTCCGCATCGACGCACTTCTTGCTGACGTCGCCGACCGAGACGCCCTTGCACTCGCGCTTCACCGCGACCGCCGCCTGATCGACGTCGGGATCCTTCCGCAGCGCATCGCGCATGCCGTCCTCGATGAAGCGCCACTCGATGCGGGGATGCTTCGGGCTGGGCGGTTTCCGGGTGGTCACCTCTTCCGACGCCAGCGTGACGCAGCTCCCGTCCCAGCGCAGCGCCTGATAGCCGCCCGCGCCGCTCACCTGCATCCCACCCTTCGGAGGCGCGTGCGACGTGAGCAGCAGCACCTCCTCGTCGAACTCGACGAAGCCGCCCTTCGACGCGCCGCCCTCGGCGTTCCAGGCCTCCGTCTTCCGCGTCAGATACCCGTGCGTCCATGGCGTCCCGCTCGAGAACAGCACCAGCGCGACGTTCAGGAACGTCCCCTGGCACAGCCGATCGACGAAGGCCTTCGGCATCGAGCAGATGTCCCCCTTCGAAGCGCAATCCGTAGGGATCTTCGCAGACGTCTTCTCCGCCTCCTTCGGCGATTCCGAAGGCTCCGCGGGCTCGCTCTTCTCTCCAGCGTCCTTCTTCTCGGGTGCATCGGCAGCCGTTGCAGGCTCCTTCGGCGGCGAAGACCCACAAGCAACGACGAAAGCGACGACGGCAACGACGGGACCAGCGATGAGGACGCGCACGCCGCGAGAGAACCGCGAATGAAGAACGCAGTCAAGCGCATCAGGGCACCAGGGCACCAGGGCATCGCACGTTCTTCACCCGCACCCCGAGCAAGAGCACCGCGGCGAGCTCCTCCGGCGCACGAGCGCCGAGCGCCCCCGCGATCTCCACCGCGGCGCAAGCCTCGCAGCGCTCAGCGAGCGCGATCGCATGAGCTCGGCTCTTGTCGGCAAGGCTCTGCCGAGCCGCGCGCTCGGCCTCTTGCGAGCCTGAGCACGAAGCTGCGCATCCCGGATGCGCGTACCCGCGACGAGCTTCACGAGCTGAAGCGGGAGCTGA
>CAYUAW010000091.1:3314-9867 GCA_964442485.1 uncultured Polyangiaceae bacterium
CGCATCCCGGATGCGCGTACCCGCGACGAGCTTCACGAGCTGAAGCGGGAGCTGACAAGGGACAAGACGATGATGGGGAAGCGATGAGGCAGAGCCTGAGCCTGAGCCTGAGCCTGAGGGTGAGCGAGAGGATGAGCGAGAGGATGGATCGTGATGGCTCGTGCCGCTCCTGCTCCCGCTCCCGAACCCGTCCCCCCGCCGCGCTCGCGCGGCCGCCCGATGCAACTCGACGCTCATCGCAGCCCACCCCCCGTCACGAGCCTGCAGCCGCGCCCCGTCCCCACGCAGGCGCCCCCCCGAAAACTCAAAACGCCTTCACACCGGTTCGCTATAAGGCCCGAGCGCAGGCAAGAGACACGCAACCCGCTCCGACAGCAACCGATCCGCCGGGCTGAACGACGCCATCACCCCGCGCAGCTGCTCGTAATACTGCTCGATGAGCGCGTCGTTTCCGATCGGCGCCTTCGCGCGCAGCGTCGCGAGCTTCTGGATGGTTTCCTCGCGCAGCGGCCGTCCCGAGAGCAGATGCGTCTCGATCGCAAGATCCACCCACGAGCCGTCCACCGTATCGTTGGCGAGCTTCACGGCGTAGCGCCCGACCACGTCGAGCAGCGCAGCAGAAGGGAGACGACCGAGCCGCGCGCCGTCGAGGATCTCCTTCAGCGGGCCCTCCAGGATGCGCAGCGCCGCATCGACGCGGCCCATCGTGAACATCTTGTCGGCGAGGTGCGTCGACGTCTCGAACCACTCGAGCTCCGCCTTCGCGGCGGCGGAGTCCTCGAATTCCGGGATGGGGCTCTTCGGGAGCGTCACGCGAGCGGCGGAGGCCGGATCGAAGGCGCTCACTCCGCTCGAGGGAGTCGGACGGTCGAGCTCGTCCTCGAAGACGGGCACGGTGGGCCGATCGACCTCCACGACGCGGATGACTTCCATGTCGCAGGTGCCGATGAAGATGTGGTCGCCGGGGAAGAGATCGTGGAAGCCGTGCACGCGCGCCTGGTTCACGAACGTGCCGTTCGCGCTTCCCAGGTCCTCGAGATACGGGCGCGCGCCCGACAGCACGATACGCGCGTGCTTGCGCGACACCATCGCCTCGTTCACGACGACCTGGCAGCCGTCGCCGCGGCCGATCAACGTCTCGCCCTCGCGAAGCGGAACCTCCCGGGGGCCCAAGCGCAGCCAGTAGTGGCCGACGAGCTCTTCCTCGGGGGAGGTAGCCTGTGCCTGGCCATCGAAGCGGCCTCTTACCATCGAACCATAGGATATCACCGCCGGCTCGTTCGTCAGTGCTCCTCTTGGCTCGTCGAGTAGTCCCGCGAGCTAACGCCACAGTCTGCGCGGCAACCCTACTCGCACCTACCAGCGACGATGTCGCATGCGGGCACACGAACGCGTGTTCATGCTTTTTCGGCGAATTGACGCAGGCACTTACCTATCAAGCGCACGATCTCATCGGCACCGAGCGGCTTGTAGGCGCGTGGGTTGTCGACGCCGAGGAGGAAGCTGCGAGCTTCCGGGCTGCTCGTGCCGCCCGTCAGGAAGACGAAGCGCGCCGCCTGCGCCGGGTCGCGAAGGCGTAACGTCTCGAAGAGCTGCATCCCCGTCATGCCAGGCATGATCAGGTCGCAGAGGACGATGTCGAACTTCTCGGCCTCGAGGAGCTGCAGGGCGCGTCCGCCGCTGCCCACCACGATGACGTCGTGGTGGCGCTCCAGGGTGCGGCGGATGCTGTTCTGGACGAGCGGATCGTCGTCGACGAGCAGGATGTGCGCCGGGTACGGAGGCGCGAGCGTGCTGCCGTCCGACTCCGCGGGAGCGGCCAGCGCGAGGCCCGTGTTCAGCGGCAGCCAGATGCGGAACGACGTGGGCTCCTCCGTGCCGCTCTTGGCCTCGATGTGCCCACCATGGCGACGGATGGTGTCGTAGGTGATGCTGAGCCCGAGCCCCACACCCTGCCCGACGGGCTTGGTCGTGAAGAACGGCTCGAAGATGCGCGGGAGCGCCTCCGGCGGGATGGGCGGGCCGCTGTTCGTGATGGTGACCACCACGCCGTCCTTCTCGGCGCGCGCCTCCACGTGAATCCACGAACCGTCCGGGTCACCGCTCTCTATCGCCTGGGCGGCGTTCAGGAGGATGTTGAGGAACGCCTGACTGAGCCGCGTGCGATCCACGACGATGAGCGGCGTCTGTCCGTAGTCGCGCTCGACGCGCGCCTTGAAGCGCACCTCGTTCGAGACCAGCGCGAGGGCGCCGTCGAGCAGATCTTCCACGCGCGCCGGCTCGCCGCTGCCGCCCTTCGGGTGCGCGAGCAGGCGCATCTCCGCGACGATGACGCGGATGCGTTCCGTCGCGTCGAGCGACTCGGCAAGGATGCGCGGAACCTCGTCGAGCAGGTCCGACGGCGGCCGCACCTTCAGCCGACCGAGGACGGAGGTCACCTCCGCGAAGGCGTCCTGCAGCGCGGGCAGATTGAGAAGGATCGCGGCGAGCGGGTTGTTGATCTCGTGAGAAATGCCGGCGACGAGGTGCCCGAGCGACGCCATCTTGTCGGCTTCGTGCATGCGCGCTTCGAAGGCGAGGCGCGCCTGCTCGGCGGCCTTCAGATCGCTGATGTCGCGCGCGATGATGACGGCCGTCGTCTGGCCGTCGGGGCTCTTCAATCCGGCGACCGTGACGCGCAGGGTGAACCGCTCGAACTCGACGGTGAGTGGCCGGCGCGGATGTCCGCCCGTCTCGAGCGCGACGCGCACCGACGAGACCAGCGGATGATCCTTCCCGAGGCCGAGCGCCTGATCGATGGGACGAGCGAGAGCGTCCTCCTCACGCAGGCCAAACAGAGCGAGCGCGACCGAGTTCAGGAAGTAGACCCGGAGCTGCAGGTCGACGCCGATGACGGCGTCGCCGATCCCTTCGTGCAGCGCGTCCAGATACTGCTTGAGCCCGTGCAGCTTGCTGGCGATGACCCGCGGCGCGAGCCGTTCGTGTCCGATCACCTCGCGCGTCTCGCCCTCCGGCGGGAGGCTCCGGCTGAGCTCACCGAGGGCCCGTCGCAGATCCTCGAACACGATCTGCGTCGCGTTCTTCGCGATCACGGCGTCGGCGTGCGGCGAGGGCACGCGCGACTGCTTTCGATCTGCCCCGCCCGTCAGGATGATCGTCGTGATGGGAGGATTGAGGGGGAGCAGCTTCGCCAGTTGGCAGAGCTTTCCACCGTCGAGGTTCGCCAGGAAGTAATCAGTGATGAGGATGTCCGGCGGCGACTTGCGGAGCCGCTCGACGGCCGCGAGGCCGTCGTAGAGGACGCTCACCACGTACCCCTCGCGCCGGAGACCATCTGCGATGGTGTCGGTCCAATACGCACTATCGTCGACCAGCAGCACCGTCTTGGGCGTGGACGGCAATTTCGTTGGCGCGGTCATCTCGACCAAGAACCATCACAGGACGAGGCTCGAAAGGCAAACGGCTCGACGATTCGGGAATTTAGTAAGGGAAATGTGAAAGGGCGGGCTTCGTGAAACGGGAGCGGGGCCGTAAACTATGGGGTCGTCTTGTCGAAGGCCAAGGGCACCAACATGCTGCACATGCGGTCGTTCGTCGAACGGATGTACGGGGCTGCCGCGTGGAAGAAGGTCCTCGCCGCGCTCTCCGATTCCGACCGCGCCATCGTTTCGTCGCTGACGCCGACCGGGTGGTTCGACCTGGACACGCAGCACCGTCTGCTTCGCTGCATCGACAGCACGATGGGCGACGGTGACCTGTCGCTCGTGCCGGTCATCGGCGTCTACGAGGCCGACCAGGATCTCTCCACCGTGCATCGGCTCTTCGTGCGCTTCACGAGCCCCGCCTACGTGCTCCAGAAATCGGGAGAGTACTGGCGAAGGTTCTACGACACCGGCTCATGGAGTGTGGAGCGCGGCAACCGCACCGCGACGGGACGCCTCCTCGACTTCCCGATCACCGACGACGCGTTCTGCAAGTACCTCGTCGCCTACATCACGCGGATGTTCCTGCTAGCCGGAGCGCGAACTGGCGCACTCGAGCACCCCGAGTGCCGGGCGCACGGCGGCAGCGCTTGCGTCTTCGCCGGCAGGTGGACGTAACCCCGGAGGCGTCGTACCGTGGCAATCCTCGTACCGTCTCGTTCGACCAACAACCTGGATCCGATGGCCGCGCGCACCCCAAGCCCTCGAGCGAAAGCAGAGTCGCTCGGCGACCAGCCGACCACGCTCGGCGGGCGCGGCTGGTCCACGTCGTCGAACACCCTGCAGAGCGGCGCCGGCGCGCGTCTCGGCAAGATCTGCCCGTCCTGCCTGGAGCGCTATCCCGGCGATTTTCGCGTGTGCCCGCGCGATGCGACGGAGCTCTCGGACGTCGAGGAAGAAGAGGAAGCCGACGCCCTCCTCGGCACGACGGTGGGCGACACGTTCTCCATCGTCCGCGTGATCGGCGAGGGCGGCATGGCGCGTGTCTACGAGGCGCGCCACGTGCGGCTGCCGAACAAGCGCTTCGCGGTGAAGGTGCTGCACAACATGTACGCGCAGCAGCCGAACGTCGTCGCTCGCTTCCAGCGAGAGGCAGAGGCGTCGAGCGGCATAGGCCACCCCAACGTCGTCGACGTCTACGATCTCGGTGTCACGCCCGACGGCCGCCCCTTCCTGGTCAGCGAGTACCTGGAGGGCAAGGACTTCGCGAGCCTCCTCGACGAGCGGGAGCGGATCGACTCGGGCCGCGCCGTGCACGTGGTCCGACAGGTCTGCCGGGCGCTCTCGGCCGCGCACGCGCGCGGCGTCGTGCACCGTGACGTGAAGCCGGAGAACGTCTTCCTGGTCGGCGACATGGAATCGCCGGTCGTGAAGGTGCTCGACTTCGGTATCTCCAAGTTCGACAGCGCAGGCGGCGCCAGCCTGACGCAGACCGGAATGATCATGGGCACGCCGGGCTACATGCCGCCGGAGCAGGCACGCGGCGCCAAGACGGATCACCGCGCGGACATCTACGGCGTCGGGGCCATGCTCTACCGCGCCGTGACCGGCAAGCTGCCGTTCGACTCCGACGACGCGGCCGAGGCGCTCGGCATGGTGCTCACGGAAGAGCCGCCGCGTCCTCGCTCCGTGCAGCCGAGCATCCCCGAGGCGCTCGAGCTCGTCATCCAGAAGGCGATGGCGAAGGACCCCGAGGATCGCTACCGCTCGATGGCGGAGCTCGACGAGCGGCTCGCGCCGTTCGATCCGGAGACGCCCGCCTCGGTGTCGCTCCTCCCGCCCCGCCCCGGCGCGCAAGGTCCCGCGCGCAAGACGACCGTCGCCGCCGCGACGGTACGATCCCCGATGGCGCTCGAGGACTTCGAGCAACGGACGCGCGAGGCGAAGCTCGCCCGCCCCACGATGGTCTTCCTCACGCTCGTCGCGTACGCCTGGCTGCTCGGGTGCGTCGTCGACGCCGGCACCAGTGCGCTGGCGGCCTTTCGCGGGGTGAACGGGACCACCCCGACGGAGCGAGTCGTCGTCGGTATCATCACCGTCGCCATCTCACTCGCGCCGCTCGTGTTCTGGCTCCGGCACGTGCAGCGCGTGTGGGGGAACAGCGTCCGCGCGGTCGCGCTCGCCAAGAGCCTGCGCCGGGTGGTCCTGGCAGCGACGGTTCCCTATGCCTTCGTGGCGCTCGCGTTACGCGTCGTACTGCCCCTGTCGGATCTGCGATGGGCCCCGCTCCCCGCAGCGGCGAGCCTAGCGATCGCGGCGTTCGTGCAGCTGACCTCGTCGATGGGGCGAAGGAACGACTAGCACCTCGGCCGCTCGTAGCTCACGCGATCTTCGCGGGGAGCGCGGCGTGGCGCAGGCTGGAGCGCGCGGGGGCGACGGAGACGACGTCCCCCTGGGCGCGGGGGAAGAGCTCCTGGACGGGCGCGGGGAGCGCGGCCACGAGACGCGCTATCTCCGCTGCGTCGATGTGCGAGCCGAGCAGGCGGAAGACGGCGCGCGCCTTGTCTTCCGCGCCGAGCTCGCCCCCGTGCGGCGTGTCGCGGTCCACCAGCGTGAGGAACTCTCCGAGCGAACGCGTGTGAACGTGCCCGCGATCCGGCTGCCACCCCTCGAAATACACACCGCGCAGGACCAGCGGAAGCTGCGCCGCCACACGTGAGCTGGCGATGAGCGGGAGACGGTCACGCAGAGCGTGCAGGACCGACCGCAAGGTTGCGAAAGCGTCCGCGCTGTCGTCTGCACCGAGCAGCAGCGAGAGCTCGTCCAGCCATTCATTCGTCCGCTCGATGGATCGGTCGACCGCCTCGACGCCGCAGTACTGGTTCTTCATCAGGTGTGTGCTCGCTTGGGTCGAGCGGGGCGTTTTGCAACTTGCGGGCCACTCTGTTTCCGGAGAGTTGCAGTTGTTTTCCACAGCCACACTGAAGTGCCCAAGTGGAAGCTTGCGCGCTCAAGTGCTCCGGAAGCGCGACGCCGTCGACCGGCTCAGGAGACGTGGCGAACGATGCGCACGGTCCCCGGATGACCCGATTCAACGCGGCCGACGATGGCGCGGACAGGTGTGTTTCGGT
>CAYUAW010000091.1:9967-20785 GCA_964442485.1 uncultured Polyangiaceae bacterium
CCCGGATGACCCGATTCAACGCGGCCGACGATGGCGCGGACAGGTGTGTTTCGGTGCGATAACGCCGCCAGCAGCGCGGGAGCGCGGTCCTCCGAGACCGCGATGAGCAGGCCGCCGGATGTCTGCGCGTCGCAGAGCAGGAGCTGCTCCTCGTGACCAATGTCCGTCCCGTACCGGGCGAATTCCGCCATGAATCGGTGATTCGCGCGCGTGCCGCCGGGGGCGACTCCGCGCTCCGCGTACCGCCGTGCCGCGGGCAAAATAGGCACGGCGTCGAGCCCCACTGAGGCAGATTGACCGCTGGCCATGAGGAGGTTCCGCAGGTGCCCCAGCAAGCCGAATCCGGTCACGTCCGTCGCTGAGTTCACGCCAACCTCGAGCATGGCGTCGCAGGCTGCCCGGTTCAGCATCGACATGAGGCGAGTCGCCTCGACGATGGCACCCTCCGAATCCTCGTCGTTTTTTGCGGCGGTGGTGACGATGCCGAGGCCGAGGGGCTTCGTGAGCACGAGCAGGTCTCCCACGCGGGCTCCAGCGTTCGTCACCATGCGCTCGGGGTGAACGATTCCTGTCACGGAAAGCCCGTAGATGGGTTCGTCGGACTTGATGGTGTGTCCGCCGACGACATCGATGCCGGCTTCCCTCGCTTTTTCTGCGCCTCCCCGCAGAATCTGCGACAGCACCGCGGGCTCGAGCAGGTCATCCGGGAAACCAACGACGGCGAGCGCGGTCAGCGGCGTCGCGCCCATCGCGTAGACGTCGCTCAGTGCGTTCGCGGCGGCGATGGCTCCGAAGTCGTAGGGGTCGTCGACGATGGGCGTGAAGAAGTCCGTGGTCAGGACGAGCGCGCGCTCGTCGTCGAGCCGGTACACGGCTGCGTCGTCTGCCGTCGCGCTGCCGACGAGAACGCGCGGGTCGCTGGGCTGCGGAAGGCCGGCGAGCAGCGGGAACAGGTAGCCGGGCGGCTGCTTTGCCGCGCACCCGGCTCGCTTCGCGACCTTCGTGAGCCGGACCGCCATATAACCTCACTGAGTGTCGAAGACCTGGTCGAGCAGCGGCTTCGTCGCGATGCGGAGGTCGGTGCCGGTCCCCGCGTCAGCCTCGAGGACCAGGAATGCGGCGTACCCTCGCGGCAGGTCGAGCCAGGGCATCGCGCCGTAGGCCCCGGTGTCCGCGAAGACACCGGGGTTCGTCCGATCGATCCACCAGCCCAGCCCGTAGCCGGCGAGCGTGGCATCTCCCGTCGTCCCGCCGTACTCCTCCTGGATCCTGTCCTCCTGCATGCCCGCGACGGCGTTCTTCGACAGGACGCGCCCGCCGTCGCAGAGGCCGCCGCGCAGATGCATGAGCAGCACCTGGGCGTAGTCGTGGGTCGTGGTGAATGCGCCGCCCTCGATGCTCGGATTGTCGGTCGCGGGCAGATTCGCGACGTCGGCCTTGAAGAACGCCGGGTAGGCGAGCCCCGAGGCGACGCTGCCGCCCGCCATGTACGCGAGCGTGTATTGATTCGTGTACCCGGACGTCGTGAGGCCGCAGTCGGCGTACGTCTCGGCGAAGAGGTCTGCCCACTTCTTCCCGCTCGCGACCTCTGCGATGCCACCCGCCAGTTGCCACTGGCCGCCGCCGTAGTGAAACTCGGTGTTGGGCGGCTTGAGATCCTTCGTGTCGTCCGCCGTGTAGATCGTCTTGGCGCAGTCGGCGAGCGTCCCCGACGACACGTACTGGCAGATGTAAGGAGCGTAGAGCGGGTTGTCGATGAGGCCGACCATGCCGGAGCTGTTCGAAAGCATCTCGGCCAGCGTGATGTCCGTCTTGTACGTTCCCCAGTCGGAGAGGTACGTGCTGATCGGTGTGCCGAGGTCGAGCTTGCCCTGATCGATCAGGCGCATCACCACGCCGACGCTCAGGATCTTGCTGGCGGAGGCGATGAGGTACACGCGATTCGCGTCGAAGGAGCCGTACCCCTTCTCGTGAACGATACCGTAGTCGCGGTGCACGACGACGCCGCCCGCGCCGGCCAGGCCCTTGCTCGACAGAAACGACTCCACGGCAGCGTCGAAGGCGCTGAAGTCGAAATCCGGCGTCTTGCTGCCGCCGCCGTCCACCGTGCCCTGGGGGGACGTCCCCTTCGATGGCGGCGCACGGTCGTTCGAGCCGCAAGCGGCGAGCGCAGAGCAGGTGAAGAGCAACGCGAGAAACGGATTACCGGCCCTCATTGGGCCGATCGTTATCCGTTCAGCGCTTCGGCGCCACCGATGATTTCCATGATCTCGGTGGTGATGGCCGCCTGCCGTGCCCGGTTGTATTTGAGCGTCAGCTTCTCGATGAGCTCGGAGGCGTTCTTGGTAGCGGAATCCATTGCCGTCATCTGGGCTCCGAAGAACGACGCGCGCGACTCGTAGAGAGCCCGCAGGATGGTGATCTCGATGTACATCGGCACGAGGCGGTCGAGCAGCGCCTCCTTCGAGGGCTCGAACGAGAACGTCGCGGCGCGGGCCGCCTCGTTCGCGTCCGCGGCGCTCTCCACCGCGCGGGAAAGGGGGAAGAGCGGCTCGATGACCACTCGCTGCGTCATCGCGCTCTTGAACTCGTTGTACACGATGTAGAGCGAGTCGACCTTCCCGGCGCGGAAGGGCTTGATGATCGACTGCGCGATGACCCGGGCCTGCTCGGGGCCCAGGTTGTCCCAGACGCCTTCGAGGTAGGTCTCGACCGGCGCGCCCCGGCGCTTGAAGTACTCTTTCCCCTTGCGCCCGATGACGGTGAGCTGAACGCTTTGCCCAGCCGCGGAGCGCTCCTTCCACTGGCGCTCCGCAGCCTTGTTCACGCTGGAGTTGAAGGGACCGCTGAGGCCGCGATCGCCGGACATGACGAGGAACAGCGTGCTCTTCTCGGGACGCCGCGCGAGCAGCGGATGATCGACCTCCACGCCGTGCTCGCCACCTTCCGCCGCCGCATCCGCGGCGGAGACCACCTCGGAGAGGACGGTCCGCACCCGCACGGCGTATGGGCGCATGGAGGTGATGCGCTGCTGCGCGCGGTTCAGGCGCGCAGCGGCGACCATCTTCATGGCGCGCGTGATCTTCTGCGTGTTCTTGACGCTTCCGATGCGCTTTCGAAGGGTCTTTAGATCGGCCACGCTGGCATCATCCCTTCGAGGCGACGAACCCGTCGGTGAAGGACTTCAGGGCCGCCTCGAAGGTGGGCTTGAAGTCGTCCGCGATGGCCTTCTTCTCGCGGATGGTCTTCCAGATCTCCGGGTGCTTCTCGTCGATGAAGCGGTAGAGCTCGCGCTCGTACTCGCCGAGTGACTCCACCGAGAGCTTGTCCACGAAGCCCTTCGTGCCGGCGTAGATGATGACGACCTGCTTCTCGATCGGAAGCGGCTGGTACTGCCCCTGCTTCAGGAGCTCCACCAGGCGCTCGCCGCGCTCGAGCTGCGCTCGCGTCGCGGCGTCGAGGTCGCTCGCGAACTGCGCGAAGGCGGCCATGGCGCGGTACTGCGCCAGATCCAGACGCAACGTGCCGGCGACACCCTTCATCGCCTTGATCTGCGCGTTGCCCCCGACGCGGCTCACGGAGATGCCGACGTTGATGGCGGGACGGATGCCGGAATAGAAGAGATCCGTCTCGAGGAAGATCTGGCCGTCGGTGATGGAGATGACGTTCGTCGGGATGTACGCGGACACGTCGCCGGCCTGCGTCTCGATGATGGGAAGCGCCGTGAGCGAGCCGCCCGAGTAGGCGTCCTTCGCGATCTCGAGCTCTCCCGGGTTTGCCTGTGCCTTCAGCGCCTTCTCCGCGCTCTCCTTGGCCTCGATGCCGACGTGCACCTCACCGTCGACTCCGCGGAACTTCGCGTCGCCGGAGGGGACCTGGGTGCCCTTCTTCACGACGTAGAAGCGGTCGGCCATCTTCGCGGCGCGCTCGAGGAGCCGCGAGTGAACGTAAAAGACGTCGCCCGGATACGCCTCGCGACCCGGCGGGCGGCGCAGCAGGAGCGACATCTGCCGGTACGCGACGGCCTGCTTCGACAGGTCGTCATAGATGCAGAGGCAGTGGCGGCCGGTGTCGCGGAAGTACTCGCCCATCGTCACGCCGGTGTACGGCGCGAGGAACTGCAGGGGCGCGGACTCCATGGCCGTCGCGATGACGACCGTCGTGTACTCCATGGCGCCGTGGCGGGTCAGCTTGTCGACCACGCCGGCGACCGTGGATGCCTTCTGGCCGATCGCGACGTAGATGCAGCGAACGCCGGTGCCCTTCTGGTTGATGATGGTGTCGATGGCGATTGCCGTCTTGCCCGTCTGGCGGTCGCCGATGATGAGCTCGCGCTGGCCACGTCCGATGGGGATCATCGAGTCGATGGCCTTGATGCCCGTCTGCATCGGCTCCTTCACCGACTGGCGCGCCAGGATGCCCGGCGCCTTCACCTCGATGCGGCGGCGATCCTTCGACTCGATGGGGCCCTTGCCATCGACGGGCTGACCGAGAGCATTCACGACGCGGCCGCTGACCGCCTCACCGACGGGGACGTCCGCGATGCGGCCCGTGCGGCGGACGCTGTCGCCCTCCTTGATGCTCGTGGCCTCGCCGAGAATCGCGACGCCGACGTTGTCCTCCTCGAGGTTCAGCACCAGGGCCGAAATTCCGCCCGCGAACTCGACGAGCTCGCCGGCCATGGCGCCCTCCAGGCCGTACACGCGCGCGATACCGTCACCGGCGCTGAGCACCGTACCGGTCTCGCTGACCTGCGACGCCCGGTCGAAGTTCTGAATCTGCTTCTTGATGAGCTGGGAGATCTCGTCGGCGCGAAGCTGCATGGCGTTCTTTCGGATGAAATGTGAGTCAGTTGGAGGCGAGTAGCTGGCGCTCGAGGGCGGCGAGACGCCCCTTCAAGCTGCCGTCGATGGTGTGATCCCCGATGCGAGTGACGACACCGGCAATCAACGTGGGATCCTGGCGGCGCTCGAGGAGGATCTTCCGCGAGGTCCGCTTCTCGAGCTCGCTCGCGAGCTTCTGGTAGTAATCCTCGGACAGCGGCTCGGCGCTGGTGACGGTGGCACGGAGCACGCCGACCTTTTCATCGGCCAGGTGCGCGAGCATCACCGCGACCTCGGGGAGCGCGTGGAGGCGCCCGCGTCGCGCCATGAGCCGCAGTGCGTTCATGGCGATCATCGAGAGACCGAGGCGCTCACCGATGTCCTTCAGCATCAGATCGCGGGCGGAGCCCTCCACCGCGGGATTCGTGGTGATCGCGCGGAGCTCTGCGCTCTCGGCGAAGGCGGCCGCCACCGAGTTCACTTGGTCGGTGATCTGGGAGAGCTGCCCGGCTTCGTCGGCAAGCTCGAGGATCGCGCGCGCGTAGCGCTCTGCCACCGTCGACTGACTCACGATCGACCTCCCGTCGCCGACAGCGGTGAGCGGCGCAGCGTCTCGAAATACTCGCTCGACAGCCGCTCGCGGTCGGCGCCGCTGAGCGAAGTGGCGATGAGCTCGCGCGCGGAGCGCAGGGCGGCTTCCACCGTCTCCCTCGACAGCGCCTCGCGAGCGGCCTTCGTCTCTTGCTCGACCAGCAAGCGCGCGTCGCGCTCCATGCGCTCGCGGCGTTCCTTCGCCTCCGAGAGCACGCGACGGCGCTCGGTCTCCGCAGCCTGACGCATCTCCGTGCGGATGCGCTCGACCTCCGTGTCGATGTGTTTGAGCTTGTTCTCGTACTCCGTGAGGCGCTTCTCGGCGTCGGCCTTCATGCGGCCCGCCTCTTCCATTCCCTGCACGATGCGCTCCTTGCGCTTGCGCAGGCCCTCGGCGATCGGCTTCTTGCCGGCGACGACGATGATGGAGAAGAGTACCAGCGCGTTCAGCACGTTCGCGAGGAACGGCGGCGCCATGCCCTTCGGCCGGTAGGCGAGGCTCGGCTCCACGCCTTCCTTCTCGCCGATGAAGCCGTACGCCCAGTTGAACTCCTGCTCGGCTTCCTCGTGCTCACCGGCAGCCCCGGCGTGCTCGCCGCTCTTCGCCTCTTCCACCTTCGAGGGGGCGGGCTCGTCGTCAGCGCGGGCGAGGCGCGGCGCGCCCGCGGCGACCAGCAGCGCGAGCATCACGGCGATCTTCCTGATCGACATCACGAGACCTCCCTGCCGAGGACGCGCGTTGCGATGTCTCGCGCGAGGCGCTCGGAGGACCTACCGAGCTCGAACCGTACGGCGTGGATCTCCTCGTTTATGCGCTCGCGTCCCTCGTCGATGATCTTCGTCGCGATCTGACGAGCTTCGTGCATCTGCTCCGCCTCGAGACGCGCCGTCTCGGCGCGGATGCGATCACGCTCTTCTGCGGCGACGGCGTGCACCTTCTCCAGCTCGTGCTCGTACTTGCGCAGAAGCACGCCGGCCTTCTCCTGCATCTCGCGCGCCGCGGCCTTCGCGCCGTCGGTGCGCTTCTCGCGCTCCGCGAAGAGGCCGAGCACCGGGTCGAAGACGAGCGGCTTGAGCACGAGGATGAGCACCGCGAACACGACCATCTGCCCGACGAAGGTCAGATCGAAATCGATGTTCACGGCGCCCGAGGCTCCGAGAAGCGAGGTGCCCTCCTGGGCGCTTTGGCCCAGGGCGAGCCCGAGTGAGGCAAGGGCTGTCATCGTCGAAAGAATGGGTTTGGCTTCGGGGAGTTATCGCCTCGCCGGAGGACACAACTGCCGCGGAGTTGGGCGGCTCCTACCATCTTGGTAAGGACGCGTCTAGACCACGACGCGGCGCGTTCAATGGTCCTCGAAGTTGGCTTCGTCCCGGTCCCACGACCCCGCCCAGCGGGACCCGGCGATGATGTGAATGCCAGGGTCGGCGGGCAAAGCGAGGACCTGTGCCCGAAATGTTTCGCTGGTGCAAGGATGGATCGCGTCGGGAGCGACGTCGACCAACGGAAGCAACGCGAAGAGCCGCTCGCGCAGGCGTGGATGGGGAACGGAAAGCGCCGCGTCGTCGAGCACCGTCCCAGCAATCCACAGGATGTCCAGATCCAGTGTCCGCGGTCCCCACTTCTCGCGCCGCACCCGCCCGTGGCGGCGCTCCAGCTCAAGTAGCGCCTCGAGAAAGGCGCCCGGTGCCGGTTCGGCATCCATGCGAACGGCGGCATTCAGATACGCGGGCTGGGGTGGGCCGAAGGGCGGCGTCTCGTAGAGCCTCGAAACGCCGGTGAGGCTGCCCAGCGCCGCGAGCTCCCGGACGGCGGAGCGGAGAGTAGCCTCCCGATCACCCAGGTTTGCGCCGAGCCCGACGACGACATCCATCGCCGGCACCATAGCGTAGGGTAAGCTTCGCGAAGATGCTCGGGCTCACGAACGGCGAACTCTTCGTCGTGGTCTTCATCGTCGTGGCGGTCGTTTCGGCACCCTACTGGCCGCGCGCTGGAGGCGCGATCGCCGTCGCACTCGCGGGTCGACGTTCGAAGAATCGGAACAGCGATCCCGGCTGAACGCCCCCGGGCGCCGCTGGAGCCTTTGGGACGCCCTTCCGTCTCGGATATAGTCGAAGGGTGGAGTCCGAATCCGCGGGTGCCGGCGAAGCGGAGCACGGCAACCCCATCGTGTTCGTCAGTGATGCCTCGGCGGAAGCCGGGCGCATCAGCATGACGCTCGGCGAGCTCGGCTATTCGGTCGCTGACGTTCCGCTCGCACTGCTCGCCGGCCGCGTCGCCGTCCAGCGGCCGGCGCTCGTCGTCTGCGACGCGGACGCCGAGGGCGCGGTGGAGACCCTGGTGCGAGTCCGCGAGCTCACCGCGGACTCCCGCGTGGCGATCGTCGCCCTCGGGGAGCGGGAGCGAATCGCGCTCGCGCTTCCGGAAGGGCTTGCGGATGCGGCATTCTCGCGTCCGGTCGACGTCGGCGCGATGCTCCACGCCATCGAGCGCCTCATCGGGACGCCCGAACCACGACGGAAGCGATCGAGCCGGCCCCCTGGGCGAGTGGGAAGCAGCGCCCAGAGCCGACCGCCGGAGCGCTCGGTCCGCCTCGACGTCGGTCCGGCATCGATGGCGGCCGCGGCCATCCCTCTGCCCCCGGATCTGACGGGAGAAGGCCCACCACCCAGGGAAGCGGCGGACGCGCCGGCGGTCGAGCTCGGTCAGGACATGCAGGACGTGCTGCTCGAGGCGGAACGACGCTTCAGCGCGAGCAAGCCCGCGCCGCAATCGGGACGCGAGGACCACGGCCCCGAGATCGACGCGGAGGGAGCGCTCCCGCCGGAGGTGCTGCTCGCCCTCGAAGAGCCGCTCGACGACGAGGATTTCTCGGAAGAGTCGCAGACGCCGGTGCCGCCGGACGGCACGGGGACGCTTCATGCTTCGAGGCTCGGCCTTCGCGGCTACACGGGGGGCACGTTCGCGACGTCGCTCGGCACCGACGCCACGGCCGCGCCCGCTTCGGAGTCGGCGGGCACGGCGTCGGGGCTGGGCCGTCTGAAGACGGAGCACACGTCCGAGCGCCCACTGCCCGAGGATCTCGCGCCCGACGACGAGGCGCGACGCGTGCGGCAGCAGGCTTCGACGCCCAAGCCGCCGAAGCCCGTGCCGGAGCTCCCGTCCGAGATCCCGCCATCAGAGCTCGGCTCCCGGCCGCCGCCCACTGCGTCAGAGAACGCGATCCCCGAGCCGCCGAGCCACCCCGACGCCCCCGTCCCGACGAGCCGTCCTAGAGGGCTGCCGCCGCCGCCACCGTCGCAGGCGTTCGACGATCCTCTCGTCGAAGCGCGCGCTCACGACGAACGCGTCGATTTTCTCCGCCGCGCTCTCTCGTCGACCACGCCTCCGGTGCGCCGCCGTGACGAGTCCGTGTCGCCCGACGCCGAGTCGCCGTCCGCTGCCCACGCAGAAGGCGGCGAACAGCCGGGCGACCGTGCCGCCGATTCCAGAGCCGGCGCGGGAGGTCCCTCGCTCGGCGCGCCGGTGGTGCTTCGCGCAGGCGATGCCGTGGTCACGCTCGCGAAGGCGATCGCGGCGCGATACACGGGCGCACTCGCGTTCGAGGTCGACGAGGGCATCCGCCGCGTCGTGCTGCGCGACGGAGACGTCGTGACCGTCGCCACCGGCGTGCACGGAGAGTCGCTGGTCGCGTTCCTCGCGAGCCGCGGCGATCTTCCGCCGGAGGTCGCGCGGCAGGGGCACAAGCTGCCGGCCTTCGGTCGGCGCGCCGGCGCCGCCCTCATCGCCCACGGGCATCTCGCGCAAGATCAGCTCTGGCCCGTCCTCCGCGCGCACTCCGAGTGGCTCGTCGGCAGGGTGCTGGAAATCGAGCGCGGCAGTGTGGTGGAGGAAGACGTCGGGCGCCTCGTCGACGAACCCGCCGTGTTCGGTGGCGCCACCGGTGCGGAGGTGCTCGTGGAGGTCGTGCGGCGCATCATCGCTCCGGAAGAAGCGCTGACCCGCCTGGGCGGCCTCGACACCGAGCTCAGCGGCGGACCGTCGCTCGCCTTGCTCGGCGAGTGCGCACTTCCACCAGCCGAGGCCGAGCGCGTGCAAAACGCGGCCGGCATGACCGTGCGCGAGCTCGTGGAGTCCTCGCCGGATCCCGCCCTGTGCTCGATGCTCTATGCGCTCGTCTGCCTCGGCGTGCTGTCCACGTCGGGTGTCCGCGCGAAGGCGCCTTTGGCAAGGCCTTCACCGGTGCGAGACGAGCTCGACGACGAGGCGCTGCGCGCGCGCATCCTGACGCGCAAGGCGCTCGTGGACGAGGGCGACTACTTCGCCGTGCTCGGCGTCTCTCGTGACGCGACCGGCTACGACATCCGCCGCGCTTTCACCGCGCTGCGGCGGGAGCTCGAACCGAGCCACGTCCTCACGTCGCGCACCGCGGATCTCGCGGACGTCGTCACCGAGATCATCTCCGTCCTCGAAGAGGCGTACCAGATCCTGAGCGATCAGCGCCGGCGCGAGCGTTACCGTCGAGCCATCGAGGCGGTGCCGTAGAGGGTGCGGGAGTGGGAGTGGGAGAGCTCGGGGGTCGGGTTGAGGCTCGGGGGAGCGAGCGCGGGGCCTCGGGTCAGGCAAGGAGGGCGCGCGGGGCAGCGCCGAGCTGGTGATCGCGCCGGTAGCCGCGGCGGACGCCCTCGGGGTGCAGCGAAGCCGTCGGTGCGATCCCGAGCAGGCGTCGCGCCTCGTCGATGGGTAACTCGAGCATCTGCTCGACGGGCTCCGAGACCAGGCGACGTGCGCGCTTGCCACGCACGTAGGCGCGGTAGCAGTAACGCCACCACGCGAGCGACTCGTCGGGCTTGCCGCCGATGGCGCCGAAGAACGCGATGAAGGCCATTCCCGGATTGCCGAACTGGCCGACCGAGAACCAGAGATTCGCGATCTCGCCCGTGTCGTCGGCGCCGTAGTCGGTCAGCACGTGCCAGAGGTCGTGCATGTCGCGCATGCGGTCGGAGACGTAGCGGCGCTCGGGGTCGAGGTCGAACGCGCCGTTCGGATCGAGGCGAGCGTCCTGGGCCGCCACCAGGCCGCTACCGGTGATCTGCGCGCGGTCCATGAACGTCAGGTAGGCGCGGCCGAGGCTCCCCGCTGGCATCGCTGCCAGGCGCTCGCGGTCGGAGAGGACGGACAGCAGGCTCGGCCGCTCCCGGAGCAGACTCTGGCCGTACGGGGTCGCGCGGAACGCCTGGAAGGTCCGCTCGAACGTGTCGCCCGTGAGCGCGGAGATGATGGTGAAGACGTGGTCCGTTCGTGTGGTGTCGGTGGCGAGACCGACCATCGCCCGGAACGCGAGCTTCCACTCGAGCGGCCGGTGAACAGGGGCAGTAGGCTGTGTCTCAGCTTCCATGTCCCACT
>CAYUAW010000092.1:0-14710 GCA_964442485.1 uncultured Polyangiaceae bacterium
ATTGCGTTCGGGCGTGGTCCGGACCACCCGAGTGCCTCTCTACATTGCCTTCGGGGGGGCGCCGGAGCTGGCGGCACCTCCTTGCCATTGCGTCTTGTGGGGCGGAGGTCGGGTCTGGGTGAAAATCAAAGCTGCGAGACTACCGGCGAAGCCGGCGCGGACTGGCCTCCGCCCGCGAATGTCGCCAGACTCCACCCGGCTGGCGCGTTGGAAAATCAAACCCAGGATGTTCGACTTCCTCTTCAAGGGCAAGCGTCGCGAAGCACTGAAGGCGACACCCCTCTCGGCCGAGCAGCGCGCGACGGTCCACGCCAACGTCCCGTACGTCCTGACGCTGTCCGCGGAGGATCAACGCGAGCTCGAGGGACACATCCAGGTCTTCCTCGCCGAGAAGACGTTCGAGGGCTGCGCGGGCCTCGTGCTCACCGACGAGATCAAGCTGACCATCGCCGCTCAGGCGTGCGTGCTGCTCTTGCACCGGGAGACGGACTACTACCCTGGCGTCGAGTCGATCCTCGTCTACCCGAGCGCCTACGTCGTGAAGAACGTCCGGCAGAATCTCGGAGGCGTGGCGGTCGAGGGCGACCAGGAGCGCGTCGGGGAATCCTGGGTGCGCGGGGTGGTGGTGCTCGCCTGGGATGCCGTGACGCGCGGCGCGTCGAACCCGCACGACGGGCACAACGTCGTCTTCCACGAGTTCGCGCACCAGCTCGACGCGGAGGGCGGCGCTTCCGGCTTCGGCGAGCGCTCCTCGTACATCGCCTGGGCTCGCGTGCTCGGCACCGAGTACGACGAGCTCGTCCGGCGGATAGCCCAGCATCGACGCACGGATCTCGACGCCTACGCCGCGACCAATCCCGCGGAGTTCTTCGCGGTGGTCACGGAAGTGTTCTTCGAGAACGGGGCTCGACTCGAACGCACTCATCCGGAGCTCTACGAAGCGCTCTGCGAGTTCTACCGACAGGATCCCGCGGTGAATGGCTGACGACTCCCGACCGTCGGGTTGGATTTTTGTAGAATCGAGAGCTCCCCGCGTTGGCCTGCACGGTCCTGGTGACCGCGGCGGACGCGCCCGCGGCACGCGCTACGCTGGAGTACCCCGAATGCTCACGACCCTCCGGAGAACACGGTGTCGATGTGAGTGACGACCTCCGACGCTTCTCCGTGTATCTCTCCATTGCACTCCTAGGGTGCGGCTCGACGAACGCCGGCTCGTCGACTGCCGGTGCGTCCGGGGGCTCGAGTGATCGCGCGGAGAGCGGCGGAGAGCGCCCCGCGGATGGCGCCGGCGGAACGAGCCCGGCAGCGGCAGGCGGGGCGTCGGTCGGCAATGGAGGCACGGGCGCCGGCGGCGCTCCTGCCGGAAGAGCCGGTGCAGCGTCGGGAGGAGCCACGGCAACCGGCGGCACTTCCTCTGGAGGCGTCTCCGGCGCCGGCGGTGCCGGCACGGAAGCCGGCGGCGCGCGCGGCTTGACCGATGCAGGGCCGGACGCCGCGCCGCCCGTTCCCGCTGCGCTCGTTGCGGGCGTGAATGTTCACGGCTACCCGAAGCCGACCGCGTACGGCTACGTCGCCGCCGACGGGAAGGACCGCATGGGGAGTGCTCTCGTCGCGCTCGGGTCGCCAGGCGTGCGCGGCGGCACCATCGGCGATACGGCGTTCCTCGCGCGGCTCGCGAGCTTCGGCGTGAAGGACGTGGTGCTGCTCCTGTCCGCCTCCGCGGAGGGCAAGCCGTTCGATCCGGCGGCCGTCGGCCCCCTGCTGCAGAAGAGCATCGATGCGGCAGAGCCCCTCGGGCTCACGCTGCGCGTCGAAGGCTTGAACGAGTGGGATCTATTCAACACGAAGAGCTACAACGCGGGCGTGCTCCCGTCAGGAATGACGGCCTCGGATTTCGTCCTCTACACGCAGAAGGCGCTCTACGAGGCGGCGCACGCGAAGGGGCTGGCGGTGCTGGGGCCGTCGGTGGGGCACTCGACCGATGCGTCGAATCTGGCGTTCTTTCCCGACGTCAGCGCCTACGTCGACATCGTGAACGCGCACCTTTACTTCGGCTCGAACCCGGAGAGCCTGCCGGTTGCCGCGGTGGCCCAGTCTCATGCGCGCTTCCAGGGTTCGGGCAAGCCTCTCTGGGTCACGGAGACCGGCATCTCGAGCTACGGCAACGTGAGCGCTGCGTCGCAGGCGGACGTCATTCGACGCGGGCTCGGCGTCTTCGCCGCGAGCAAGCTCATCGCGCGCGCCTATGTCTACGAGCTCCTCGACGAGCAGCTGCCGGGCACGTCCGGGACGACGTACACGCCGGACAGCGCGGAGTATCACTTCGGTCTCTTCACGTACGCCGGAGACGCAAAGCCGGCCGCCACGGCGTTCCAGTCGTTCACGAAGGCACCATGATGAGATCGAAGCTAATTTGCCGCGCTCTCTGGAGTCTCGGCTTGTTCCTCGCCGCCGTTCCGGGGTGCACGAAGAGCGAGAGCCGGGAGACCTCGTCGGACGCGGGCCCCGCTGGCACGGGTGGAGCTCCGAGCGGCGGCCAGGGTGCCGGCGCGTCGATGAGCCGCGGCGGCGGCGGCGTATCGTCCGCTGGCAGCGGCGGCGCCGCGATCACCGGCAACCGCGGGGGCTCGCCAGCGAGCAGCGGGGGCGCGTCGAGCAGCGGCGGGGCTCCGAGCACCGGGGGTGCACCAGCGATCGGCGACGGCGGCACCGCGAACGGGCACGACGCTGGTTCGCCGGGTGTCGGCGACACCGGCGCGCCGACGCCGGGGCCGTCCGAAGGCGACGTTCACATCGTCAAGCGCATGGGGGATCCCACGTTCGACTCCGTCGTGACGAAGCCCTCCCCTTCCACCGTGACCTGGCTGAACGATCACTTCTACCGGATGGAAGTCTTCACCACGTTCTTCGACGACAAGACCTCGTTTTATCCGAACGGCTGGGTGTACTCGGACTCGCAGGTGATCTATCCGGGCAGCAGCACCGCGAAGAACCATCCGGATTGGGTCCTCCAGGACTCCGGAGGTCACTCCGTCTATCTCGACTGGAACTGCTCGGGCGGAACCTGTCCGCAGTACGCCGCCGACGTCACCAGCGCGGCCTTTCGCAGCGACTGGATCGCGACGTTGAAGGCTTCGCTCGCAAAGGGCTATCGCGGCGCGTGGATCGACGACGTGAACCTCGCGCTGCGCTTCAGCGACGGCACCAAGAGCGTCACCGCGTACTCGCCCGCGACCAAGGCCGTGGTCACGGAGGACTCATGGAGCGCCGCGGTGGCGTCGTTCATGGCGGAGATCGCCGCGGCGCTCCCCTCCTACGAGCTGCTCCACAACTCGATCTGGTACGCGCGCCCGACCCGCACCGCCGACACGTACGTGAAGCAGGAGATGAAGGCCGCCAGCGTCATCAACCTCGAGGGCGGGTTCGCGAGCGACGGGGGGCTCACGGGCGGCACCGGCGAATGGTCGGTGTACGCCAAGATGGCGTTCGTGGACGTGGTGCACAGCGCGGGCAAGTGGGCGGTCATCGACGATTTTCCGTCGAACGACGGGGAGCGCCAGTACGCGCTCGCCTGCTATCTCCTCGTCAGCAACGGAAGTGACGGCCTCGGCGACGCGGCCATGGCGCCGAGCACGTGGTGGAAGGGGTACGACGTTCACCTCGGCGCCGCCGTCTCGGGCCGCACCCGGAGCGCCACGGGAGTATTCCGCCGACAGTTTCAGAACGGGCTCGTCCTGATGCTCGAGCCTGGAGCTGCGAGCACGACGGTCACGCTGCCGGGCCCTTACACGACCATCGACGGCGCAGAGGTCACCGAGGTGAAGCTTTCGGCGAAGCAGGGCGCGGTCCTGATCGCGAAGTGACGCCGCCTCACCCGGGACGGCGGCGCCGGACGATGCGGGAGACGATCGCGACGTCGTCACCCCCGAGCTCGCGGCTCGCCGCGAGCCCGGCCACGTAGATCAGCGCGACGGCGGCGCACTCCGCGAGCGTGACGATCTTGCCCGCGAGGGGCAGGTGGCGCGCGACGAAGATGGCGACGGCGAGCG
Organism: uncultured Polyangiaceae bacterium; assembly: GCA_964442485.1. Lineage (GTDB taxonomy): Bacteria > Myxococcota_A > Polyangia > Polyangiales > Polyangiaceae > DASZVB01. The sequence goes on from CAYUAW010000092.1 coordinate 4,050, forward strand.
ACGCGGCGACGCGGACGGCGCTGCCGAGCGCCACCACGGAGCCGGCCGCGCGATAGACGAGCACGGCCGCGCAGACGGCGGCGAGCACGAGCCCGGCGGACGTCGACAGCGCCGTGTTCCGGAGCAGGTCCTCGCCGAACGGCGCGCCGCGCGCCCACGCGAAGCAGAGCGCGACGACGAGAGCGAACGCGACGGCGATCACCGTCGCTCCTTCACGCTCCCGCCCGATGCTCGAGAGCACCGCGGTGAGCACGCCGAGGATCGCGAAGGCCCCGAACCCGAGCGTCAGAGTCTGCATGGCGCGCGCGCCGAGCTCCGCGACCTGCGGCGAGTACACGAGGCGGAGCAACTGCGCCGAGAGCCCCGACGTGACGCACACCAGGAGCCCCGCGACGATCATCGCGATGCGAACGCCCGCCTTCACGTAGCGAGCGACGGCCTCGCGATCGCCGGCCTTGTGAGCGGTCGCCAGCAGCGGAAACAGGACGAACGTCACGCTGACGAGCAGCTGGTACGGCAGGAACGAGTAGAGCTGCGTGGCGCGATAGGCGCCGACCAGCGGATCGGCGGCGAGCGCGGGCAGCCCGGCCGCCTGCGCCGCGTCCCCCGCGAAGCGACGGAGCAGCGTGAGATCCGCCTGCAGGAGCAGGTTCAGGAGCACCTGGCCCGCGAGCAGCGGCAGGATGAAGGCGACGTGGGCGAGCGCCGAAGGGCCGCCCGGGCCACGCTTGCCGATGCCGACGACGGCGATGGCCGCCACGGCGATGACCAGCGCGACGGTCACGAACCCGCCGATGGAGCCGAGCACGCCCTGACCGGCCGGCGCGAGATAGCCTCCGACCACGAGCGCCGTCGTCCGGAGCGTCGCGAAGAGGATATCGAAGCTTGCCTGAGCCACGAACCGGCGTCGCCCGTTCAGCGCGCCGATGAGCGGCGAATAGAGCCCGTACAGGAGGAGCACGAGGCTCACCAGGCGCAGGGGCGCCACGATGTGCGGCGCGCGCATGAACCCCGCCGTGTACGGGGCCGCGACGAAGAACGCGGACGACGCGACGACGGCGAGAGCCGCGTGCACCAGGAACGTGCGACGCACCGTGGCGCTCTGCTCGGCGCCCTTCGTCTGCGCGACGGCGCGGCTCACCCCCTGGATCGACGTGGTGACGATGGGGTTGTAAGTGATGCTCGACGCGCTGAGCACGCTCGAGAGCGCCCCGTAGCCGTCGAGGCCGAGGACGCGCGGCAAGAGGACCTGCTGCACGAGCCCCTGCAGGATGAAGTAGGCCTTGGCAAAGGTGATGGCCAGGCCGCCCCGTCCGACGACAGCGGCCGTTTCGGCTTCGGGATCGACGGGCGACCCGGCATCGAGCGGGGTGGGGCCCGCGGAAGGCGGCACTTCGGGCTCGAGGGCGGCGAGGGGCTCGGCGGGTGGATCGGACGCGGGCACGGGCCCCTCGCCCCGTATCATCGCCCGAAGACGGACGATATACTCGTCGCGTGGCACGCCCCCGACGAAGCTGGACCGCACGAGCTCCCTGGCTCGTCCTCGCGCTCCGGCTCATCGTGGCTTCGCTGGCGGTCCAGACCGGCGGCGTCGCGCGCGATGCCTCGGACGTGGTCTGGGCCTTCGCGCTCGGCGTGGATGCCCCGGACGTCGACGACGATTGCCTGCGCGAGCGCGGTGATTGCCACTGCCCCCCGGGCTGCCCGAATTGCCACTGCTCCCACGGCGTCGCGTCGCTTCCGCAGGGCGCCGCCGGCTCCGTGCTCCTCGTCCGGTTCGACGCGCCGAGCGTCGTCGGGCCCGCGCGAGACGACACCACGCCGCCGTCGCCCGTGCTGAGCGGCGTCTACCGACCCCCACGGTCGCTCGTCGTCGGCGCGTCGTGAGGTAGCGACGGCCCTGCGCCGATCCGCGCAGGGCCCCGCGTGTCGCGACACGCCACGTCCGATGCCGACCCCGGCGCGCCGACGGCGCGCTGATTCGAGACCGTCCACGGCGCCAGTCGAAAAGAAGCGCGAAGAGGACGGGCACGTTCGCGTCGCCGCCCGGTGACCAACGCCTCGTCCCTCACCTCGCTCGACGAGCGCACCCTTCGAAGCCGCCAGCTCTGGCGGAGGAGTGACCCGTGACCTTGACCCGTTTGGCCCGAGCCGCGCTCGGCGCGGCCGTGTTGTTCAAAGCCCTGGATGCGCGTGCGGAGGACGTTTGCACCCGCATCACTCGCGACTCCGTCGTGCCCTGCGCTCTTCGAGCGAGTCTATCGGCTCGAGCAGAGCGCCGCTCGCTGCAAGCAGCAGCGGGTCGCGAGGAGTCCGCCCGCACGATCCTGCCTTCGAACCCGGTGCTGAGCGGCTGGGTCGCGCGGAGGAGCGCCTCCGAGGGCGCCGACGTGAACTGGTCGGCGACACTCGCGCAGGAGGTCGAGCTCGCTGGGCAGCGCGGAGCGCGCCGGCGAGCCTCGGCGTACGCTCGCGAGGCAGAGGCGGAGGTGGTCCGCGTGACCGAGCGGGACGCTGCGGCCGACGCGCTCCGCTCCTACTTCGAGACGGTCGCGGCGCGGCAGCAGCTGGCGCTCACGAGGGACCTGACGGCGACCGCGCGTCGCGTCGCGGACGCTGCGAAGGGCGCCGCGGCCCACGGCGTCATCGCGGGCGTCGACGCCGATCTCGCCGACGCTGCCCTGGTTGCGGTGGAGGACGCCGTGCTGTCGCGAGAGCAGAAGGCGCGGGAAGCGAGCGCGACGCTGAGCGCGCTCCTCGGCTTGCCCACGTCGACTGACCTCGCCGTCGAGGGGACGCTCTCGCCGCTCGCCGTCGCCGGCGAGCTGTCCGCGAGCGGAGGTCTCCGCGGAGTCCGGCGGCCCGAGGTCCGCGCCCTGGAGGACCAGTCCCACGCCGAGCTCGCGCGCGCCGACGTGTTTCGAAGGCAGCGCATCCCGAGCCCGACGATCTCCGCGTTCATCGAGCGCGACGGCTTCTCGGAGCGCGTCCTCGGCGTCGGGCTGTCGCTGCCGATCCCGCTGCCGCACCCGCTCGGACAGACCTACACCGGCGAGATCGCGGAGTCGGAGGCCCTGGCCCGAGCCGCCGTGACGCGCGCCGCCCAGGCCGAGCGCGAGGCGTCGAAGGACACGTCGCGGGCCCTCGCACGCTACGACGCCGCGCGCCGGCGCGCCGCGCTCTACGGGCCGGAGCGCACGGTGCGCGCCCGTGAATCGCTCGACCGGATGGCGAGCGAGATAGAGGCAGGGCGGCTCGCCGTGCGCGACGCGGTCGTCGCGCAGGAGGCGCTGATCGCGCTCCTCCTCGCGGCACTGGTGGCAAACGAGGACCTCTGCGTCGCCTCGGTGGACGTGGCACGCGCCGCCGGCGTCGCGCTGGAACGAGGGACACCGTGAGGACGGCATCGCTTCCGACCGCCGTCGCCGTCGCGATGCTCGCCGCCGCGTGCCATCGCGGCGGCGAAGCGGAGCGAAAGCCGGACGAGGTGGCCGTAGCCGTCATCGCGAGCGGGCACGTCGACGAGCCAGCGCACCCGTCGCTCCCCCGTCTGGTGCGCCTGCCCGCCGACGTGGTCCAGAACGCCGGCATCAAGACGGCGAAGGTGATCCGGCAAGCGCTCGCCTCGACGCTGTCGCTCCCGGGGGAGGTCGTCTCCGATCCGGATCGCTCCGCGCGGATCTCGTCACCGGTCGCCGGACGGCTCGAGACGGTGACCTTTCGCGAAGGGGGACGGGTGAACAGGGGCGACGTCCTCGCGCTCGTCCGCGTGCCGGAGCTCGGCAACGTGCGCTCGGCGTTCACCGCCGCGACGGCGCGTGCCAAGGCAGCGCGCTCCAACGCCGCACGGCTCGAGGCCCTCCTCGCGGACCGCCTCACCTCGGAGCAGGCTTACCGCGACGCCGTCGCTCAGGCCGATGCGCTCGAGGCCGAGGCGCGCTCGCTCGGAGAGCAGCTCACCGGGCTCGGCGCCGGGTCCACCTCGGGCTCGGCCTTCCTGCTCGCGCTGCGGGCGCCGACGGCCGGCACCGTGCTCTCCCGCGACGCGATCGTCGGACAGCCGGTGACGCCGGACAGGACGCTCGGGAGCATCGCCGACCTCTCGAGCGTGTGGTTCCTCGGCCGCATCTTCGAGAAGGACCTCGCGGAGCTCCGCGTCGGCGCGCCGTCGGAGGTCGAGCTCAACGCCTTCCCCGACCGTCACTTCAGCGGGCAAGTCGAGTACATCGGCCAGCAGATCGATCCAGCCGTGAGGACGCTCACCGCGCGCATCGGCCTCACCAACCCCGACGGCCTGCTCAGGATCGGTCTGTTCGGCACCGCACGCGTCTCGAAGGGGCCGCCGAACGGCGAGCCGCGCCTCGTCGTCCCGAGGACGGCCCTCATCGAGGTCGCCGGCAAGATGGTCGTGTTCGTACGGCACGCGGACGGCGACTACGAGCAGCACGACGTGGTACCCGGAGAAGCGTCCATCGGCATGGTCGAGATCGTATCGGGCCTGCGGGAGGGCGAGGACGTCGTCGTCGAGGGCGCCTTCACTCTGAAGAGCGCCGTGCTGCGCAGCACCCTCGGCGAGGAGGAGTGAGGTGGCGCTCCTCTCGGCGATCGTCTCCTGGTCCCTCAAGAACCGCGCCCTGGTGCTGTTCGCGACGGCGCTGCTCGTCCTGGTCGGCGCGCGAGCAGCCGCCACGTTACCCATCGACGCGGTACCCGACATCACGAACGTCCAGGTGCAGGTCATCACGACGTCGCCGGCGCTCGCGCCGACCGAGGTCGAACAGTACGTCAGCGTCCCGGTGGAGCGCGCGATGGCCGGCATCCCGCGCACCACCGAGGTGCGTTCCATCTCGAAGTACGGGATCTCCGTCGTGACCATCGTCTTCGAGGACGGCACGAACATGTACTGGGCGCGCCAGCTCGTCAGCGAGCACATGCTCGAGGCGCGCAGCAACGTGCCGCGACACTACGGAGTCCCGGAGATGGGCCCCATCACGACCGGCCTCGGCGAGGTATGCCAGTTCGTCGTGGTGAACCCGCGCCTGTCCCAGATGGCGCTCGAAGAGGTCCTCGACTGGCAGATCCGGCCGGCGCTCCGCACCGTGCCCGGCATCGTCGAGGTCGACAGCTTCGGCGGCGAGCGGAGGGAGTACCAGGTCATCCTCGATCCGGCGCGCCTGCAGGCCGCGGGCGTCTCCGTCGCGCAGGTCGTGGAGGCCCTCGAGAAATCCAACGCGAACGCGGGCGGCGGGTACGTCGAGCACAACCGCGAGCGCTTCGTCATCGGGACGAACGGGCTCGTGAAGGACATCGACGACCTCCGGCGGGTCGTCATCGGCGCGACGCCGGAGGGCGTCCCCATCACGGTCGCGACGGTGGGCGACGCCGCCTTCGGCGCCCGGCTCCGCTACGGCGCGGCCTCCATGGACGGCAAGGGGCAGGTCGTGGTGGGCGTCGCGCTGATGCTCATGGGCGAGAACTCCCGCACCGTCACCGAGCGGGTGAAGAACAAGCTCGCCGCCCTCGAGCCCTCGCTCCCGAAGGGCACCCACATCGACGTCTTCTACGACCGCTCGGTGCTCGTGAACCGGACGATCCGGACGGTGCTGACGAACCTCGGCGAGGGCGCGCTGCTGGTCATCGCCATCCTGTTCCTGCTGCTCGGTGACGTGCGGGCAGGGCTCGTCGTCGCGACGACCATCCCGCTGTCGCTCCTCGTCGCGGTGGTGGCCATGAACGCGATGGGGCTCTCCGGCAACCTGATGAGCCTCGGCGCCATCGACTTCGGCCTCATCGTGGACGGCGCCGTCATCATCGTGGAGAACGCCGTCCGCAGGCTCGGCGAGGCGGAGCGCGCCGCCGGCCGCCGGCTCTTGCCCGACGAGCGCCGCAGCACGGTGGAAGCCGCGACGCTCGAGGTCCGCGCCGCGAGCGTCTTCGGGGAGGCGGTTATCGCCGTCGTCTATCTGCCGGTGCTCGCGCTCACCGACATCGAGGGGAAGCTGTTCCGTCCGATGGCGACGACGGTGCTGCTCGCGCTCGGCGGCGCGATGCTTCTTTCCCTGACCCTGGTGCCGGTGCTGACGAGCCTCTTCGTGCGCGCCCCTGCGCGAAGCGCCGAGGCGTGGTTGCTGCGCGCCGCACACCGCGTCTATGCGCCGACGCTCGCGTGGTCGATGCGCCACCGCGCAATGGCGGGAGCCGTCGCGGCGATGCTCTTCGCGGGCACGGTCGCGGCCTTCGGGGGCCTCGGCGCAGAGTTCATCCCGACGCTCGACGAGGGCGATCTCCTCGTCGAATCCCGCAGGCTCCCCGACGTCGCCCTCAGCGCATCCATCGACACCGACGCTCGCGTTCAGAGGGCGCTGCTCGAGGTCCCGGAGATACGCACGGTGGTGAGCAAGACGGGCTCGCCCCAGCTCGCCACCGACCCCATGGGCATCGAGCAGACCGACGTGTACCTCGCCATCAAGGAGCGAAAGGACTGGCGACCGGGCCTCACGCGAGAGGAACTGGCCGCGCAGATCGCCGCCAAGATCACCGAGCGCGTCCCCGAGGTGGGCGGGTTCATCGCGCAGCCCATCCAGATGCGCACGAACGAGCTCGTCGCAGGCATCCGGACCGACGGCGCGCTGCTCGTGTATGGCCCGGACCTTTCGACGCTACGCACGATCGCCGAGCGCGCCTCCGTCGTGATCGGCAGGGTGCAAGGCGCCGTCGACGTCCGCGCGGAGCAGGTCGCCGGGCTGAAGTACCTGCGCGTCACACCGGATCGAAACCGTCTCGCGCGCTACGGACTCACCATCGCCGACGTGAACCAGATCGTCGAGACGATCGCGGTCGGGCACGCCGCGGGAGAGGTGATGGAGGGCGAGCGTCGCTTCGGCATCGTCGTGAAGGTGCGCAACGAGTTCGCCGGCGACCTGGATCCGCTGCTCCGGCTCCCGCTGCGCTCCGTCAGCGGGCAGATCGTCCCGCTCGGAGACGTCGCCGACCTCGAGATCGTGACCGGTCCCGCGGAGATCAACCGCGCGAACCAGTCGAGGCGCATCAGCGTCGAGTTCAACGCCCGCGGCCGCGACCTGAAGTCCGTCGTGCATGACGCCGAGAGCGCCGTGCGCGCCTCCGTGCCGCTCCCTGCCGGCTACCGCGTCGAGTGGGGCGGCCAGCTCACGCATTACCAGGACGCGGCTGCGCGCCTCTCCGTCGTCGTGCCGCTCGCGCTCGCGCTCATCGCGTTCCTGCTCTGGTTCGCCTTCCGCTCGCTCCGCGTCGCGGCGGTCATCCTGCTCGGCGTGCCGTTCGCGTTCATCGGCGGCGTGATCGCGCTGCTCCTCCGTCAGATCCCCTTCTCGATCTCCGCCGGCGTGGGCTTCATCGCGCTCTTCGGCGTCGCGGTGCTCAACGGCCTCGTCATGGTCTCGTTCTCGCGCCACCTGGAGGAGAGCGGCGAGACCACCGAGGCCGCCATCACCCGCGTCGCCGAGCAGCGCCTGCGCCCCGTGCTGATGACGGCCCTGGTCGCGTCCCTCGGCTTCCTGCCCATGGCGCTATCGACGGCGCCGGGCAGCGAGGTGCAGCGACCGCTCGCGACCGTGGTGATCGGGGGGCTGGTGACGGCGACGTTGTTGACTTTGTATTTCTTGCCGGCGGCCTATGCGACGGTGATGGGACGGAGGAGGAGCGAGGGGACGAGCCGGCGGTAGCGCTCGGGGTTGGGGCTGGGGTTGGAGGCGGATGCGAGTTGTCGCGCTCGACGGCTCAGCGGATTCGCCACCCTCGGCCGGAGCAATCCATGCACACCACCGTGATGAGTTCGCCGGTGCGCTGGTCAGGTCCGATCGTGACGCGTCGCTTGCCCGAGCACCGAGAGCACTCGTCTGCATCGTGTGGCCGCGCGGGAAGGAGTTCCAGCAGCTCCGGTATGCCCGTCTTCCTCGCGCCTGCGACGATTCCGGCAATCGCTTCATCCACAGTGGCCTCGCGCATGACATCTTCTTCGTCCCATCCCCTCGAGTCCCTGAGCACGCGACCGCGTGGCGGGTCAGCCCACCCTACTGCGCCACGCCCCGCCACGTCAGCCGCCCTTCCTGCTACGCACGCCGACGCAGTCCCTGTCCCCGTCGCTGTCCCTGTCCCTGACGCCGACCCTGACCCCGCCCCTTCTCCTCAGCCCATCCCCCTCCGCCAGCTGCCCCAGCCCCTGACCAGGACTCCGCTCCGGCCCGGTCACAATCACGACGTCGACGCACGCGGCGCGCCCATCAGCGCGGCGAACGCGACGAGATAAACGACGACGGCGGAGCACATTACCGCCGTGAAGCCGAAGTTCATGGAGACGATGACCGTGAGGATCGAGCCGACGACGCTCATGGAACCGTTGATGGCCCATGCCCATGGGGTGAGCGCGGGGTGGTGCTCGGTCACGACGCGGAGGCCGTAGGCGAAGGGCACGCCGAGGAGGAGCCCGATCGGGCAGAGCAAGAGCACGGCGAGCGCGATCCGGACGCCGACCGGCAGCCCGATGAGGTGCGACACGAAGAGCGACGAGCCACCGAGGAAGATCGCCATGAAGAGCGCAATGCCGAGCGGCACGGCCCAGGCCAGGCGATCGCCGGGCGAAAGACGCCCCGCGAACAGCAGGCTCCCGAGCCCCGTGAAGACGAGGAGAGAGAATAGCGTGACGGTCAGCGAGTACACGGGCTGACCGAGGAAGAGCGTAAGCTTCTGGATCGCGCCGACCTCGATGAAGATGAAGCCGAGCCCGAGGCCGGCGAAGTAGACGAAGTACCGCCCCATACCAGTCTTCGGGACGTCGGAGCGCCGCGCGACGGGATACACGACAAGGAGCGCGCTGAGTACGATGCTGAGGAAGAACTGGCTAAGGATTAGCAGCGGGTTGCCCTGTGACGCCGAGGGGATGTCAGCGATGCTCTCGGCCGACGCGATGGGGTGCTGCCACTTCGCGTAGTTGAAGAAATACGGCTTGTCGTCGACCGTCGGCGAGATATTCATCGGGAAGGCGTCGATGAGCTTCTGCTTGTCGGGCTCGCGGATGAACCGGTCAACCGGATCGTCGCGAACATCCTTCGGCTGATAGACGATGCGGATGCCCGCGTCGTTCGCGAATTTCTCGGTCGAGTCCTGCTCCTCCCGGGTGAAGGGCCCCTTCTTCACCTGGATGGCCATGATCTCGTCTTCGGTGGCCAGCGCCTGGATGCAGTCCTCGAAGTGGTCCGCAGCGCCGAGATGTTCGAGTGCGGCGTGCATGTTGGAGAGCATGCGGAGGGCCTCCATCGCCTTTGCGAAGCGCGCGATCTGGAGGATGCCGCCCGGCGCGAGGTGCGAGTACATCGATTCGATGGCCTCGCGTGTGTAGAGGTAATTCTCGGCGAGGACGTAGGCCCCGGAGGCGAGGGCCGTCCAGGTGTCGATGCCGGTCATCTGGATGACGTCATATCGGTTCGTGTCGCGCATGAGCGCGCTGCGGCCCTCGCCGACCACGAGCTCGACTTGAGGATCCTCCACGAGATCCCGCGAGTAGGCGCGCATGACCTTCTGGTGCAGTGCCACGATCGGCCAGTTGAGCTCGACGGCCTTCACCGAGCGCGCGCCGTTGATCTTGGCCGCCCAGGCGTCGTTGCCGCCCCCGAGCCCGATGATGAACACCCTGGGCGATTGCTTGAGCCGGTATGCGGCCGAGTACATGGCGCGCTCCAGGAGCTCGAGCCCTTCGGGCTCCTCGGAGTAGTCGAGCAACGTCGTGCCCGCCGTGGCGTCCTGCGCGATGCCGGCCGCATGCGGCGTGAGCGGCAGCCCCGCGGTGTTCGACCCCTGCGTGAACACCTTGGCGTACTCGCGCCGCGCACCCACTTCTTTGCGGAGCAGGTCGATCCGACTGTTGGCCGTCCAGATGCTGAACGGCTTCTGGTAGAGCACGCGGTCGACGGCAAGGGCGAGGTCGACCACGCCCTTGCTCGGCACCGGGTACATGCGGTCGAACCGCGGCACGAGCAGGGCGCCACCCACGAGCAGCGCCGTGCCGACGCCAATCGCCGCCCTGGGGTACCGGTCGTGGACGACGACTGCGGAAGCCGCGACGGCGAGCAGCACCGTGAGCACGAACACGCCGCCGGCGCCCACGTGCGGCAAGAGAAGCGGCACCGCGATGCACCCGGCGCCGGCGCCCATCAGGTCGACGGCGTAGAGCCGGTTCACGTCCGTCACGTCGAAGGTGAGCAGCATGCCGACCACCGCGCCGCCGAACACGAAGGGCAACGCGCCACCGAGATTGAAGAGGGAGAGCGCGACGAGGTCGCCGAGATTGGAAAAGCTGAGCGCTTGCGGCAGAGGATAGCGGAGCACGAGCGCGTACGCGAAGACGAGCGAGACTGCAAACGCGACGCAGAAGCGCCCGAGCCAGAGGCGTGGCGCGCGCTTCCAGGAATCCTGGTACGTGACGAGGAGCGCGCCGCTCGCGCCGAGGCCGAGCAAGCAGGAGGAGATGACGAGGAACGCGAAGTGGAAATAGAGGCGGAGCGCGCACACCCGCGTGAGCAGGATCTCGTGCATCAGCATCGAGCAAGCAACGAGACAGATGGCCACGAATTGGTGGGCGCGCGACTTCGCTTCGGTCATGGAGGCGGGATGCTTACATCATTTCC
>CAYUAW010000092.1:14810-16190 GCA_964442485.1 uncultured Polyangiaceae bacterium
AGAACAACGCGGCGTATGCGCTCGAAGGCGACCGCCAGCACGATCCCCGCAGAGAGCAGCAGTGCTGCATACGCGACACGCACTGCCTCTGGACCTGTCTGCGGAGCGGCGCCGGCGAGGCCGAAAAGTTCGTACACGAGCACGTGGCCTATGTATATGCCCCACGATGCGCGACCGCAGAACCCGACGAAGCGAAGAAGCGCGTGGCCTTGCCATCGTTCGAATGGGACCAAGAGGCCCAGCAGCGCAACGGTCAGCGCGACATCCAACAGATTTTCAAACGCCTGGTGACGCACCGGACCAACGAAGAACTCCTCGCCCGCGACGGGAAGGTGTGTGAGCAGCACGAGGCCGACTACCCAGATCACGGACGCTGCCAGCGTTGCTGTGAGGCCCGGACGCGAACGCCAGTACCGTGCAATGTAAATGCCGGCAACGACATTCCAGACAACGCGGGGAGTGAAGATCCAGTAGTAGAAAAAGCCCGGAGGATAGACGCTCGCACTCACGTGCTGACGACCGAACTCGACTATGTCCCAGACATGCCGAGTCGACCAGATGCATAGGGCCGCAGCGATTGGCAGCGAGACAAACGGGCCCAGTCGTGTCGCCAGCCAACGAATTGCCGGAAAGCAGACAACGAGCTGTAGAACGAGCGTGATGAACCAGGTCGGGCCGGCCCAGGGCGAGTACCCAAGGAATGTCAGCAGCGCCTCACGCCACCCCACTTCGAGGTCGCGCCCGCGATCGAGAACGACCACCGCGCACCACCAGGCCAGGGCCATCAACCAGACTGGCGGCATCAGGCGGATGAGCCGCCCGCGATACCACTGCCGTAGCCGCTCGCCCACCCTGGCGCTTGCGTGCAGCTCCCAGAACGTCTGAGAAGTCGCGCCGAGGAGTACGAGGAAGATCGGTACTGCTCGGTCGATGACGTGCATATACACGAAGGTTGTCTCGTACGTCTTCGCGTGGATGCAGGGAACGCAGATGATGGCGAACCCCTTCAGCCAATCAATGGCCGGCACGCGCGCTATGGGGCCTTCGCTCATCAGTTCTCGATGGCAGCGACTACCACTTTCGACGTCAACCGTCGAGGGACCGTGGCGCGGCGTCGTCGTCCGATGACGCGACTCGATGTGAGAAGCAACGCTCCGAAATCTACCGTCGCTGCGCGGCCGTCGCTTGCGCGCGGGGCGCATGCAGCTTCGTCAGAAACGTCATCGTCCAGCCCAGGTGCGACGCGCACAGGACCACGACGGCGGCCATCGCCAGCACGCTTCTCGCCGAGCGCTGCGCGCCGCCGCCTTCGCGGTTCGACGCGAGCCTCCGGTGCGCTGTTTCGCGGATGGTCGCGGAGAGCTCCGGCGCGATCGCCGG
>CAYUAW010000092.1:16290-20644 GCA_964442485.1 uncultured Polyangiaceae bacterium
AGCTCGACGAGCCGCCCCTCGGAGCGCGCGCGGCTGACCCAGGCATTGCGCGCGACAGTGAAGAGCCAGGCGCCGAGCTCCGTGTCCGGCGCGAGCTCGGGCGCGCGGACGGCGAGCTTGAGCCACGTCTCTTGCAGGACGTCCTCGGCCGCCTGACGCCGCTGACACAGCCGGAGCAAGAACCGGAACACGCGCGGCGCGTGGCGGGCGTACGCCGCATCGAAGGCGCCGGGATCGCCGTTCCGGAGGCGAGCCACGAGCTCGGTGTCCGACTCGGCGGTCACGCCCCGATCAACGCACGAGGGCGGCCCGCGTGACAATCGACGCGGGGGCGCCAGGTTTTTCCGTCACGCCCTGCGCCCGGGCGCGTTTCTTCGGAAGAGGAGATTTTCAGATGCTCAGAACCTTCCAGGAGGGTGGCTATCCGATGTGGTTCCTGCTCGCAGCGGCGCTGGCGGCGCTCGCTTCGGCGGGGAATTTCGCGGCGCGCCCCCAGAGGCGCAGGCTCCAGGTAACCTGGGCGCTGGCCCTGACGACGCTCGCGTCGGTCGTCTTCGGCACCGCGGTGGACGTCGCCGAGGTTGGACACCAGGCCCCGGAATACCTCGCGCACAATCCCGATCAGACGCTCGCGACCGTCGCGCTGCAGGGCCTCGCCGAGTCCATGAGCCCGTCCATCTTCGGGTTCTCTTGCCTGGCCGTCGTGGGGGTGCTGGTCTCGTTCGGGCTGTACCGCGCCAGCGGCGAAATGGCGTGACGCACAAGGCGACCGCGTCGAGGATCCGCGCCATGAAGGCCCTCACGCGCTGCCACTGGGCGGGAGACGACCCCGAGATGATGCGCTACCACGACGAGCAGTGGGGCGTGCCCGTCCACGACGACCGGATGCTGTTCGAGATGCTCACGCTCGAGGGGGCTCAGGCGGGCCTGAGCTGGAGCACCGTGCTCCACAAGAGGGACGCCTACCGGAAGGCGTTCGCGGGGTTCGCTCCGGAGAAGGTCGCGCGCATGACCGCACGCGACCGCGCACGCCTGCTGAGGAACGAAGGCATCATCAGGAACCGCGCCAAGATCGAGAGCACGGTGAAGAGCGCGAAGGCGTTCCTCGCCGTGCAGGAGGAGTTCGGCAGCTTCGACGCCTACCTGTGGGCGCACGTGAAGGGGAAGCCGGTGCAGGGCAAGCGACGCGCGATGAGCGACGTCCCCGCGCGCACGCCCCTGGCCGAAGCGCTCAGCCGTGACCTGAAGAAGCGGGGCTTCGGCTTCGTGGGGCCGACCATCATCTATGCCTTCCTGCAGGCCGTCGGCGTCGTGAACGACCACCTGACCACGTGCTTCAGATACCGGGAGCTCGCGTGCTAAGGTCCGCCGCCATGGCGCGCGCACGCGTCCTCGTCATTCCTGGTTTCGGCGGCTCGGGTCCCGATCACTGGCAGTCGCTGTGGGAGGAGAGGTACGGGTACGAGCGCGTCGAGCAGGGCGACTGGGATCACCCCGAGCCCGAGGCGTGGCTCCGCGGCCTCGACCTCGCCGTGAATCGCGAGCCCGGGCCGGTCGTGCTCGTCGCGCACAGCCTCGGGTGCGCGCTCGTCGCGCTGTGGGCGCCGTCGGCTCCGGCCAATCGAGTGGTCGGAGCATTGCTGGTGGCGCCCGCCGACGTGGACTCCGCCCTGCACACGCCGGAAGAGGTGCGCTCCTTCTCACCGCTCCCGCTGCATCCCCTGCCCTTCCCCGGCGTCGTCGTGGCGAGCCGGACGGATCCGTACGTGCGGTTCGTGCGCGCGGAAGAGATGGCTCGCGGCTGGGGCGCGCGGCTCGTCGACGTCGGGCGGCTCGGGCACATCAACGCGGACACGAGCGTCGGCGACTGGCCCGAAGGGCATCTTCTGCTCGAAGAGCTGCTCGGGCCGGACCGTTGAGACCGCGTGCGCGGCGTCGTTCCGCGGCACTGACTCTCTGCGTCCTCTTCGCTACACACCACGCCGCGGCGCGTTCGCGGCGCCCGCGCTTCGAGCCGACGGATCTGGAGCTCGAGGACACGGGCACGGCGGAGTTCGACGTGCAGGCGGGCCCGGCATTCGGCGGCAGCGACACCGGTCATCGCTTCGTCGTGCCGGACCTGGAGGTCGATCTCGGGCTCCTGCCGAACGTCGAGTTCGACGTGGACGCGGCATTCGCCATCGACCACTTCGACGGCAGTCATCCCGCCGTCGACGGCGAGGCCGTCTGGACGTCGGTGAAGCTCGGTCTCCTCGATTCCCACGACACTGGCGGCGGCTACGCCTTCGCCGCGGGCCTGCAGCTCGGGCCGCGGCTGCCGACGGTGGGAACGCGCGGGCTCGGCTACGCGGGTCTCGCGCTCCTCGGTCTCGCCAAGCAGCGGCTCCACCTCGTCGGCAACCTCGGGGCCATCATCGATCCGGGCGAGCACATCACGAGCGGCCAGGCGAAGAGCCTCGTCGCAGGCCTCGATCTGGACCTCGATCTCGACGGCCGCGACGCCTGGTCGCTCATCGGCGAGCTCGGAACCGCGATCTACCTGAGCAACGACCCGAACGAGCTCACGATGACGGGCGGGTTCGCGTGCAACGTGCTCCCCTCGCTCGAGCTCTCCGCGATCCTGCTCGCGGGCTTTCTGCCGGGGGGCGATCGCGGCGCGATCCTCTTCGGGGTCTCGCCGAAGGTTTCGCTCTGGTGAGGACCAGAATGAGCTTGCCCTCGCGCCAAAAGCTGTCATTTTCCGCGCCCTCAGCGTGATTCGCCTCGACTCGGTCTCCAAGCAGCACGGTTCGCAGATCCTGTTCATGGATGCCTCCATGAGCGTGAATCGCGGCGAGAAGGTCGGGCTCGTCGGTCCGAACGGCGCCGGCAAGTCGACCATCTTCCGCATGATCATGCGGGAAGAGCCGCCGGACGGCGGGCAGATCGCCGTCGATCGCGGCGTCACCATCGGCTACTTCAGCCAGGACGTCGGGGAGATGAGCGGCCGGAGCGTGCTGGAAGAGACGATGGCCGGCGCGGGAGCGGTGTCCGAGGCCGCTCACGAGCTCCACGCGCTCGAGCACGCCATGGCCGACCCGGGGCGCGCCGACGAGCTCGACACCCTCATCGAGCAGTTCGGTCACGCGCAATCGCGCTTCGACGAGCTCGGGGGCTACGCGCTCGAGTCGCGCGCGCGGGAGATCCTCGCGGGCCTCGGCTTCCGGGAAGACGTGGTGGAGGACGACGTCGGCAAGCTCTCGGGCGGCTGGAAGATGCGCGTCGCGCTTGCTCGCATCCTCCTGATGCGGCCCGACGCGCTCCTGCTCGACGAGCCGACGAACCACCTCGACATCGAGTCCATCATCTGGCTCGAGCGGTTTCTGCAGGGATACGACGGCGCGCTCGTCCTGACGTCGCACGACCGCGAGCTCATGAACCGCCTCGTGACCAAGATCGTCGAGATCGACGGCGGGGATCTCCTGACCTTCTCCGGCAACTACGACTTCTACGACCAGCAGCGTATGGTCCTCGCCGCACAGAGCGAGGCGGAGTACGCGCGCCAGCAGGCCATGCTCGCGAAGGAGCAGGCCTTCATCGACAAGTTCAAGGCCCGCGCGAGCCACGCCGCGCAGGTACAGTCCCGCGTGAAGAAGCTCGAGAAGATCGAGAAGGTCGAGCCGCCCAAGCGCCGCAAGGTCCTGGAGTTCGAGTTCAAGAAGGCGTCGCGCTCGGGCGACGACGTCGCGCGGCTCGACAGCGTGTCGAAGAGCTTCGGCGCGCGCAAGATCTACGAGGGCCTCGACCTGCTGGTCCGGCGCCGCGAGAAGTGGTGCGTGATGGGCGTCAACGGCGCAGGGAAATCGACGCTCCTGAAGCTAATCGCCGGCGAGGTGACGCCGGACTCGGGCGCCGTCGTCATCGGCGCCAGCGTGAAGATGGGCTACTTCGCACAGCACTCGATGGAGCTCCTCGACGCGAAGAAGACGGTCATCGAGACGCTGCGCGAGGCCTTCCCGCTCGCGAGCATCGGCTCGATGCGGTCGCTCGCGGGCGGCTTCGGCTTCTCGGGCGACGACGTGGACAAGTCGTGCCGCGTGCTCTCCGGCGGAGAGAAGGCACGGCTCGTCCTCGCGCTGATGCTCTACGACCCGCCGAATTTCCTGGTGCTCGACGAGCCGACGAACCACCTCGACCTCGCGACGAAGGAGATGCTCATGAAGGCGCTCGCCGACTTCGAGGGGACGATGCTCTTCGTGTCGCACGACCGCCACTTCCTGCGCGCGCTCTCGAACCGCGTGCTCGAGCTCTCCCCCGACGGCATCCACACGTACGGCGGCGGCTACGCGGAGTACGTCGTGCAGTCGGGGCACGA
>CAYUAW010000093.1:0-18396 GCA_964442485.1 uncultured Polyangiaceae bacterium
GCGTTTGCTCTGTGCTCCGTCGCTCCAGGCGCGGCGGAGCCCCGCCCCGAGCACGCCGACCTGAATCCCACAAACGATGCGGAGGTGGGCCCTCCGGCAATCATCGACGATTGCTTCGAGCGGCTCCGCGCCGCCCACGTCGACTTCGCACCCGCGTCGCTTCCCGTTCACACGAAGCACGGGGGCCTCGTCTGCGGCTCGGAGCAGGTCGTCGTGTACCGGAAGGGGCCGACCGGGGTCCGCTGGAACGCGCCGCCGGTGGTTACCTGTGGGCTCGCGCTCGCGCTCGCGGACTTCGAAGTCGTCCTCTCCGAGGAGGCGCGCGCGCTCGGGCACCCGGTGGTGCGCATCGAACAGGGGGGCACCTACAGCTGCCGCAAGATGGCCCGCTACGACTGGGTGAGCGAGCACAGCTACGCGAACGCGATTGACGTCCGCTCGTTCACGCTGAAGAACGGCAAGCACGTCAGCGTGCTCGCCGATTTCGGAAAGCTCGACCGCGAGCCGAGGACGCCGGAGGGACGATTCCTGCGAGCGCTTGCGCATCGGCTCTACGACGACGGCGTGTTCTCCGTGGTGCTCACCCGCTATTTCGACGAGCTGCACCGCGACCACTTCCACCTGGATCTCGCGCGCTACCGCGTGGACGGAACCCGCGAAAGTCCCTGACGGTTCAGCCCCGGCGTACGACCGGCTCGCCGTCGTATACGCTCCGGCCATGGCGGCCTCCCCGGATCTCGGAACACCGCTCCGACTGTCCTGCGGCGTCACTCTGCCGAATCGCATCCTGAAGAGCGCCATGACGGAGGGCCTCGCCGATGCCGCTGATCGTCCGACGGAGTCCCACAACACGCTCTACCGTCGCTGGTCACAGGGCGGCGCGGGCACCCTTCTGACCGGCAACGTCATGGTCGATCATCGCTACCTCGAGCGGCCTGGAAACGTCGTAGTGGACGGCGATGGGCCGCTCGCGGAGCTCACGGCCTGGGCGGCCGCGGGCACCTCGGCAAAGAACCAGCTCTGGATGCAGATCAGTCACCCGGGGCGGCAGTGCAGTCGCATCACGACGAACCAGCCGGTCGCCCCGAGCGCGGTGCAGCTCCGGCTCGGCGGCTTCTTCGGAAAGCCGCGAGCGCTCACCGGCGACGAGATCGTCGAGATCATCGGACGGTACGCGCGAGCGGCCGGCGTCGCGAAGCGCGCAGGGTTCACCGGCGTGCAGGTCCACGGTGCGCACGGCTACCTGTGCAACCAGTTTCTGTCTGCGATCACCAACCTTCGCACGGACGAGTGGGGCGGCTCGCTTGAGAACCGCGCGCGGTTCCTGCGTGAAGCGGTGCGAGCCGTCCGACGCGCGGTGGGTCTCGATTTTCCGGTCGCGGTGAAGCTGAACTCGTCGGATTTCCAGAAGGGCGCCTTCACCCTCGAAGACTCCTGTCGCGTCGCAGCCTGGCTCGTGGAAGACGGCATCGACCTGCTCGAGATCTCGGGGGGCACGTACGAGAATGCCCGCCTTCTCGGCGCCGGTAGAGGCGAGGAGGCCGAGAAGGCGGAGAGCACGAAGAAGCGAGAAGCGTACTTCCTCGAGTACGCGGCCTCGATCCGGAGCGCTGCACGCGTTCCGCTGGCGGTCACGGGCGGCTTTCGCACGCGGAGCGCGATGCTCGCGGCGCTCTGCGGCGGCGAGGTCGACGTCGTCGGCATCGCGCGTCCTCTCTGCACCGAGCCGGACATCGCCGCGAAGCTCATCGCCGGGTCGGTGGAGACGGCACGCGCGGACGAGACCCGCGCCTGGCTCGGACGAGGGTTCTTCGGGCCGGCGAGCGCGAGCTCGACGCTGCGCGGCCTCAACGCACAGGCGCAGACGGCCTGGTTCTACAAGCAGATCATTCATCTTGCTGGAGGCTCTGCCCCGGAGCTCGAGCTCACCGGGCGGTCGGCGCTGGCGCAGCACTTTCGCCGCGAGTACGCGGTCGCGAGGGCACGCAAGACCCGGCACGCCTTGCTTTCCGCGCACCCGAGCCCAACGTGACTGCCTCCGTGTAGGATGCCTCCATGATCTACGAAGACATCACCCAGACCATCGGGCGCACGCCGGTCGTGCGCGTCAATCGTCTAGCCCCCGCCCACGTCGAGATCTACGTGAAGCTCGAAGCAGCGAACCCCGCCGGTTCGGTGAAGGATCGACTCGCGCTCGGCATCATCGAGGACGGCGAACGTCGTGGCCTGTTGAAGCCCGGGCAGACGGTGGTCGAGGCGACCTCCGGCAACACCGGCATCGCGCTGGCGCTGGTGTGCGCCGCGCGCGGCTATCCCTTCGTCGCCATCATGCCGGAGTCGTTCTCGGTCGAGCGCCGGCAGATCATGCGCGGTTACGGCGCGAAGGTGAAGCTGACGCCCGCCTCGGAACGTGCGTCGGGCGCAGTGCGCCTTGCCGAGAAGCTCGCGCAGGAGCGCGGGTGGTTCCTGGCGCGCCAGTTCGACAACGAGGCGAACCCTTCCTACCACCGGCAGACGACGGGCCCCGAGATCCTCTCCGACTTCGCCAGCAAGCGGCTCGACTACTGGGTCACCGGTTGGGGAACCGGGGGCACGCTCACCGGCGCGGGCCAGATGCTCCGGCGCGCGCGGCCCAGCATCAAGATCGTGGCGTGCGAACCGGCTGGCGCCGCGCTGCTCGAGGGCAAGGAGTGGAAGCCGCACAAGATCCAGGGCTGGACACCTGACTTCGTCCCCTCGGTGCTCGAGCGCAGCGTGTGCGATCAGGTGCTCCCGATCGCCGACGAGCGCGCGATCGCCTGCGCGCGCCAGCTCGCGCACGCGGAGGGCATCTTCTGCGGCATCTCCGCGGGCGGGACGTTCGCCGGAGCGCTGGACGTGGCCGCGAAGGCGGAAAAGGGCAGCGTGATCCTCGCGATGCTGCCGGACACCGGGGAGAGGTACCTGTCGACGGCCCTGTTCGAAGGTGTGGAGACGGGCTCGGACGAGATTTGACACGGGCTTGCCCCGTGCGCGATCTGAATCAAAATCAGAGGCCATGCTCGGGATCCCCATCGGTCTTGCCGTTTCGAACGTCGCGGAGTGGCTGATTCACAAGCACGTGCTGCACGGCCTCGGGCGCTCTCGCCGCTCGTTCTGGAGCTTTCACTGGCACGAGCACCACAGGAACGCGCGCGCGAACGGGTTCGTGGACCCGGACTACGAGCGCCCGGTCCTCGCCTGGAACGCGCAGGGCAAGGAGGCGTTCGGCCTGGTCGGCATGGCGCTGCTCGTCACTCCGCTCCTCCCGGTGGCGCCGTTCTTCGTCCTGACGTCGTACTACGCGAGTTACAACTACTATCGCGTCCACAAGCGCGCGCACCAGGAGCCGGAGTGGGCGCGGGCCCACGTGCCCTGGCACTACGACCACCACATGGGTCCCAATCAGGACTCGAACTGGTGCGTGACGCACCCCTGGTTCGATCAGGTGATGGGCACGCGCGAGCCTTACGCGGGTACGGAGCGCGAGCGCGCCGACCGCGAGAAGCGCGACGCAAGGGACGCCCGCCAGCGCGTGGCCGCACACTGAGCGGCCCGGCTCACTTGTCGAGGCACTGCTCGGTCATCTTCCGCCCAGCGAAGGTCACGAAGGCAGTCTGACGTGGCATCTCCGTGTGCGCGACCTTGGTGAAATCCATCTGGACGGTGTCGAACGTCGACGAGCCGAAGACCAGGCGCTCGAATTTCACCGGACCCGGTCCGATGTGAAGGGGCGTCGTGCCGCTCGGCGGGACGCCGCTGAACCCGCAGCCGGAGCCTTCGCAATGCACGGTGCCGTCGGCTCGATAGCCGCGCACGGTCGTCGACCAGTCGACCTCGCTCCCGCGGAGCGTGCCGGTGGCCGCCACGCCGCGCTCGTCCGGCGCCACCCTCGTCTCGGTGTGTGTCTCGATCTTCGCGTGAATGAAGAGGACGTTCGATTCGACCGTGAAGCGATCCCTCATCGCGTACGAGAGCAGGTCGACCTTCACGGGAGCACCGGGGCCGCCCCGCGTGAGACGCAAATCGAGCGAACCCGGGCCGATGTCATAGACGCCGTTGCCGGCGCCGAACGGCGTGTCCTCAAGCCTGAGCCGCGCGGCGAGCGCGTAATGCACGCTAAGGGTGTTGCACTGCGTCGTGGCCTGCAATCCGTTCGCGTCGCGGTCGGCTCTTGCGTCGCTGCCGACCAAGGGGAGGACCGCCGCCGATAGAATCCCCGAGAAGACACCGATGCGCGTGCGCGACGACCCTGCCATGCCCTACGGGGCTGCATCGCGCGTGCCATCGCGACACGACGCGCCCGCTGGCGGTCAGCCGGTCGCGCGGAGGTCCTCGACGGAGATCGGCTCTCCTCGCACGAAGGCATGCCGGAGGCGCTTCACTGCCGCAATCTTCGACGGAACGCGCACGACGCGGTAGGCCTCGGACAGCAG
The DNA here is from genome assembly GCA_964442485.1 of uncultured Polyangiaceae bacterium. Taxonomy (GTDB): domain Bacteria; phylum Myxococcota_A; class Polyangia; order Polyangiales; family Polyangiaceae; genus DASZVB01. The sequence continues at coordinate 4,455 of CAYUAW010000093.1, forward strand.
ACGCCGCTCCTTGCGGACGAGCCGGCCGTCGAGGACCGCCGCTGCGGCGAGCATCCGCAGCACGACCTTCGCGTCCGCTGGCGGGAGCGCAGCGAGCGCCGCAAGGAAGCGGCGCGAATCGTCCTGCTCGAGCCCGGCCGGCGGCTCTCCGAAGCGCCTCCGAAAAGCGCGGATGAGCGCGGCGTGGTTCGGATGGAGCTCCTGCGTACGAACGACGGCACTGCCGAGCGACTGGTGCGTGGCGGCGACGAGGGCGACGGAAGGCTCGGGCGTCTCCGCGAACGCTGCGTCCACCATCTCGACGGCGGCCGAGGGCCCCATGACCCGGATGCGTGCCTCCCGGAGGACCGCCCAGCACACCAGCGCATTCCACAGCGAGTTGATGGGGATCGCGGTGAAGGCAAGGAGCCAGCGCGTCGCCAGGCGGCCGAGCGCGCGCGTCACCAGCGCCTTGAAGAGGAAGTTCGTGACGGAGATCTTGAGCTTGTAGACAGCGGACGCGATCGCGAGCTCGAGCTTGTTGGACTCGCGGCTCGGGTCCACACCGAGGGTCACGTCCGGCGGATTGGGAAGCTCGAGTGCCGCACGCGCGAGCGCCAGCGCCACCGCGGAGTTCGACTCGCTCGAGAGCTCGAGCCCGGCGACGTGGGACAGCGCGCGCACGCTGCGCAGCCCGTCCCAGTACAGAAACGCGATTTCCGCGACGGCGAAGGCGATCGCCAGGACGCCGAAGATCCCCCAGTAGGAGATGACAGCGGCGAGGGTGGCGTGCTCCGGGCGCTGCCCGAGCACGCGGGCAGCGAGCAGCTGGCCGACTCCAGTCAGAATGGCATTCAGCGTGCCCGCGAGCGCTGCTCGGGTCACCGCGCCCCGCTCAACGCGCCGCAGCCCGGCGCGCTCGCTCTCGTTCAGCACGTGGATCGGGTCGATCGCGGGAGCCGTCTCGACGGTGACGCTGCGGAGATATCGGCAGGAGATCCGCTCGAGGAGCGGGCCTCTGTTGTCCGCGCGGGCGCTCATCACGGCCTCCGAATAACACGGGCGCGGCCCGCAGGGAGCGCCTACCGGCCAGGGGCTCGTTTCGCTCAGTCAGCGAGGTACGTGGCGAGACTGGCGGCGTCGCCGGCGATGCTGCGCGCCTCCTCCACGTCGATCTCGCCCGCGCGCACGCGATCCGAGAGGCAGCGCTCGAGGGACAGCATGCCCTCGCGACGGCCGGACTGCAGGAGCGAGGGGATGGACGCCGTACGCCCCTCGCGGATCGTATTGGCAACTGCAATGGTCACACGCAGCACCTCGAGCACCGGCAGCCGCCCCTGCCCCGCCTTCCTCGGGACGAGGCGCTGAGCGACGACGGCGCGGAGGGCCTCGGCGAGCTGCACGCGGATATGAGCTTGCCGCTCTGCCGGGTAGCTGTCGAAGATACGCTGCAACGCGGACGACACCGAGCGGCTGTGAAGCGAGCCGAGCACGAGGTGCCCCGTCTCCGCCGCGGTCAGCGCGAGCGCGATCGTCTCCGGGTCGCGCATCTCTCCGACCACCAGCACGTCCGGGTCCTCGCGCAGCGCGTCCCGCAAGCCGGCGGAGAAGGTCGCGACATCACGGCCGACCTGGCGACGGCGCACGAGCGAGCGCTCGGTGGCCGAGAGGCCGAACTCGATCGGATCTTCGAGGGTGACGAGCACGATGGAGCGACGCGTGAGAGCCTCCCGCGCGAGCGCCGCGAGCGTCGTCGATTTCCCCGCCCCGGCCGGACCGCACACCAGCACCAGGCCGTGCTGCAGCATCGCGAGGTCGTCGAGCGCGACCGGCAGTCCGAGCGCGGATAGCGCTGGCGCCGCATCCGGCAGGAGGCGGACGGCCGCAGCGAGCCCGCCCGCCGCGCGATAAGCATGCACCCGCACGTGTCCGGCCCCGGGCACCTTCGCGGAGAGGTCGATCGAGCCGCGGCTCGCGAGCGAGCTACGCTCCTCGAGAGACAGCCCGATCGCCGAAGCGACATCCGTCGTCCGTTCGCGGGACAGCGGACGAAGGACGCCGTCCACGCGCACCAGCGGAGGCTCGCCCTCCGCCAGGTGCAGATCGCTCGCGCGGAGGTGAGCGGCCTCGACGATCAGCGGCAGCGCGACCCCCTCAGCCGTCGCCATCTCCGGGGCGGAACGAGGTTCGGCGGTCTCCACACTTGCCGACGTTGCGTGTCCCGCGGGGGCTGCGGGCGGTGCCTTCACGACAGCCGCCGCGCCCCTAATGAAGAGGACTGACAGCTCGCTCTGACCGCTCAGGGTCACCTGGAAGGGCCCGTGGCTCGCGGACTGATAGACGAACTCGACCTTCTCGCCGGACGCGATGAGAGCCCGGCGCTCCTGGGAGAGGAGCGTGCCCAGCAGATCTTCGATGTCGCGCTGCGACATCTTCTGGATGGCGAGCCTTCGGGCCGCGCCCTTCGCGAACATCTGCGGCTCGAGCCCGGCAGTCACCCTGAGCTCGTCCGCACCCCGTTCGACCACGATCGAAAGCAGGCTGTCGATCCACGCCACGGGTGGGGCAACGCCGGCCGGCACGGGGGCATTCCCGCTCCGGGACGAGAGCCGGCCCCGACTTCACCCGAGGATGGCGTGGCGCAGCCGGGCGAGCGTCTGGGGGAGGGCTCGTACCGTGAGGCGCGCGCCCTCGTCGTCGTACTGCTCGGACAGCACCCGGGCTTCCTCGTACACCTCGCCCACCAGGCGCTGCTTGTCGTACGGGATCACGAGCTCGTCGTCGACCATCGCGGCTTCGAAGAACTCGACGATGGTCTGGCGGAGCACCTGGACGTCGGCCGGCTCGCGCGCCGAAAGGAGGACCGCGTCGGGATGCGCGGAGTGCAGAGCCGCGCGCGCCGCCTGGTCGAGGCGATCACATTTGTTGAAGAGCAGCTTGCTCGGCACGGTGTCGGCGCCGATCTCGCGGAGTACGTTGCGAGTCACCTCGAGCTGTGCGTCGTGGGTCGGATCCGACGCGTCCACGACGTAGAGCAGGAGCGACGCGTCCCGCGCCTCGTCGAGCGTCGATCGGAACGACGCGACGAGATCGTGCGGCAATTTCTTGATGAACCCCACGGTGTCACTCACCAGGATGCGCGGCTTGGTCTCGGGCTGAAGGGCGCGCACCGTCGTATCCAGCGTCGCGAAGAGCTTGTCCTCGACGAGCACGTCGCTGCTCGTGAGGGCACGCATCAAGGACGACTTTCCGGCGTTCGTGTAGCCGACCAGCGCGACACGCAGCTGCCCCTCCCTGCCCTTGCGCCGGCCCTCGTCGCGCTTCTGTATCGTCTCGAGCTCGTCGCGCAGCTCGGAGACGCGGTCCCGCACCTTGCGTCGATCGAGCTCGAGCGCCGACTCGCCCGCGCCACGCCCTGCGCGTCGCTCGCTGTCGGATGATTCGCGCATTCGCGGTGCGACGTACTTGAGCCGCGCAATCTCCACCTGCAGCCGTGCCTCTCGGGTCCGGGCGTGCCGGTGGAAGATGTCGACGATGACGCCGGGGCGATCGAGCACCGCCGCGCCCGTGGCTCGCTCGAGGTTCCGCGCCTGGGTCGGCGTGATCTCGTGATCCACTACGACCATATGCACTCGCGTGGGATCGTCGTCCGGGTCCGGCTCGGGAGCGTCCTCCGGAGCGTCGCCTCGCTCCGCGGCCCACCGTGCACGCGCCTTGGATTTCCTCTCGGGGGCGCCCGACGGCACGATCCCTTTGCCGCCCGTGAGCTCGGCGAGCTCCTTGAGCTTGCCCTCGCCCACTATGGTGCCCGCCGCGAGCGATTCGCGCCGCTGGCTGATTGTGCCGACGACCTCGTATCCCAGCGTCCGTACCAGGCGGCGGAGCTCGGCGAGGTCGCCGGCGTGCTCTTCATCGGACACGCCGGGTAGCTGCACGCCGACCAGCACGGCTCTGCCGAGCGAAGATGAGGTCATACGGGGAGCGCGCTATAGCATGCCGCCGGCGGTGCTTCAGTACACCCACCTTGAAAGGCCACAACTACGTGCAGATGCCTCAGCCAATCTGCCGCATGGGCGCCCCCGGGACACTCTGCACCTCCAGCAGATCCGAGAACAGGGCGCGATAATGCACGAGCGCCTGCCGCAGATCCTCGGTGTGCGCCGCGCCCTCCTGCTTGGCGTGGGTCAGGGCCTGCGCGGCGCGGTAATGCTGCACGACGTCTGCGTGATCCACCGAGAGATCCGCGGCCTGGTGCTCGAAGTCGTCCGTGGGATAGCCGCGTGCGCGCATCAGCTCGTTGATGAGCTGATTTGCCTCGACTGCGGCGCCGTCGGGATTGTCGACGAACCGTGACTGGAGCGTCCGCCAGGCCTCGCCGAACCCACGGCGTTCCGCGTCGGTGAGGTCGCGGAACTGGAGGCGCCCGACGCGACCCTCGCGCGCCGCGAGCTCCCGCTCGGCGCGGGTCACGCTACCGTGCTCGACGACTGCCCTGTCGTACTCTGGGCCGAATCTGTGCTGCAGCTCGGCGCGACGCGCACGTTCGCGGCGTCGGACGACGACGATGCCGACGACGACGAGCGCCGCGGCTAGCAAGGCGATAACGATCCACTGCGTAGTCGAGTCGGTCATTGGTCACTCCTCGATCTTCCGGCCGGACGAGCCCATCTCGTCGATGCGCCCGGCTCGAAAGCGTGGAGCAACTCGCGTGCCGACGGAGTCAGTGCGTCAGCGGTGCGCGCTCGGCCGCTGGGAAGTGTGCCCCTTGAGGCAAGAAAGCTCCGACTCGTGGAGCGCGAGGAAGGCCTTGTCGAGCTGAACCCTGAAGAAGAGGACCGACTCCCGCGAGTATGCGACGTAGGCACTGACGATCTGCGCCTGATGCTCCTTCGACGCCTCGTTGAGGCAGCGGGACCGCGTGCCCGGGGCCACCGACGCGCCGAGCTGCTGTCTCTGCTCGAGAGCCTCGAAGTTGCGCTCGACCCACTTCCTCCCTTCGGGAAAGAGTCCGTGTGCCTCGAGTGTCGTGGAGAGACAGGACAGCTGGGGTTCGCTGCAGGCCGCCCGCGCCTTCGCGAACTGTTCGAGGAGGGAGAGCGCCGCATCGGAGTGGTAGTCGTCCTTCGAGAGCTCCGCCTCGAAGCGATCCTCGGCCGCGTTGGCGGTGCGAGTACATTGCTCGAAGGCATCTCCTTCCGGGCATGCGGATGTTTGCGACGCCGGCAGGGTCGCTCGCAGGTACGCGATCTCGTCGTCGGCGGCGGCCATGGCGTTCATGGCCGCGGCTCCGCGGGGTAGGGTCCGGAGCTCTTGCTCGCGCGTGCCAGCGCGCACGATGGTGGCGGCGTCCTCCGCGCTCGCCGTCAGCTTGTTGGTGCAGGATAGCACCGTCTGCATGCAGCTCGTGTCGCTCGAGTAATAGCTCGCGAGCTTGCCCTGCTTGCCGCGCTTCACGAGCTCGTCGGCCACGCAGCGCATCACGCCGCTCGCGTCCGGCATCACCCGGCACTCCGTCAGCCGCTCGCGATCCATGAGCTCGTCGCGCTGCTCCTTCACGAGGATCGCGCAGTCGCCGATCTGGAACTCACACTGCTCGCGATCGTGGTCCGCGACGGCGGCGAGCTTCGATTCGACCCGCTCGTGCTCCGCCGCGACGCTCTTGAGCTCTCGCTCGCCCGCGAGATCGCGGGGAGGCGCCGCCACGGGCGGAGGCGGCGCGCTCGCGCAGCCAGCCAGCGCGAGCGAGAGTGCGACGAACGAACAGGAAGCGACACGCTCTCGAGAGACCATGATGATGAACAGACCTCTTTGCGAAGAACCGTCCAGCGCGGCGCTCATCTGCCGAGAGCCGTGATCTGGATCAGCTTAACTCAAGTGCACCCGGCCGCGATCGAACGAACGCCGCATCGATGATCGACAACGGCCGTGCGGCAGGTGACTTCAGGGGACGCCCGCGCACCCTCGCCTACAGCGACGAAATCAGTGTCGATGGAACTCTGCTTGAACGCGCGCGCTTCACGTGTGATGGGACCTCCATGACGCCCGCCCCGAAGGGAAAGGGAGCGCCGATCTTCGATCGAAGATTCGGCCCGCTCTTCTTCACGCAGGCCCTCGGCGCGTTCAACGACAACCTGTTCAAGAACGCGCTGGTGATCACCCTGACGTTCGGGACCGGCCGGCGCACTGGAATGTCCGCGGAGCAGCTCGTCGCGCTCTCGGGCGGCGTGTTCATCTTTCCGTTCTTCATTCTCTCCGCGGTCGCCGGGCAGGTCGCCGACAAGTTCCCGAAGGCAGCGGTCATCCGCTGGGTGAAGTTCGCGGAGCTCCCGATCATGGCGCTGGCGAGCGCCGGGTTTCTCACGGAAAACCTCGGGCTCCTGTTCGCGACGCTGTTCCTGGCCGGCGTGCAGGCGGCGCTCTTCGGGCCGTTGAAGTACGGCGTCCTGCCCGAGCTGCTCGCGCGCGATCAGCTGGTGGGCGGCAACGCCATGATCGAGATGGGGACGTTCCTCGCGATCCTGCTCGGCACCATCGCGGGCGGCGCGCTCATCGCCCTGAAGGGCGTGGGGCCCGAGGTGGTCAGCGCGACCGTCCTTCTGGTGGCGGTGCTCGGAATCGTCACGGCGCGGAAGGTCCCCCTCGGCGTCGCCGCAGAACCGAGCCTGCGCGTCGAGCGCGGCATCCTCATGCCCACCTGGCGCTTGCTCCGCCTGGCAGCGGAACCGCGGAGCGTCATGAACTCGATCCTCGGGATATCGTGGTTCTGGCTGCTCGGTGCGACGGTGCTCTCGGTGCTGCCAGGCCTCGTCACGAAGCACCTGGGCGGCAACGAGTCGGTCGTGACCTATCTGCTCGCGCTCTTCTCCGTCGGCGTCGCGGTGGGCTCGCTCCTCTGCGAGCGCCTCAGCTTCCGGCAGCTCGAGCTCGGCCTCGTGCCTTTCGGGTCGCTCGGGATCACGGCCTTCCTGCTCGCCGCGGCGGCGTCGCTCGGCCCGGCGAGGACGGCGTCGATCGCCATCGCCGTACCGGCCCTGCTGGCCACCTCGACGGGCATCCATATCTCGCTCGCTTTGTTCCTGTTCTCGGTCTCGAGCGGTCTCTTCATCGTGCCGCTCTACACGCTGCTGCAGGAGCGAAGCGCCCCGGGGCTCCGTGCTCGTGTCATCGCCGCGAACAACGTCGCGAACGCTGCGTTCATGGTGCTCGGCTCGCTCCTGCTCGTCGCGCTCTTCGCCGCGCACGCGACGATCCCCCAGATCCTCGCGCTGCTCGCGCTCATGAACCTGTTCGTCGCCGCATACATCTACGTCGTCATCCCCGAGTTCCTGTTCCGCTTTGCGTGCTTCGTCGTCGCGCACCTGGTGTACCGCCTGCGGGTGGAGGGGCGAGAGCACATCCCGCAGAGCGGGCCGGCCGTGCTCGTGTATAACCACGGGAAGGCCATCGACTGGCTCGTCATCTCGGCGGCGAGCCAGCGGCCCATGCGGTTCGTGATGCCCCGGGACCTGGCGCGAGGGCACCTCGCAGCTCGATTCTTCCGCGACGCGAGGATCATCCCCATCGACGGCGCGCATGAGGATCCCTCCGAGCTCGACGGCGCGTTCGCGCGAATCTCGGAGGAGCTTCGCGCGGGGGAGCTCGTGTGCCTCTTCTCCGGGGGGAAGCTCCCGACGGACGGTGAACCGGCGACCTTTCGGGACGGCGTCGAACGCATCGTGAAGGAGAATCCGGTCCCGGTGATCCCGATGAACCTGGGCGGGTTGTGGCAGAGCGACTTCAGCCGGTACTCGCCGCGCCGCCCCTTCGGTCGTGCCTGGTCACGCCTGCGCCTCGTGGTCGGCGCGCCACTCTCGCCAGAGGGCGTCTCCGCGACAGTTCTCGAGGACAGGGTACGCTCCCTCGGAACAGCTGCCGATCCGGCAGGACCCCGGGGTGTGGCGACCGCACGCTAGGTCTCTCGGGCCGTGGCTTCGCTCTTCACTACTGTTAGAAACGTGAGTTCCTGAGCCGAGATCGAGCAGTTCCTGACGTCCTCCGCTCGGAGGATTCCGATCGGCGCCCCGCGATCGAATTCGACCTGAACAGCAGCTGGCGCCGGCCCTGCCGGTTCTTCCCATGGCTCGTGGCCGTGCGCGCGGACCGAGGTCTGTCCTGCCAAGACTCTAGCAATAGCGCTAGAGTTCGAGATCCGGAACGTGCTGGACGTGCTCGGCGACCGAGTCGAGAGCGGCATGCTCCAGATCCTTGGTCACCATGGCGATCACCCTCGCGCCGGTCGGCACGTCGAGCTCGCCTCGCAGGAGACCCAGGAAGTGGGGCTCGGCCACGAGAACGATGCGATTTGCTCCGCCCCGCAAGCGCTCGCGGCGAAGTTCCTCCGCAAGCTCCTTCGCGAACGTCACCGCCGCCTGCTCGTGCGGCGAGGTAGCCGGGTCGTGACCTCGCGCGTGACTGTCGTAGGTACGCTTCGACGCTCCGGCCTCGATGTCCTGATCCCGTAGCCGGCCGGCGGGGTTCTCCAGACTCCAGAGAAGCCGGAGATTCTTGCCGGTGCGGTGGAACAGGCGGGCGCCCGTGCGATTCGCGACGAGAATGCTCGTTGACATCGTCTTGCCTCTCCCACGTTGCAATGCGCATACCGGCGGGACTGGCGCGGACTGCTGCCGCTCGCGCGCGTCGCCTACACGCGCTCCTTGCGCCTCCGCGAAAGCGATTCGCTCGACGAAGCCCCTCGGGTGCACGAAGCCATTCCGGGAAGCGCTCGGTGCGGAACGGCACGTCCTATGCACCAAGAACGGGCTCGAAGCTCGTCCAGCGCCCCGACCGAAAGCCGGCCCGGCAGGTCTCGCTGGTGGGCACGAAGGTCGCGCACCGCAGGAAAGGCAGCCGCAACATGGACCGCGCCGAGTTCGTCGAGATGGTCGAGCGAGAGGGAACCTTCGCACCGGGCGAGGCCGAGGCTGCCATCGAGGCGACACTTTCGGCGCTCGGCGCCGCGCTCGTCGCGAGCGAGCGAAGGAACCTTTCGGCCGGCCTCCCCGAAGAATTTCGACGACCGCTCCTCGGCGCGGCACGGGAACTGGGTTTCGACCTCGAGCGTTTCTATGAACGCGTCCAGAAGCACGAGGGCGTTCGACCGGGACGAGCGCGCGAGCACGCTCAGATCGTGTGTCGAGCGCTCGCCGGGTCCCTCCAGCCGGAGGCGCTGGAGCTACTGAAGAGGCACGCTCCGTGGCTCGCGCCGCTGCTGCAAGAGGCGGAGCTCTATCCCGCCGCGCCGGCGGCGGAGGTCATCCACCGCCAGGTTCCGACCAACACGCTTGCCGCAGGCCGCCCTGGCTCGAAGCGCCCGCTGTCGGGCTGAGGAACGAGAGATGCAACACGTCGAGTCACCGGATCTCCACCACCTTCGTCACGAGTATCCCGTCGTCTTCGAGGTCGAACGCCCCGCCCGCTACGATCGCGCGCAGGTCGCGCTGCGGCTCGCCATCCTCATGGTGCTCGGCGTCCTGTCCGCGCCGGTAGGGTGGCTCTTCGGCGTCCTCTTCCTCGCTCTGCCAGTGGTTGCCGCCGTCGAGATCTCGACGCGTGGGCGCGGGGAGTTCCTGTCGGGCCCGTCCGCTCAGCTCGTGCGCACCATCCGCTGGGTGCTCTCCTTCTATGCGTACCTCGCGCTCCTGACGGACCGCTTTCCGCAGTTCAGCGCCCCGGCGTCCCTCATTCGGTTCGAGGTGACGCCGACCGGCGCGCCGACGGTCGGCTCGGCGCTGCTCCGGCTCTTGACGAGCATCCCGTACGCCGCCGTGCTATTCGTTCTGGGCGTCGCGACGGGCTTCATCTGGGTCGTGTCCCTCGTCGCCATCGTGGTGGGCGACGGCGTGCCGAAGAACCAGTACGACTTCCTGCGCGGCGTGATGCGCTGGCAGGCGAGGCTCCTCGCGTATCACTCGTCGCTCATCGAGGAGTATCCGCCCTGGAGCTTCGATACGGAGCCGTCCGGCCCCGGCGCGACGGCCGCCGTTCGCTGAAGGCAGCGCGCTTCCACCCGTTGTTCTAAGCTAGGGGCGATGCCACCCGACGGCGGGTCGTCCCTCTCGGTGATCCTCGGGCCCACGAACACGGGCAAGACCCACCGCGCCATCGAGCGGATGCTCGAGCACTCGACGGGGATGATCGGCCTGCCGCTGCGACTGCTCGCGCGCGAGGTCTACGACCGGGTGACCACGCGCGTGGGCGAGCGGGACGTGGCGCTCGTCACGGGCGAGGAGAAGCGCATCCCGGCGCGGCCCCGCTACTGGGTGTGCACCGTCGAGGCGATGCCGCTCACGCGCGCCGTCGACTTCCTCGCGGTGGACGAGATCCAGCTCGTGTCGCACGCCGAGCGGGGTCACGTGTTCACCGAGCGGCTCCTCCACGCCCGCGGCCTCCGCGAGACGTGGTTCCTCGGAGCCGAGACAGCGCGAACGCTGATCCGTCGACTCCTCCCGGAGGCGCGGTTCTTCGGCCATCCGCGCCTGTCGAAGCTGACCGTCGCCGGACGCGCGTCGCTCCAGTCGCTGCCACCACGCAGCGCCGTCGTCGCTTTCTCCGCGGCGCGCGTCTATGAGCTCGCGGCGCGGCTGCGTGCGCAGAAGGGAGGCGCAGCCGTGGTTCTCGGCGCGCTCAGCCCTCGCGCTCGCAACGCTCAGGTCGCGCTCTATCAGGCCGGCGAGGTCGACTACGTCGTCGCCACCGACGCGATCGGCATGGGCCTGAATCTCTCCGTGCTGCACGTGGCCTTCGCCGACCTGCGGAAGTTCGACGGAAGGGAAACGCGGCCGCTCGAGCCAGCCGAGCTCGCGCAGATCGCGGGCCGCGCCGGGCGGTACCTGACGAACGGCACCTTCGGGACGGTCGGGCCTCTCGAACCTTTGCCGGAACCAACGGCGCGCGCCATCGAAACCCATCGCTTCGCGCCGCAGACCTCTGCGTGGTGGCGGAGCAACGACCTCGACTGGTCGAGCGTCGAATCGCTCGTCGAGTCGCTCCGGCAGCGGCCGCCGCTCGAGTCCCTGAAGCTGATGGATCGGGCCGAAGATCAGGCGGCGCTCGCCGGGCTTGCCCGGCAGCCTGCCGTGCGCGAGCGCGCCACGGGCATGGAGCGCGTGGAGCTCCTCTGGAGCGTGTGCCGGATCCCGGATTTCAGGGGCTTGCTCCTCGACGACCATCTGCACCTCCAGTCGGAGGTCTTTCGCGAGCTGACGGGACCTACCGGCCGGCTCGGAGAGGACTGGCTCGCTCCTCGCGTGAACCGGATCTCGAAGCTCGAAGGCGACGTCGACACGCTGCTGATGCGGATGGCGGCGATCCGGACCTTCACGTACATCGCGCATCAGAGCGGCTGGGTCGAGCACGCCGAGCACTGGCAGGAACGCACGAAGGCCATCGAGGACGCCCTGAGCGACGCGCTCCACCGTCAGCTCGTGACTCGATTCGTCGACGGGAGCCGCGCCGGCGGGAGAGGCGCGCGAGCACGCGCCGCGACCGCCCGCGTGGAAGAGGAGGCACGCGCGTCCGGGAGCCCCTTCGCCAAGCTCCGGGCGATGCGCGACGCGCTCTCCCCGCGCGCCCTCGAGGGGCCGGGCGGTGCCGGCGACGGAGATGCGGTCTGGCTCGAGGCGCTCGTGGAGGCAACGCACGCCCGTTTCCGGGTGGACGGCGGAGGCAGGATCTACGACGGAGAAACGCCGCTCGGTCGCCTGACGCGTGGCCAGGACTGGCTCTTTCCGGAAGTGACCATCACGCTGGCCGATCTCGGCTCCGGGGCTCGGTCGCGGGTCCAGCGGCGCCTGGTAGCGTGGGCGCGCGACCTCGTCGCGGAGATGCTCGCGCCGCTGCGCCACGAATCGCTCGCCGCGCTCTCCCCGGTCGCGCGCGGCCTGGTCTATCAGCTCGAGCGCAGCCTGGGGACCGTCGCGAGCTCCTCGGCGCGGGCGCTGGTCGGCGCTCTCACGAGACAGGATCGTCGCTTGCTCCATCGCACCGGCGTCAGCCTGGGCCACGCGGTGTCGTACTTGCCGTCGCTGCTTTCGCGCGACGCGGTCGAGAGCCGCGTCGCGCTCTGGCGCGCATTTCATGGCTCCGGGCCCGAGGTGCCGCGCGGAGAATCCTTCGTCATGCGGCCCGGGACGGGGCACGAAGCGTGCGCGGCGATCGGGTACCCTGCGCTGGGCCCGCGCGCCGTGCGCGCCGACGTGGTGGAGCGCGTCTCCGCGATGCTGCGCGAGGACGCCCGCCGGAGCGAGGGCCCGTTCGTCCCGGACGTCGCCGTCGTGGAGAGCCTGGCGTGCACCCCGCTGGAGCTGCCCGCCGTGCTCCACGCGCTCGGTTATCGCTCCGCAGGAGGGAATCGGTTCGTGCGAGGCGGCCGCCGCAAGAGGCGCCGGACGCAGCGGCGTGCAGCCTCGACGAAAAATTTGACCACGTGATGGTGACGCCACTCGAGAATTCTCGCCCCGACTGATTCCACGGCTACCCCGTGGGCTCGAACTGCTGTCGCGGCGCCTGAAAATCGACGCTTCCGTTACCACCGACATGCGCCGTTGAATCGGCGCTCGGTGGCGAATGCACGTGCGGCAGAGTGGAACGGACAGACCCCGGACGCCTCAGGCGATGTTCGATCGCGTCGCGCCCTATTACGACGCCGTGAACTCCATCCTGAGCCTCGGGCTCGACCGCCGCTGGCGACGGCAGACGGCGGCGTCGCTCAACCTCTCGCCGGGCGCACGCGTACTCGATGTCGCGACCGGCACGGGGGCGCTCGCGGCGGAGATACACCGCGCAGGCGGCGGCAACGTCTCGGTCACGGGCTGCGACGTGAACGAGCGAATGCTGGCGGTGGCGAGGAAGCGCACGACGAAGGGGAGCGCGTCCATCGACATCGTCCGCTGTGACGCGACCGAGCTGCCCTTCGAAAAACAGAGCTTCGACGCCATCACCATCGCCTTCGCGATCGACGACATGCCCGATCGCGAGCGTTGCGCGCGCGAGATGTGGCGCGTCCTGCGCCCCGGCGGCCAGCTCGCACTGCTCGAGCTCGGCCAGCCCGACTCACCGTTGCTCGGTGCACTTTACCGCGTCTACCTGCGCGTCTTCCGGTTGCTCCGGCATTTCTCCCTCGACGGGTACGGGCACCTGGAGGACGAGATCGCAAAGTACCGGGGCCCCGACGCGATAGAGCGGCTGCTCGCAGGCGCGGGCTTCGAGCACTATCGCCGGCAAAGCCTCGCTGGCGGCATCGCGCGGCTACACCTCGGCGAGAAGCCCTCCGCGAAGGAGTACTCCTCGTGACGTCCGCCGGCGACGTCCGCCCTCGCGACCACCTGGTCCAGGCGAAGGCCCCACCCGCGCGGCTCCGTGTGAGGGACCTGGCGCATCAGGCCTGGCTCTGCGCGCGCGGCTTCTACCACTTCCTGCGCCATCCAGAGTCGCGAGAGACGTTCACGGCCCTCTCGGAGGCGCTGGTCCGCTTTCGCGCGAACCGGGACGCCGTCGACTTCATGCTCCGCGACCCCCGCGTCGCCGAGCTATGCCGCGAGCGCTATGTCGGCTCTTCGTACGATCCGAAGGTGCTCCTCGCTCATCCGCCTGGCTCCCTCGGCCACGAGTTCGCCGTGGCGGTGATGAAGCACGGCTACGACCCGGAGTTCCACAAGGACTACTACGGCAGCGGCGCGCTGAAGTTCGAGACCGACGAACAGTATCTCCGCTTTCGCGTGCGGCAGACCCACGACATCGTGCACGTGCTCACCGGCTTCGACATGACCGAGTTCCCCGGCGAGCTCGGCATGCAGGCCTTCCACGCCGCGCAGACGCACAGGCCGTTCAGCATCGCGCTGGTCGGGCTCGGCTTCATCCGCATGATCCTGAAGCCCGCCGAGCTTCCGCGGACATTGCACCAGATCTCGAAGGGCCTCGCCATGGG
>CAYUAW010000093.1:18496-20575 GCA_964442485.1 uncultured Polyangiaceae bacterium
GACGAGATGGCGGATTCGGTGCGGCGCGGCGGCAATGTGACTACTCACATGGTCGAACGTATCCGACTGCTCGCGACGCTCGGCCGGCCGCGCACCTGCGTACCCGGGCTCCTGGCGTATGCGCTCGGCTACTCCTACACCGGCGCCGCCCCTTCCTTCCGCGTGGTCCTCGGCGCGGCGCTCTCGCTGGCGATCGGGTTCTCCGCGAACCTGCACAATACCGCCACGGATCTGCAGGAGGACAGCCACAACCTGCCGGGCAGGGTCTTCCTGGTGTCGAAGGTGGGCTACGACGCCCTTCTCAGGGTGTGCCGTTGGCTCGGAGCCGCGATGCTCCTCGGCGGCGTCCTGCTCGGCGCGCACTTCGCGGTGTTCATGGCCCTGGCGGTTGCCGGCTTGCACCAGTACTCGGCGCCTCCGGTTCGCAGCAAGGGCCGGCCCCTGCTCGGCCTCTGGGTGTTCGCGCAGGCAGTGGTGTTCCCGTTCCTGTTCGGCTGGACGACGGCGCCGGGCGACATGCTGTCGACGTTGCTCCGCTCGCTGTCCTCGCCGTGGCTCGGCCATGCTCCTCCCGCGGAGGCAGCGCTCGAGAGCTACCGCTATCTCGGGATGTGGTTCTTCCTGACCCTGTGGTTCATGGCGAAGGGCACCTTCAAGAACGTGCCCGACTTCGAGGGAGACAGGGCCGCCGGGGTGCGCACGTCTGCGACGGTGTTCGGGACGCGACGCAGCGCTGCGCTGGTCTCGACTGCCGTGACGATTGCAGCGTACACCGCGCTTTCGGGCCTCGTTGCCCTCGGATTCGAGAAGCCCCGCGTGCTTCTGGCCTTGCTCTGGCTCGTGCCGGTGACGTGGAACGCCGTGCAGCTGATACGCGCCGACGCGAGCGCGCACTCGAACCGCTTGCTGAAGACGGACATGCTGCTGTCGAGCGGGTTCATCGCTTCCCTGCTCCTCCTCGTCGCGACGACCTGGATGAGCGTCGCCTTCGTGCTCGCCGGTGCCTTCCTGCTCTTCGGGAGCGATCTGTTCGGCCTCGACTCCCGACGCGAGGCGCACGTCCGCGCGCCGGCCTGAGCGTCGAAGCGGTCCGCGGCATGGAGCTCCGTAGCCAGGCGACGATCCCCTTCTCGCCGCGCGCCGTCTTCACGGCCTGCCGCGACGACATCGCGTCCCTGAGCGCACATCTTCGCGGGGTCCGGAGCATCGAGGTGGTCTCGCGGACCGAGCGGGACACGAAGGTGGACACCGTCGTCGAGTGGCGCACCGGCGCGCACGTCCCGTCGCCACTCCGTGCGTTGATCGGCCGCGGCGTGTTCGAGTGGACCGACCACGCGACGTGGGACGCTGAAACATTGTCTGTAGATTGGTGGTCGGAGTCCGCTCTGCTCGGAGGGGCGGTACGTTGCTCGGCGCGCGACGTCTTCGCGCCGAGCGGTGACGGACACACCGTCCTCAGTGTGCTCGGCCAGGTCGTGATCGTTCCGGAGGAGATCAGGGGCGTCTTCTCGCCGTTCCGCGGGCCCGCGGCGCGCTGGTTCGAGCCGCGCATCGCGGAATGGACGGGCGCCAGCGTCGAGCGCACGGCCGCCGCCCTCACCGCGCACCTCCGCTCCGGGCGCTAGAAGGCGCTCACGACGCGCGCGCCGCAAGCTCGCGAGCGATAGCGCCGAGGAGATTTCTTGCCGGGCTCTCGGGCAGGGTCTCGAGCGGTTCGAGCGCACGGGACGATTCCTCGCGCGCCAGAGCACGCACCGCGGCACAGGCGCCGGAGTCACGAACCGCGTCCGCCACGCGGAAGGCCGCTTCCATGTCGCCATCGCGGCTGGAACGCACGTCCGCGTGGAGCGAGGGGCGCTCCGCGAGGGTGCGAATGAGCGGCAAGGTGAGCTTGCCTTCGGTGAGATCCGCGAGGAGAGCCTTGCCCGCGGTGCGGGCGTCCCCGGAGTAGTCGAGGGCGTCGTCGACGAGCTGGAACGCGAGCCCCATGCGCGCACCGAACTCGCCGAGCGCGTCGCGGCCCGCCTTCGGCGCGTTCACCGCTGCAGCCCCCGCTCTCGCTGCCCATTCGAACAGGGA
>CAYUAW010000094.1:0-15425 GCA_964442485.1 uncultured Polyangiaceae bacterium
GAACTGCTCCCCCCGCCGCCTTCGGCGCGCTCGCTCCGCTCGCGTCGTTCCGCATTTGATGCGTCGGGGACGACGTCGGCGTCGATGGGAATCTACTGATGGCCCCGGCCTGGGAAGACAATGTCGTTGGTCGATTGAAGCTCATTCGTGTCCCTCTCGCGTATGTAGATAGACGGATCGGAAGGCCCGCTGGCGCGCGTGACGACGTGCGGAGTCTGGTGGCTCTACGGCGGATTGCGCCGGACGACCGCGTAGAGGTTGTAGGTGTTCGCGATGGAGCTCGAGCTCGGGAAAGGGTTCGGCGGGAACGTGGAGTTCGAGAACGCGAAGCTTGCGTAGCGCGCGGTGCCCGAGCTCGTGAACGTCATCCCTGCCGTGGGCGAGCTCACGTTCGAGACGACCCAGTACGTGCCAGGATCCGCCAGATACGTGGGCGACGCCGAGATCTCCGTGGTGGTGGCGACGGTGCCGGCGTTGGTGGCCGCGACCGGCGTGCCTGGGACGCCGCCGGCGTCCGTGTAGAGGGCGAAGCGCGCGCTCCCGGATGCCGTCCCGAAGAGCTGCCCCAGCCGGAGCAGGTAAGACCGGCAAGTGACCTGGATCTGTTGTGCGAGGAGCGCGTCCTGGACTCCATTCGCCGAGCTCCCGAACACGGTGTTCTGTCCCACGTCCTCGTCCGGCGCGACGATGCAGGAGCCGGCCGAGCACTCGTTCGCCCCCGTGCACGCGGGCGAGTAGTCCGTCCACGCACCCGCCGGGCTGCAGTACTGCGGCGTCTTCGAGCACGCCGAAGCACACTGGGTCGGAGTCGCGTTCGGCGAGCACTGTACGCAGCCGCCGGAGAGACACACCGGAGCGCCGCCCGTGCAGTCGGTCTGGCTCACCCACGCGCCGGCGCTGCTGCAGCGCTGCGGCGTGTTCGCGTCGAGGCACTGGACCGAAGTTGGCGTGCAGACGCCCTGGCAAGCGCCGTTGACGCATGCCTGGTTCGTGCAAGGAGCCGCCGTGCCCCACGCACCGCCAGTGCTGCACGTCTGCACGCCGTTGCCCGAGCACTGCGTCGTCTTCGGAACGCACACCCCCGTGCAGGCGCCGCCGACGCAGGCCGACGCCACGCACGCGGCCGGCGGGCCCCAGGTGCCGCTCGAGTCGCACGTCTGCACGCCGTTGCCCGAGCATTGCTTGGCCCCTGGAACGCACACTCCGGTGCAGACGCCGCCGACGCACGCCTGGTTCGTGCACGCAGTGACGTTCTGCCAGGTTCCGGTCCCGTCACACAACTGCGGCGTTTGCCCGACGCACTGCTTTGCCGTCGGTACG
Organism: uncultured Polyangiaceae bacterium; assembly: GCA_964442485.1. Taxonomy (GTDB): domain Bacteria; phylum Myxococcota_A; class Polyangia; order Polyangiales; family Polyangiaceae; genus DASZVB01. The sequence continues at coordinate 1,321 of CAYUAW010000094.1, forward strand.
CACGTGCCCGAGCACGCACCGCCGCTGCACACGCTGGTGCAGGTAGTGCCGTCCACCCAGTTGCCGTTCGGACCGCACGACTGCGGCGTCAGATTCGAGCATTGCTTCTGGCCCGGGGCGCAGGTGCCCGCGCAGGCGCCGCTGACACACGTCTTGTTGACGCAGGCGGAGGCCGTCCCCCACTGGCCGCTCGCGCTGCAGGTCTGCACGCCGTTGCCCGAACACTGCGTCGCGCCCGGTGTACACAGACCAGTGCAAGCGCCCTGCACACACGCGGAGGCCACGCAGGTGACCGGCGTGCCCCACGCGCCGCTCGCGTCGCACGTCTCCACGCCGTTGCTGGCGCAGGTGGTCGCTCCGGGCGCGCACACGCCCTGGCAGGCGCCCCCGACGCACGCCTGCGCGGCGCAAGCAGTGCCGTCCTTCCACGTTCCGGTGTTGTCGCAGGTCTGCGGCACGAGCCCGTTGCACTGCTTCGCCCCAGGCGTGCAGGAACCGGAGCACGCGCCGCCACTGCAGACGCTCGCACACGCTGGCTGGTTGACCCACGCTCCGGTATCGTCGCACTGCTGAGGCACGAGGCCGACACAGCGCTTCGTGCCGGTGGCACAGGCGCCGGAGCAGGCGCCGCCGGCGCACACCTGATTCGTGCACGCGGCGGCAGCGCTCCACTGGCCGCTCGTCGAGCACGTCTGCACGCCGTCGCCCGAGCACTGCGTCGACCCGGGGACGCACAGGCCCGTGCACGCGCCGGAGACACAAGCCTGATTCGTGCACGCGGCGGCAGCGCTCCACTGGCCGCTCGTCGAGCACGTCTGCACGCCGTTGCCCGAGCACTGCGTGGTACCGGGCGTGCAGACGCCCGAGCACGAGCCCGAGACGCACGCCTGGCTCGTGCAAGGCGCCCCATCCTGCCACGCCGCGTTGGAGTCACAGGTCTGGACGACGGCGCCGTTGCATTGCTTGTCGCCCGGGGTGCACGTGCCGGAGCACGCGCCGCCGCTGCACAGCTTCGCGCAGGCGGCGGCGCTCACCCACGTGCCCGTCGAGTCGCACGTCTCGGGTGTGAAGCCGTCGCACTTCCGCGTCGTCGGGGTGCAATCGCCGGAGCACGCGCCGTCGGCGCACACGAACGGGCACGTCTCCACGCGAGTCGTCGTGACCAGGTCGACGCCGCACTCGAGACGTTCCGCCCCCTGACAGAAAGCGTCGCCCGCTGCCTTGCTCGCGCAGGAAGGGGCGATGGCCTGACAGGAGCCGGCGTTCCCGCCGGGGGTCGTGTCGCAGTTCGTGCTGCCGACACACAGGCCGTTCGCCTTCCATCGGCCGCCGGAGCAGACGAGCTTCTGCTTGCCGGCGTGGCTCCCGCACGCGAGGGCACCGCTCTCCGTGCAGGGGTCTCCCGCGGTATGCACCGCGCTGCCGTCCGACGTACCGCCGTCCGTTTCGCTGCCGCCCGCGCCGATGGCCCCGCCGTTCCCTTCGCCGGAAGCGCCCCCGGATTCGCCGTTTACGCTCGCATCGACATTCCTCCCGCCGCCGCTCGTCGCGCCGCCAGCACCGGGCAGGCCCGACGAACCGCCCGCGCCGGCGTCGGGGTGCGCGCCCGGGTCGTGACCCACGTAGATGCCGACGCAGACCTTCTCCGAGGAACACACCTGCTGCCCCGCGCACGTCCCGCCGTCGGTGCCGCCGCACAGGTTCCGACAAGTCCCATTGACGCACGTGGAACCGTCGGGGCACTTGCCATCCGCACAGGTGGCCTGCGAGGACGCCACGCACGCGGTGCCCGTCCTGGTCTTCAGACAGCGGTACGCAGGCTGGCAATCGATGTCGCCCGCGCAGGGCGGGCTACACGTCTGGAAGATGCAGATGTCACCCGATGGGCAGCTCGTGTTCAGCAGGCACCCGCCCCCGCCCGCGTCCGTCGTGGCGAGGTGGTAGTTGCTCTCGATTCCGAGGATGCCGTTGCACGCGGCGAGCGCGCTGCACGCGAGGACCCAGCGAAGAAGCACGCGGAGCTGCATCACCAGGCCGCCTTGAAGTCGACGCTGCCCGGACCGACGGCGAGCTCAGCTGAAGGCTTCGCCTTCGGTGCGGTGAACCACAACGTCACGCCGCCTGCCAGCCCGACCGCCCCGACGATCATTCCGATCGTCGCGATGTTCCCGGCCGAGCGCGCGTCGTTCCCCGCCTGCACGCCCTGCGGCGTCCTGCAGCTGCTGCCGCTGCAGTCCTTCTCGGCGTCGCTGTGCGAGGACATCGCCTTCACGCCGAAGATCGTCCCGATGGTGACGCCGACGAGGCCCAGCCCGCCGGCGGACAGCGCGACGATCCGCTGAGTGCCGAGGCCCTTGGACGACGAGTGGGGGGCATCCGCGGCGGCTTTCTCTTCCGGCTCGAGCTTCGGCACGTCGATCTGCGTCGTCGTTCCCTCTCCCTTCACGATCGCGACCGTCTTCCACTCTCGATACCCCGGCGCCCGGGCAACCACGGCGTGCTCGCCTGCATCCAGCGGGATGGCCAGCCCCCATTGCGGCTGGCCGACGGCAGAACCGTCGCGACTGACCTCCAGGCCGGCCACGCGCGCCTCCATCGGGACGCTCACGAGCAGCTTCGACACACGGCCCGCGAGGCCTGCTGCGAGGGCTCTCGCGCCATTCTCACGGTCGACGTTGCCGGCCTTCTTCGCGGCGACAGCAGCCTCCAGGTAAGTGCTCCATGAGGAGGCGATACGACCCGTCAGCTCGTAACACTTCGCCAGGTTCGCGAGCGTGCCGCTCCCCGGATCGAGCCGCTGGCTTTCCTCGAGCTTCGGACAAGCCTCGGCGGCGCGACCTGCGGTCATCAGGGCCTTCGCCTCGTCGAAGAGGCCCTGCGCGGCCGCGCTGTCGGACGCGGACTGCGCGTGCGCCAGAGGGGCCACACCGAGCCACACGCAGACCACGCCGAGGGCCATTTTCGGCTGGATCCGCCCTGCGCGCGCCCGCGGTTTTCTCATGGCGTTCCGCATTTCAACGACCCGCGAGCCGGTGACGCGAGCGCCATGAACACCAGGATCAGCAACGACAGGAATGCTGCCAGCCACGTGCGGGGATCCCCTTCCATCGACAGAAAGCCGAATGTCCCCCGAGTCTCGCCTCACGTGCGAGAGTCCGTCAAGCGATGAGCGTCGCTCTGGTCATTTGTTCGAATCGACGCACGGCTCGCAGTTTCACTCACGCGCGTTCGAACGCGCGTCCCCGCACTACACTCGAGCTCCGTCTCTCGACCCTCGTGGCGTGGAGCCGCGCGTGCACGAGCAGCGCCCGCCGAGGATGCCGCTGACGGCACCGACGGAGCGCGGATGGTACGCCGGGATGTACTTGAAGGTTGCCGTCAGGGGCACGGATCGTCGAACGCATCCTGCGACGCGGCGTCAGCGACCGGGCTCCCGAAGACGTAAGTGTCGCTGCTCTGCGCGAGCAACGCGCAGCCGGGCACGTCGCGCGCGAGCTCCTCGTAGCGTGCGTCCCCGAACACCAGGAAGACGTCCGCCGGACGGCGCGGGCGAAAGTGCGCACCGAACATGAACTGCCAGGCTTCCTCGACCGAGAAGGGAACGCCGTCCTTGTAGAGCTCGAGAAGCACCCCTGCCATCATCCCCCAGGCGGGTTCGGTGCCGACGCGCGCGACGGGGTTGGAGAGCCGCTCGTCGTGCAGGTAGTGCTCCACGGCGTCGCTCAACCCGCGCACCTCGCTCCGGGGGCGACCGTAGAAGTACGGCGTCGGAAGGATCTCCGAACGCGAATGAAACGCGGCAACCGTCGCGGCGGCGAACACGCCGACCAGGACGCCGTTGTCGAGACGCTCGCGGAAGCCCAGTGCCATGAAGGGAAGTACCCCATCGGCCGCGCGGTGGAGCACCTCGGCGAGAACGACGGCCGCGGCGAGCGTCCCGATGCCCGCGGTCCACATGAACAGGTAGCTCATCAGGGGACCCGTGGCGCGGGTGCCAGACAGCAACAGGCCTGCGACGCCCCCGGAGACGACCAGTGCACCGCTCGCCGAGAACGCGCGACCCTTGCGCCACGCAGCGAGGCCGGCGAGGGGGACGAGCGCGAAGAGCGCGGACGCCGCCACCATTGCCGTGCGTGAGGCCGCGTGCACGGCGGATTCGGAGGCGTGGAGGCGGTAACCGGGGTCGAGGCCGAGCACCGCCGTCACGTGTTCGGCCATTGCAGAGACGGCCGCGCCGAGGTCGCTGCGCCCTTGATCGTCTGCGAAGCCGCGGAGCTTCGTGAGATTGCCTGGTTTGCCCCCGAGCTCTTCCACGACGGCGGGCCACCACAGCGCCCCTGCGACGGCCAGCGCGACGAAGCCGGCGGAGAGCCAGGCTCGTCTCCACGTCTTTGGCGCGGCCATGGCTCCGGATCTGTCGAACCATTCACGCCCCACGCCACAAGCGACGCCAGTCGCGAGCAGGGCCGAGGCGGCAGGAAAGGTCGCGATGTCGGTCTGGACGACGAACGATCCCAGGAATACCGCGAGTGGCAAGAGCCGGGCGCTTCCGACGGCCAGCGCGACCGAGACGAACGCAAGGAGCTCGAACGGAAGCACGACGACGTAGGGCCCCCAGGGATCGCAAAGGTTCTCCGGACCGATGCACAGCGTCTGCCACGCGAGCAAGAGTGCCACGAGCACTGTCTCGATGCGCCCTGCGATGCGTCCCACCACCATCACGACGCCGGCTTGGCTCGCCATCTGCAGAAGCCACACCGAAAGCCACACGCTTCGTGAAGCGTGCCCGGACAGCGCGTACAGCGGCGCCATCAGGTAGAAGAACAGCGGCCCGGGGTGGTTGAAGTGGTATCGCGAGTACGGACCGAGCAGGTGAATCGCGCGCGTCGCGTGCAGCACCTGCATCTCGAGCACGGCCTGGTCGCTGAACTGTGCATAGTCCGCCGCGCGCGCCGCGAGCGCAGGTCGCAGCACGGCCCAGCCCGGGAGAGTCGTCGCGACCGCCACCGCCGCGAGATGCCGTCGAAGACCCGGAGCCAGCATCGAGGTGGCGCGCAGTATGTACGGATCGGGCCCGCCCTTCGACGGAATCGGGCCGAGAAGGCGGCCGGTTCAGGGGATCAGAGGAGCGAACAACGGCTGCAGCACGCTCTGCTTGTTCTGATTCACCGTCTTCCAGTCGTCCTGGAGGATCCCGCCGGTGTCGCCCGAATCCGGGTTCCAACACCAGTAAGCGAAGCTCAGCTGTTTCGACCCGATGTAGCTGGCCATCGCGTTCAGCCACTTGGCGTCGGAGTCCGTGGCCAGGGTGGTGCCGAACTCGCCGACCCAGACCGGCGCGGCATTCGTGTCGACCAGATAGCCCCAGGCGTCGTGCCACACGCCTGCGAGATTGCTCGGATAGCTCGCGTCGTGAAACCACTTCTGGTCGGACACGCTCGAGGGATAATCGTGAGGCGAATACACGACGCGGTTCTTCACCGTCAGCTCGACGGGAGCGGTGGCGGCACCACGGAGGTTTCCGCCCCACCAGTAGGAGGTGCCGGCGACGTTCTGCACACCTTCCACGATGATGAGGAGCTGCGGGTTGATCGCGAGAATGGCGTTGCCTGCGCGCTCTGCGGCGGCACGCCAGTCCGTGGTCATGCTACCGTCGCCCCACGAGGCCGTGTCGTGCGGCTCGTTGTGTAGATCGCAGCCGACGACCGTGGTCTCTCCGAGGAAGTGCGTCGCGAGCATCTTCCAGTCGGCGATCCACCGCGCCTCGGAGTACTGGTTCGTGTACCACAGCGCCGATTGCCCTCCCGAGTCTGGGCGATGCCGGTCGAGGATGATCTTGAGCCCTCGCGCCTTCGCACCCGCCACGAGCTTGTCGAGCAGCTGGAGCGGCGATAGCCCGATCAGATCCGGATTCGAGTTCTGATCGATGCTGTTCGGCATGCTCCCCGCGTCGAACATCTGCGAGCAGAACGGAACCCGGATCGAGTTGTATCCGAGCTGCTTGATCTGATCGAGGTAGGCGCCCAGCGATCGCGTCCACAGGCCGTGTGGCGAGTAGTTCGAAGTCTCCATCCCGAACCAGCTCAGCCCGGTCAGCCGCACTTCATTGCCTTGCCAGTCGACGATCTTGCTGCCGCTCGTGTGCAGGTAGCCCGCCTTCGGAGCCACGTCGTTGCCCGATGGTCCGCCGCCGGACCCATTCATGGCGCCGCCGGCGATGGAGCCCCCTGCGCCGGGAGCTCCCACAGCGACGCCGCCCGCACCTGCTGCGCTGACCCCGCCCGAGCCGGAGCTCGGCGAGCGGCCGGCTGTGGTCGTGCTCCCGCCGAGGTTCGATGCACTGCCGGCACCGGGCCCGCCGCCGACGCCTCCGGCGGTACTAGGCGTGCCCCCCGTCGCGTTGGAGGTGGCGCCCGCGCCGCCGCCTGCCCCCGTCGCGCCTCCGCTGCTGGTCCCGCGGTTCGAAGCTCCTGCGGCGGCGCCGGCGCCGCCCGCCGACTGGGACGCCGCTCCGTCTGCTCCCGATGCACTGCAGCCAGCAACGAGAAGAACGGTGAAGGCAGCCGCGAAGGCGCGGAGGGAAGGACTCTCCATCGGGCCGGAAGTGCGCACCGTCGCGCGTTCAGGCTCCGAAAATCCGGCGTGGAGCATCGACCGGTTTAGTCGCGCATTGCCTCCCGGGCGGCTCAAGAAATGGGGGAGGCGCCGCCGTTGCGATCGCGGAAGCCCTCGAATCCCACGTCAATCTAGCCGCGCCGAAGACCTCTCGCCACTCGCGCTCGACGAAGGACGGGGCGACGCGTATCGTCTCGCCGAAATGGCGCTCGCTGATCGAATCGCGCTCGTCGCGGTTCTCGTCGTCTCGGTAGGTTGCAGCAGCGACAGTGCGCCTCACGCAGGTAGCGCCGACGCCGGCGATGCGTCGAGCCCGAGCACGCCGGGTAGTGCCGCCGCGCCGGAAGGGGGCTCACTCGAGACGTGGCGTTGCACTACGACCGACGAGCAGCAGCCGGACGCCGCGCCCGACATCGCGATCTGCACGTGCAGTCGCTTCGCCGTCCCGGTCGACACGTCGGGCGCAACGCCCGCCTGCGCCGAGGAGCCCTGCTGCATCGCCGATGGTCCCGACGACTGCGACTGCTTCTCGGCCTCTTACCCGCAGGCCATGGATTGCGATGCGCTCGTGGATCAGACGAATGCGCTGGAGACCGCACAGGGGTCGACAGCGCAGGCCAAGCGCGTTGCACGTTGCCCGCTGTAGCGGGCACGTCACGGACTCGGCACACCAGACCCAGCCGCGGAGGTGTCCGCGCCGTCCATCGGGACACAAAATGAGTTCGGGCGAGTGCGCTGAGCCAACAAGCGGCTCGACGACTCGCCCGTCGCTCGGGTGTTAGCTCAGTACCGGCGTCCACCACCGCCGCCGCCAGAGCGGCCACCACCACCACCACCACCGCCGCCGCCACCCTGGCGCTCCTGCGCCTCGTTCACGCGGAGTGCGCGACCGTCGAGCATCGAGCCGTTCAGCTGCGCGATGGCCTCATTCGCGGCAGAAGCGCTGCCCATGGTGACGAAGGCAAAGCCGCGCGGCTGTCCCGTCTCGCGATCCGTGGGGATCGCAACTTCCTGAACCTCGCCGACGGCGGCGAAAGCGGCTTCGAGATCCGCCTTCGCGGTGTTGTACGAGAGGTTGCCTACATAGATACGATTGCTCATTACTGACTTTCCAGGCTTCGGATTCTTGGGAACTAACGCGACACTGGATCAAGCCCGGAGGGTCAGTGGAGCGATATTTCGACTCGTCCGGGCCCCCGAATAGGGGCTCGTGCGCTTCGATATGGGACACGTGAGTCACCCAATCTTTCGAGACAGTCGCGGGCGCTCCAGAAGCGGAGAACGACGCGACGGGCGACGTCACGGGCGGTTCGCACCATAGCCCTTGCCAGGCGAATTGCAAGGGGCGGTGCCAGCGAGGGGCTGCCGGCGCACGTGCACGACACCCACTTCGACGAAGCAAATGTGTTGTGTCAGCTTCGTGTCATGGATGCCGCGCGCGTCGGGATCGCGCGTGCGAATCGCCGCCGCGGGGGGAAATCGTGCCGGGAGACGCGGCCCCGCAACGAGCGGCGTGCTAGAAGGACGACAGCGAATCGAGGCGGGTGCCACGCGTATGTGGCCCACCGGCGGAAATCGCGGGTTCTCGGCGGACGCCAGGGAGTCGCATTCATGTTCCATTCACCGAGCGCCAGGGCGCCACGCGAGCCGTCATGAGCGAGAGTATCGAACGAGCACGCGGGGACGTCTCCGACGCGGAGCACGCGCTGCGCAGCGTCCTCGAAGTGACGCGGCAGCCGCGTTCGTCGAAGACGGTCTTGACGATTGCCGGCGCGGAAGCGCTCAAGCACCTCTGTGTCAGCCGAACGAAGCTGAGCGATCTGGAACGACGTGCGCGCTACGCGCCGCTGGGTGGGCGCGCCGCGTCTCCGGTTGACTGACCAACAACCAGACAGGACGAAGAAAACATGGACCGCAAGGTGAAGACAGCAAAACGCGACCGTGACGGCAACATCATCGCGCTCTGCAACGCCGGGCAGAGCTGGTCCCCCAGGCGTGCGAAGGACGTCATCCGGGACATCAGCACCGGAAGGATGAGCTACTACGTCCAGCCCGCTCCCGGAGGTCCCCGAGCTTACCTCCGCGCCATCTCCGGAGTCCTCCGGACGGCCTCGGACGGCACCGACGACAGGCTCACCGAGCTCCCCACGACCTGACGGCAGCGTCAGTGCGCACGGTGCCAGCGAGACCGCGTTTCGTCGTTCGGCACGCGCCCTCTGCACGATGAAATCGAGCGCCGCGACCCAAGGGTCGGCTGCGAAACGGTTCCATTCTTGCCATGGCGATCCTCGATGTCGGTGGCAACAGCGGCAGTCGAGACCTGAACCACGAGCTTCCGCTGGTTCCGTTCATCGACTTTCTCCTCTGTATCGTCGCGTTCCTTCTCGTCACGGCTGTCTGGTCGGAGATGGCCCGCATCGACGCGAACGCCGGCGTACCGGCCGTGACGAAGGACGCTCCGGAGCCACCCACGGCGGAGTTTCACGTCGACATGCGCGCGCGGAGCCGCTTCGTGCTCGCGTGGCGGCACGGGAGCACCGTCGTCGTACAGGAAGAGATGGCGCGGGAGCAGCTCGCCGCTGACGCCTCGCCGCACTACGCGAAGCTCTCGCGTCGAATCAGCGAGCTCTGGGCGAGCAACGGAGTGCATCGCGCACCGGGCGACGCGCGGCGCGACCGTGCCGTCCTGCACGCGAGCAATGACGCCACCTTCGAGGAGATCGTCGCGGCCATGGATGCGATTGCCGGGGCTCGCCGCGCATCGCCAGGTGGAGCTTCGGGGCCGGCGTTCGACGTCGTGTTCGCGGCGGATTGAGCGCACGATCGCGACGCGAGCCGAGCAGCAACGACCCGCCGACCGTCACGGGTGCACCCCGGCAGCCGCGACGGGGACCGTCTGGTCCTCGATGGTGATCTTCGAGACACGATACGAGACCCCGATGGCGGCGTCCGGGAAGTCCAGCCGCAACGTATCCACGTCTCCGCGCCACCACCCCGACGGGGCCGGCGCCACGCGATAGCGATGCGGGCGCTCGTCCACGAGCAGCGGGAAGCGGACGGAGGTTGCTTCCGTCATGAGCCCGCCGCGCGGACGGAAGAAGAGCTGCACCGAGAGCGGACCGAGCACCTCCACCCCGTTGCTTTGCAGCTGCAGGTCGACGACGATCGATTGCGTGGGTGACGCTGCGAGGGGAGGCATTGGAACTGAGATGAACGGATCCGCGCCGACGGCCCGCCACGTGCCGGACTCCCATTGAACATCGCGCGTATCGACGTGCTCGAGAGCGAGCGTGATGACGCTCCGTGCGGGAGGATCGTGATCGGCGACGAAGACCGGCGCGGCCAGGCTCGGCAGCAGGGGGAGGTACGTGAAGATGACGCGTTCCACCCACCCTTCGATCACGATGTCCGGACGCTGTTCGTTCAGCATTTCCTCGCTGAGTTCGTGCCCGAACATATAGAGCGTCCTCTGGAAGCGCTCCGCCAGGAGGGGCGAGAGTCCGCGACGACCCATGAAGGAGTCTCCCAGGACGACGGCCCTCGGCATCGAGGCGTCTTCGCCGCGGTACGCCTGCGGCTGCTGGAATTCGTCCAGCCCGACGGGCCGCGGCATCACGCCGACTTCGTGAGCCCTGGGCGCTACCGGGAAGACGTCGACGTGATCGGTCTCGGGGAGCTCCGCGGGCAGAGCCAGCATGTTGGACAGATCTCCACCCTCTTTCGAGGTATGCGTGAAGGTGAGCTCGGAGAGCGGCAGCTCGCACAGGGCTGGGAACCACTGATGAGCCACACGGAGAACGGCATTCGCCGCCGCCGCGCGCCCGAACCCGTTCCAGTGCGTGTCGGTGCGCTCGAAGACGCGCTGTCCGGCGTCCTTCGCGGCGCGAACCGCTCCGGCGGTGTCGACGACAGTGAGCTCGGGGTTCTGTTGCAAGAGGGCGAGCAACTCGTCGAGCGGGCTCGGCCCGGGCAGGCGGGTCAACGCTTCCGGCATGAGCTCCGGATAGATGGTCTCCTTGTCGGGGTTGAAGACGACGAGATACCTGATGCCGCGCGACGGCAGGAACGCGCGACGAATCTCCAGGGTGTCGCGCCACTGGGCGAGCGCGGCATCACTGAGCTCCGCGGTCCTGCGGAACGTCTCCAAGGAGGCGTCTCCCGTGTAAAAGAGGAAGCCTCCCTTTCCGACGATCACCGCCGCACTCGGCGAAAGGCCGAGCCCGACGCGTACACGGCTCACCAGGCGGATGAGCTTGTTCCTGAAGCCGAAGTGGTCGTTCACCCAGGCCTCGAAGCTGGCCGGAAATGTCGAGAACGTGGCCCACGACCAGACGGGCAGGGGATAGGGCACCCGACGCTCGGCGCTCGAATCGAAAGGGAATCCGGCACGCGCGGCGACCAGCATGGGCGTGGAGACGAACGCCACAAACGCGACGGCGAGACCGAGGTTCAGCCAGTACTTCGAGCGGCTCTTCGAGCGTTCTGGCATCTTCAGAAGCGGAAGTAGATGAAGGGGTTGTAGACGCCGCTGGCGAGCAAGGCGACGCTCGCGACGAACACGAGGACGAGGGCGGCGAACGAGAGCACTCCGAACGTCGCGTCGAGGAGCACGGCGGGGCGCGTCTTCGTTGCTTCGAGACGAAGGCGAACGTCGGACAGGCGGCGCCACCAGGGCGTCGCGCCGATGCCGGCTGCGACGCAGGCGAGAATCGTGTCATAGCCAAGAAACGACGCTGGATGCTGGACGAGGCCGCTGCCTTTCGCCGCACCGAACATGGCACCGAGCCTCTGCATCGCCACGCCGAGCGATTCTGCGCGGAACAGAACCCACCCGATGACGACGACGGCGAGCAGGTACGAGTGCCGCAGAAGGCGGGGAAGACGCGCGAGCACTCTTCCCAGCGCCACTCGTTCGAGCACGAGGAACGCGCCGTGGTAGAGGCCCCACACGACGAACGTCCAGCTGGCGCCATGCCACAGGCCGCACAGGAAGAACACCGTGAGGAGGTTCCGGTAAGTGGTCGCCGGGCCCCGGCGGTTGCCGCCCAGGGGAACGTAGACGTAGTCGCGAAAGAACGCCGACAGCGACATGTGCCAGCGCCTCCAGAACTCCGTCACGGAGGTCGAGGCGTACGGGTAGTCGAAGTTCTCGGGCAGGCGGAAGCCGAACAGATGCCCGAGTCCGACCGCCATGTCGGAGTAGGCCGAGAAATCGAAGTAGATCTGGAACGTGTAGAAGAGTGCGGCCAGCCACGCGAGAGAGGCCGTCAGATCGGAAGGTTGTAGCGCGTAGATCGCGTCCGCTTGCAACGCCAGCGTGTTCGCGATGATCACCTTCTTGCCGAGGCCGATGATGAACCGCCGCACTCCGCCGGCGAATTCGTCGACGTTCGCCGAGTGAGTCGATAGCTGATCCGCGAGATCGTGATAACGAACGATGGGACCGGCGACGAGCTGCGGAAACAGCGAGATGTAGAGCGCGAAGTCGACGAAATTTCGTTGCGGTTGCACCCGTCGTCGATACACGTCGACGAGGTACGAGATGGCGTGGAACGTGTAGAAGGAGATGCCGATCGGCAAGTGCACCGGCGCTATGACGAGCGGCTTTAGCCCCAGCACGCCGGCAACGCCGTTCAGGTTGACTATGGCGAAGTTGCCGTACTTGAACCACGCGAGGCCACACAGGTTCACGACGATCGCGAGCTCGAGGACCCGGCGCCGCCGTGCAGTCTGCCCGAGCCAGACCCCGAACCCATAGTTGAGCACGATGGACACGAGGAAGATCGGTGCCCATGTCACCTCACCCCAGACGTAGAAAACCAGGCTGGCGAGCAGCAAGAACGCGTTCTTCCCCTGGCGCCGAAAGACCAGCGAGCCGCCGACCACCAGAGGCAAGAAAACGAAGAGAAAAAAGACCGAGCTGAATACCATCCTGCTGCGCCCCACACCAAGCGTAGAGGAAGACGGCGATCACGCCAAGTCACACAAGGGGGATTCTTTCTTCAAGGTACCCGACGAACGAAGTCGACGACGACGCTCGCGAGTTCTTCGCCCTTGTCCTCTTGTAAGAAATGGCCGGCGCCCTGGATGGTCACGTGCGACTGACCCGCCGCGCCCGGAATCCGACGCTGCAATATCCCCTCGCCGCCGCTCGTGATCGGGTCCCTGTCGCTGAACGCCGTGAGCACCGGCTTCTGCCACTTTGCGAGCACCTCCCAGGCACTGCGGTTTGCGGCCGACGCGGGATCGTCCGGTGATGCAGGGACGAGTGCCGGGAACTGGCGAGCACCCGCCTTGAACGTCTCATCGGGGAAGGGCGCGTCGTATGCGGCGACGACCTCCGGAGGAAGCTCCGTCACGCAGCCCCCGTTCACGATCGAACCGACGGGGAACTCCGGAATCTCCTGCGATAGCTTGCGCCACGCGAGGAATGCGTCGGGCATCTTCTGGTCACCCGTCGGCAGCCCTCCGTTGCCGACGACGATCCTCCCGAAGACCTCGGGATGCTCGGCTAGAACCCTGAGCCCGATCAGGCTTCCCCAGTCCTGACACACGAGCGTGATGTCCCGGAGAGAGAGCTGCTCGATGCAGGACCAGACCCACGCGACATGTCGCTCGTACGTGTAGTCCTCGCGTTCTGCGGGCTTGTCCGACTTCCCGAATCCGAGCAGATCCGGCGCGACTGCGCGCAGACGGGCCTCGACGAGGGGAGGAATCATCTTGCGATACAGGTATGACCACGACGGCTCGCCATGGAGCAGCAGGACGATCGCGCCGTCACGCGGTCCCTCGTCGAGGTAGTGCATGCGCAGCGTCCCTCCGTCGCCACTCGGTACGTCCACGTAGTGCGCGGCGAAGGCGTACCCGGGAAGATTGACGAAGCGGTCATCGGGTGTTCGAAGGAACTTCATTCGCGCTCTCCCTGTGTGCTTCCGACGATGAGTCGCAGGCCGACATCGTACTCGTCGCGGGCGCGGAGGTGCCCGTAGCGACGATCGACGGCGATCTCGCGGTAGGCCTCCGAAGTCGACCAGGCCGCGAGCCCTTCCTCGCTCGAAAACTCGATGAGGACGAACTTCTGTCGGTCCCAGGTCCCCTCGAGCACGGCCGGCGTCTCGTCCGCCGCGAGCAGCTTGCCGCCGAAGCGCGCAAGCACCGCCGGGAAACGCCCGACGTAGGCAAGGTAACGCGCGCGGTCGAATATCGTGAGCTGCGCCACTGCATAGACTGACACCCGCGAGCTCTCCTTTGGCGCGCCGAGATCCGCTCGAGCGATTGCGCGCTGCCGACAGCTTACCTCGAAACCGCGAGGCTCCGGCCGGGAGCGGATGACCTCTTCGCCGCAGAGCTTTTGTTGAGCCCTGAGCCGGCGTCGCTGCGCCTACCGCTGGATGCAGCTGTTCTCACGTCAGCGCTCCGTTCAGTGCCGGTGGTTCCTTGCGCTGGGACTGGCCACCGCTCCAGCGACGCTCTCGGGCTGCAGCGTGGAT
>CAYUAW010000094.1:15525-20516 GCA_964442485.1 uncultured Polyangiaceae bacterium
GCGTCGTCCGGCAATGGCGGCGCGTCGTCCGGCGGTGCGCCTGCAGCGCAGTACACGTTGACGGTCGACGTCCCGAAGACGGGCTCGAGCGTCATGGGCGCGGTCGTCGTCGTCAGCGGATGGGCAACCGGCTTTATGAACGTCGAAGCGTGGGACTCGACGCATCAGAACCCGCCTCTCGGGCGCGGCACGCCAGCCGCGGATGGCTCGTACTCGTTCACGGTCGACGTGAGCAAGCTCACGTCCGGACCGGTGAACTGGACGATCTGGGCATGGGATTCGGCGCCTGGACAGGCTCCGATGCACAGCGCGAGCGTACCGCTCTCCCTCACCCTCGTCGGCCCCTCAGGCTCTGGCGGAGCGACGGGGTCTGGCGGAGGGACGAGCTCCGGCGGAGCAGGATCCGGCGGCACCGGCGGCACTGGAGGCGCGACGAGCGTAGGTGGAGCGACAGGAGCGGGCGGCTCGAACGGAAACGAGAGCGTGGGCACGGGAAGTATCGACGCACCCGCCGTGGGGCCTTCGCCAACCGAGGCGTCGAAGATCGGCGGAGCAAAGTTCGTCCTGGTGAAAAACTGGAACTTCGGCTCGAACGGCACCATCCCGAACATCTCGGCGCTGAGCTCCGAGTTCCAGTACCACGACCAGTTCGGCACCATCGGGAACGGCTCGAACTACGGAGCGATCACCGTCGCCCCGAACGCGGCCACTGCCATCTCCGGGCAACCGGTTGAAGATCCGGCGAGGCCCTATCGGGAGTTCACCGCGGACACGATGAAGGCGTACGTCAGGCCGCTGTTTGCGTCTCAGGCGAACGTGAGCGTCTCGGCGCACAACGCCGGCAACGGGAGCATGACGGCGAAGTGGACCCTCGCGAGCGGGGGCGCGCTCCTCGGGAAGGATCTCTTGTGGGAGACGCGCGCGCGCATGCCGGTCGCGGCGGCGGCCTACTGGTTTGCCATCTGGACCGCGGGCAACAAGTGGAATGGCGGCGCCGAGATGGACGTCCTCGAGTCGTTCGGAACGCCGAACATCTATCCCCCACCTGCAGCCTTCCACGTGAACTCCGTGGGCGGCTCGGATCAGATCGACTACTCGAGCTGGCCGAGCGGCTTGAATGCGGCGGGCGTGCCGTCGGGCGGCCGCGATCTCCGCGAATGGCACACGTGGTCGTGGCTCTATCGCGCGGACGATACCTACGTCGTCTACTTCGACGGATATGTCGTCCAGAAAGGCAACATCCACTGGACGCTCGGCGCCACGCAGTCCGGCGAGCACATCGATATGTCGTTCCTGTTCGACTTCGGCTGGGGTCACACGCAGATCGCCGACGTGAACATCACCTTGCCGGCGTCGGGGTTCAACATCACCTACGAGATAGACTACAGCCGCGTCTACCTGCGCTGAGGCCCATCCGCACTCTCCCACAGCCCGAGCGCGACGATGCAATCCCGGAGAGCGCCGCTCGGCGCCACCGAGAACCCGAGCCGCTCTCCGGTGACGGGATGGTCGAAGGCGAGCTCCGCCGCATGCAAGGCGAGCCGGTGAAGGCCGTACCGCTCCCGGAAGTACCGGTTGTGCTCGCCCTTGCCGTATTTCACGTCTCCGATGACGGGGCAGGAGACGTGCTTCAGGTGCCGGCGGATCTGGTGCATTCGCCCCGTCAGCGGCACGGCCTCGACCAGGGCATAGCGCCCGGCCGCGCCGAGGCACCGGACCCGCGTCACGGCCGGGACGCGCGGTCCGTCTTCGCTGCGCGGAATGTCGTGGTCGATGTCCTCGTCTCGAGGGTGCCCTCGCGTCAGCGCGAGGTAGCGCTTCTCGACGCGTCCCTCGGCGAAGGCCTTGCCCAGCGTGCTCGCTGCCGCCGGGTCGAGAGCCATCACGACCACGCCGCTCGTCCCGCGATCCAGCCGATGCACGGGATGGACCCAGCTGCCCACCGCGTCGCGCACGGCTCGCATCAGATCCTCCGCGTCGTTCGCCAGGCCGCGATGGACGACGACACCCGAGGGCTTGTCGACGACCACGAAGGACGGGTCACGATGGAGGAAGGTGACGAGCACGCGGGCTCGTCGTAACTAGCATCATGAGCGTTTCCTGGGCAGCATCGACCAGTACGGCTTCACCTCCGCGAGCACCCGGGCGAACGACGGACGCTCCGTGAGACGGCGATAGTAAGCCGTGAGCCGCGGACGAGAATCGCCGAAGGGGAGCACCTCCTTCGCATAGAGGAGGGCGGGAGCAGCAGCGCAGTCTGCCATCGAGAAGTCGGCGCCGAGCGCCCAGTCGCCATCGCGAAGCCACGCTTCGGCGACGCCGTACGCTGCCTCGAGCTGCGCACGCGCCTGCTCGACCCCGAATGCGTCGTGGTGCCCGTCGGGTCGTAGCCGGTCAGTCACGATCTTCCCCATCGGCACGTTGACGTAGGAGTCGAAGAAGCGATCGCGCAGCCTGCACTCGCGCGCGCGCTCCGGCTCCTTCGGCACGAGCCGGCCGCGCGTCGAGTAGTGCTCGTCCAGGTACTCGAGGATGATGCTCGTTTCAGGCACCGTGCACGCGCGGGCGTCGTCCCGCAGCACGGGGAATTTTCCCATCGGCCACAGGTCGAGGAGCGCCGCGCGCTCTCGCTCGTTCCCGAGGTCGACGATGTTTTTCTCGAAGTGGATTCCGGCTTCGTAGAGACCGATGAGCACCTTCTGACAGAACGAGGACAGCGGATGGTAATGCAGGGTGAGGGACATGACGAAACCTCCAGGCGAGTGGTACGTGAGAGGCGCTTGCGCGCGGATGAAGGGACGGATCAGCGCGGTGGTGGCAGCCACCAGCGGTAGCCGTTCGCACGGAACGGCACACCGAGCTCGGCGCACACCTCACCGATGAAATCGGGCGTGAAGAAGTAGTTCGAGAGGCGTGCCACGCGGTCGCTGTCGAGCTCGAGGCGCGTGATCGCACGGACGGCTTCGCCGTCGTCGTGCTGGTAGAGGTGGAGCAGGATCCACGCGCCGCGGTGAAGGCGCGCCTCCACGCGTGGCGGTACCGGCAACGCGCCCTGCGCGAAGCGCGCCTCGACGCCGCCGCCACCCCGTGCGGCCTCCGCCAGGCGCTTGCTACCGAAGAGCATGCCGAACAGCACCGTCGCGCGGGCTGCGGCCTTTCCGTATTGCGTGGTAGCGCCGACCACCTCGACGGAGGACGTGTCGAGCAGGAGCGCCGTCAGGCGATCGATGTCGCCCGCGTTGAACGCGGCGCAGAATGCGTCGATGACCCCCGGCGCGGGCACGCTCAGCGTGTCCTCTTCCGGCTCCACGAGCTTGCCCCGCCCGCGATGGAGGGCGGCCTTCACCGCACCGGTCGTCGTCGCGAGCGTCTCGGCGACCTCGTCGAGGGAGAACTCGAAGGCGTCCTTCAGCACGACCGCGGCGCGCTCCTGCGGCGAGAGAGCCCCGAGCAATGTCCCCGCGGCTTCACGGGAGCTCGCTGCGTCCGCCGGAGCCTGGGTGCTGCTCGTGCTCTCGAGCGCGTCGCCCATGGGCTCCTCGCGCCTGCGGCGTCGCTGATCGATCCACAGATTCGACGCGACCCGGAAGAGCCACGCCCGGGGATGCTCGGGCGCGTGCCCCATCTGCGCGAGCGTCACGAACGCTCGGGACATGGTGTCCTGCGCGAGATCTTCGGCGTCCCAGGGGCTCCGGGTCAGGTGCCGGCAGTACCGGTACAGCTCGGAGCGCAGCGGCTCGTAGGTCTCGAGAAATCCGTGCCACGAGCTACGCACGGTCTCCGGCAGGCCGGTCGGGAAAGGGTGGTTCGGCTGGCTCATACTGGAGGGACGGAGCAGCAGGGACGGAGGATACGGGGCGACGACGATTT
The DNA here is from genome assembly GCA_964442485.1 of uncultured Polyangiaceae bacterium. Lineage (GTDB taxonomy): Bacteria > Myxococcota_A > Polyangia > Polyangiales > Polyangiaceae > DASZVB01. Next base: position 19,396 of record CAYUAW010000094.1, read on the forward strand.
TCAGGCCCGCCGCGCCGTCAGCCGCCGCGGCGGACCGGGGGCGTGAGGGGAGGCGGCTTGGGGCGTTCGTCGGTGGCCGGGCCGAGGCCGGAACCCGTCACGATTCTCGCGGCCATCAGGGTCTGGACGACGCGCAGGATGTCGTCGGTGCCGGTGCTGACCGCGCCGTGCTCGCCGCCCGCGCCACCGCTGGTGCCGAAGTTGACGAACTGACTGCTGGCAAGGGCGGCAGCGACCTGCTCCGTCAGCTCCGGGGCCATCTCGAGCTTCCGCAGATCGAGGTACGCGCCGCCGGCCTCGGCCAGGGCCTGGGCCTTCATGCGGATCGCCTCGGACTCGGCCTGCGCCACGGCACGAATGCGGGCGGCCTGGGCGCGGCCCTCCGCTTCCTGCTGGATCACGTTCTGCTCCGCGTCGGCGCGTGCCTGCGTGATCTGACTCGCGCCGAGCTCGGCCTCGCGCTGCTGGCGGAAGGCCGCTTGCTTCTCGGCCTCCGCCCGGGCGATGGAGGCGCCGTTCGACGCGATCTGCATGTTCAGCGCCTTCTCCTGGTCGTTGATCTTCTGCGCGGCCTCGAGCTGCGCGATGCGCGCGCGCTGCTCTTCTCGAGCTTGAACCACGTCCGCGTCGGCCTTCGCGCGCGCCGCGGACTCACGGCGCCGCGCGTCGGCAACCTCGCTGAGCACGGCCTTGATGTTCAGGCTGTTGAACGACAACCCGAGGTCGAGCAGCTCGCGCGAGCAGGCGTCCTTGATGATCACGGCGAGCTCGTCGTCCTCGCTCCGGCTCGGCAGGGCGATCTCCGTGCTGCCGGCGGTCGTGAGGGCAGAAACCGAGACGGGGGCTGCGACGGCGGAGCGCGCGTTGAAGAGCTGATCATGCTTGAGCAGATTGATGGCGCGCCGTCCCGCGGAAGAGAGCACGTCGGTCAGCGTCGAGAGCTGCTCACCGGTCGACTTCGAGAAGAACTTGTTCGCGGCGGTGTTCACCATCGTCTCGTCCTCACCGACGCTGACGATGGCCGACGCTCGAACGGTGACCTTCACCGGCGCGGGACGCCCCGTGTTGTCGACGTCGGCCGTCTGATCGGTGATCTCGATGTCGACGTTGATCGCCTGCGC
>CAYUAW010000095.1:0-16692 GCA_964442485.1 uncultured Polyangiaceae bacterium
AGCTGACGACGCGGAGGCGGGGCCAGCTCGCCGTCGTCCGGTGACGACGGCGCGGAGCGGCCGCGGGGAACAGGAGACCGAATCGCGCCCGTGCCACGCCTTGCATTGGACCGGGACCATCGACCACCCACCACGATGCCGTTCACGGCGAAGTATGCCGGTTCCGGCTGCGCTGGCGCGCCAGCCACGCCAGATCTCGACGGAAGCCGAAGAGGGGCGAGCTCGGGTCCTCGCGGATTGGCTGCTCGCGCTCGCTCTCGGTCGCGGCTCGTTCGTATTCGCGCTCCGCGTCGCGTGCGTGCCCCATGCTCTCGTAACAGAGGCCAAGGTAGTAGGAGGCGGGCCAGCAGCGGTGATCGAGCAGCAGCGCGGCGCGGAGCGACTCGAGGGCGTGCGGCAAGTCGCCAGACAGGTAGTGCGCGATGCCTGCATAGAGGCGAGGCTCGGTGGAGACGGGCTCCGCCTCGCATGCCTTCACGTAGGCGCTGCGCGCGAGCTCGATCTTTCCCGAGCTCAGATAGGCGTGCGCGGCGCTGAGCGCCGAGTCGCCGCTCTGGCGCTCGTCGCGTGAAGCAGCGGCGGCCCCGGCGGGGACGATTGCGCGGGGTGCGACCGCCGTCGCGTCTCCGGCTCGTGCAGGCGAGGCGGCGCGGTCTGCGGTGCGACCCCGCTGGCGTCCGGAGTTGTCGCGTGAACCGCGGCGCAGCACGACTCGACCCGCGACATATGCCACGACGACCTCCGGCGGAGGTTCGATCAGCACGTCGCTCGCTCCGAGCAGGAGGTGTCCGGTGTCCGAGAGCGCGCGGGCGAGCGCGCCCGCCGTTGCTTGAGCCTTCTCCTGCGCGAAGTACATGAGGACGTTCCGGCACAGGATGATGTCCCACCCGAAGGCGCCCGGCGGCATCGGCGCCGGCGTGAGGACGTTGTGAACCTGGAAGCTCACCTTCGAACGAAGCTCCGCGGTCGGCGAGAGCGTCTGCCCCGTCGCGCGCGCGAAGTAGCGGAGCAAGGGCTCGGGCACGTCGCGCGTGGACCACGCGCTGAACTGCGCCCGGCGTGAGAGCTCGATGGCCTCCGAGCTCACGTCGGTTCCGAGGACGCGGACGTCGGCGCCCGTTTCCTTCGCGAGCAGCGCTATCGTGTACACGTCTTCGCCGGAAGCGCAGCCGGGCACCCACACGTGCAGCGTGCGCTCTCGCGGCTCCCGCAAGAGCTGCCGGAGCGACTCGATCTGCGGCAGATCGCGGAAGAACCAGGTGTACTTCACCGTGACCGCGTTCACCAGGCGCTGGAACTCGGCGCTCGTGGGGCCTCCGATGGCTGCGAGGTAGCGCTCCGGCGAAGCGAGCCCGAGGGCGCTGCACCGGTCGCGCACGAACGCGTCGAGCGACTGCACGGAGCCGAGCGGCAGCTCGATACCCGTCCAGGTCGACAGCAGCGCGCGGATTCGCTCCTCCGTGGTCACGTCCGTCCTCCCGGCGACCCGGGGTCGACGCCGAGCGCGCTGGCGAGCGCTCGCGCGAGCGACGCAGGATCCAGCGCGCGCTGCGCCGCTCCCGACTCGAGCGCCGCGCGCGGCATCCCGTACACGGCGCAGCTCGCCTCGTCCTGGGTCAGCGTCAGGGCTCCGCGCGCGCGAAGCTCGCGGAGCCCTGCCACGCCGTCCTGCCCGATGCCGCTCAGGATGATCCCGGTCGCGGCCTTCCCCAGGGTGCGCGCGAGCGACATGAACAGCGCGGTCGCCGCGGGTCGGTGGCCGTCGATCGGCGGCGTGTCGTCGATCCCGAGCTGCTTGCTGCTCCTGACGACGAGATGGCGATCGTCGGCCGCGACGTAGACGTGTCCGGCGAGGATCCTGGACCCTTCCTCCGCCACGCGGACCGTCATCTTCACGCGGCTCTGGAGGTACTCCGAGAAGGCCTTCGAGAACCCGAGCGGCAGATGCTGGACGACGGCGAAGCACGCCGGAAATCCCTTCGGTAGATCCTTCAGCAGATTCACGACCGCCGCTGGCCCGCCCGCCGACGCCGCAACGCCGACCACCGGCACGCTGAGCACGCTCGGCATCGCGGTCGACCCCGCGAGAGGGGCCTTGGGAAGCGGCGCGAGCGGTCGCGCGGCGATGTGACGGATCACCGGAATGGGGGCGAGCTGCCGGACCTTTGCGCGCAGCAGCGCCTGGCTGCGCATGTCGTGCATTCCGGGCTTTTCCGCGAGGTCGAGCGCGCCGCGGCGGATCGCCTCGAACACGACGTCACGGCTGCGCCCTTCGGGACGGCTCGTCACGACCAGGATGGGAAGCGGGCGGCTCGCCATGACCTGCTCGACGGTCGTGAGGCCGTCGACGCCGGGCATCTGCAGGTCGACGACGAGCAGGTCCGGATTGTAACGCTCGACCAGGGCGAGCATGGTGCCGCCGTCGCTCGCCTCTCCGACGACCTCGATGTCTCGATCCTGCTGCAGGATGTGCCGCAGCTCGGCGCGGCAGATCGGCGAGTCGTCGGCGACGATGATGCGGATCGCCTTCATGTCGGCAGATCCAGGAATCGCTGGATGACGTCGATGAGCGCGCCGCCCTCGAACTCCGACTTCACCAGGTAGGCGTTGGCTCCCAGGGTCGAAGCCCGCTTCCTGTCCTCGATCGAACCGCGCGTCGTGAGCATGATCACCGGGAGTCGCTGTGTTCGCGCGCGGATCTGGCGGAGCATCTCGAACCCGTCCATGGTCGGCATCTCGACGTCGCTGAGCACCAGGTCCGGCTCGGCCGCTTCGATACTTCTGAGGCCGCTGGTGCCGTCGTCCGCGATCGTGACGTCGAGGCCGACGCTCGTGAGCACCTCCGACACCAGCTCGCGGATCACGGGAGAGTCGTCGACGACCAGGACGCGCCGCTTTCGCGCCGCCTTGGCGGCGGAACGCGGCTGGTCTCCCGTCGCTGACCGGAGGAGACGCGCGAGCCGATCGAGCTGGGGGATGAGCACGAGACGCCCGTCGTCGAGCGACGCCGTCGCGCCGAAGAGGCTCGTGCGAAGGAGCAGGGGATCTGCCGGGGTTCGAATCAGGTCGCGTTCGCCGAGCGCGCGGGGAATCGCGATGGCCCACTGCCTGGCCGCGATCTCCATGACGACGGCCACGGGCTCCTCGGCCTTCCCCAGGTCGAGGACTCCTGCGAGCGACCGGAGCGGCAAGGTCTCTCCGAGGTACCTGATGGAATCGGGTCGCGGCTCGCCGGGTCGAGGGGCGTCGAGCGTGACGACCGTGCGAATGAGCCGGACGGGGATCCCGAGGAGCAGCTCCGCCGCCTCGATGACCAGCATGCGCTCCTTCGTGATCGCGAACGGCACCTGGAGCTGAAATCGCGTACCGACGCCCTTCCAGGTGTCGACGCGGACGTTGCCGCCCAATGCTTCCACCTTGCTCCGCACGACGTCGAGGCCCACGCCGCGCCCCGAGAGCGCCGTGACCGTGCTCTTCGTGGTGAAGCCCTGACGGCACAGCACGTCGAGCAGCTCCACCTCGGTGAGCCTGCCCGTGCTCGCGGGAACCAGGCCGCTCGCGATGGCGAGGCCCCTCACTTCCGCCACGTCGATGCCGCGCCCGTCGTCCTCGACGGCCAGCACGACGCTCGGGCCCGTCGATTCGGCGGTGATGACCAGCGTTCCCGTGGGTGGCTTCTGGCTGCGCTCGCCGGCATGCTCGATACCGTGCTCGACCGCGTTCTGCACGAGGTGAAGCAGCGAATCCCAGAGCTGATCGAGCACGTCCGATTCGAGCTGCACACCAGGCGCCTGCACGTGCACGGCGAGCGGCTTGCCCGTAGAGCGCGCGATGGACTCGGCGTGGCGCGCCAGCTCGACGAGCATCGGCTCGACGGCGACGAGGCGCAGCGACCACGCATTCACCGTGCACTCGTCGAGCGAGCTGCGGCATCGCTCGAGGTCCTCGATGAGCGGCGAGAAACGCTCGCGGTGCTCGGCGACCGCGTCCGCGGTCAGCATCTTCGCGGCGCGCGCCTGCAGCTCGGCGTACGTCGAGGACAGCTCCGTCATGCGCGCACACAGGCGGTCTATCGCGGCTGCCTCGATCTGCGTCCATCTGCCGCGCGACGCCGGGCGCGGTCCCGGAGTCGCGGACGAGCTCAGGTCCGGCCGCTCCGACGGCACGCCCGGGAACGGCTCGGGCGACGAAGCGGCGTCACCGGGCATTTCGCCGTCGGACCCGAGCGAGGCGATCGCCGAGGCGATCTCGGATTCCGACGTCGCCGCGTCCGCGGACTCGTCGAGCGAGCGAGCCACGACGGCGACGGCGGCTAGCATCTTGCCGCGGACGACCTCGTCGAGCGTGGGACCGGTGATCCGCGGAAGACGTTCCTCGAGCGCGTGCGCGAGCTCGCTCTGCAGGTCGAGGCCGAGCATCCGCGCCTCTCCCTTGAAGGTGTGAAGCTCGCGCTTGAGGACGTCCTCTGCCTCGGGATTCTCGCCTATCTCGGAGAGGGCCCCCTGCACCTCGCGGACGCGGGTGAGCAGGATGGCGCGGAACCGCCCGAGCAGCTTGTCACGGGGTTCGCTCAAGCACGCTCCTCGGTGGGCATGTCGAACTTGCGAACGATCTCCGCGAGACGGTCGGCGTGGGTCTTCAGACCTTCGGCGGCGGTCCGGATCTCGGAGGTGGCGCTGGCCGCCTGCGACACGACCTCCGCGATGTTCTTGACGCTCTGCGAGACCTGCTCGGTGCCGCTGCGCTGCTGCTGGCTCACGAACGTGATCTGGCGAGCTGCCTCCGTCGTGCCGTCGGCCAGCTTGCGGCTCTCCTCGGTCGCGATCACCGTGGACGACCCCGAGTCGCGGATGTCGGCTACGAGCTTCTTCACGTCCTGCACGGAGGCCGTGACGCGCTCGGCGAGGCGCCGCATCTCTCCCGCGACGAGCGCGAAGCCGCGGCCAGCTTCCCCGGCGCGGCTCGCCTCGAGAGAGCCGTTCAGCGCGAGGAGATCGCTGCGATCGGAGATGTCGCGGATGACCTCGAGGATCTCGCCGATGCGTCCCGCGTGCCGCGTGAGGGCGCCGATGCGATCGACCATGTCGTCGGTGTTCTTGAGCGTGCGCTCCGCGTTGCCGAGCACGCCCTGCACCGCCTCCGAGACGTGGGCTGCCGAGAGCGACAGCGACTCCATCGTCCGGCTGATCTCGACCATCGCGCTCGACTGAGCGGTGGCGGCCGACTCCTGCTCCTGGGCTGCCGCGAAGATCTCGGCAGCCGCGCTCGCCAGCTCGATGGAGCTGCCGCGGATCTGACGGACGATCGCGCTCAGGCTCTCGAGCATGCCGCGGAAGGCGTCCGGGAGCTCGCCCACGCCGCCGACCTGGACGAGCAGATCCCCCTGCGCGACGGCGTTCGCCGCCTCCGCCAGGGAGCGCATCAGCGCGAGGACCTGATTGAAGTAGCTCGTGAGCTCTCCCACCTCGTCTTCTCGAGCGCTGGGGACCGCGCCCATGCGCGACAGCTTGCCTTCCTCGACGACGAGCCGCGCGGCGGCCGTGAGCCGACCGATGGGCTCCGAGACGACGCGGCCGAGCAGCGCGGCGCAGAGCGGCGCCCAGATCACGACGAGCAGCATGAAGACGCCCGCGTTCAGCACGAAGCTCGACGGGGCGTCCGGCCTCGCTGTCGCCACCGAGACGATGCCGATCGCCGTGAGCCAGAGCGACGGCGCGACACCGATGCAGACGACCACGACGCCGATGCGGAGCTGGAGGGACATCGGGTCGCGCTCGAGCGTGACGCCGAGCTCCCGCGCGGCCGTCGAGCACGAATTGGCCGCGTCCGTCGTGAGGTTCGTGGCAAGAGGGAACGCCAGCGCGAACGTGCTCGCGACGATCGCGAGGACCAGGATGACGAGAACCTCGTTGGACTGCGGGCCGAGCAGCGCCTGCGAGTCGGTCGTCGACCAGAGCCACACGACGCCGAGCCCGTAGCTTGCCCCCCACGACAGCGCGTAGGAAACGCCGAAGCGAAGCGGCAGGCGCACGACGGCGCGGTCGGCCTCGAGCAGCAGCGCCGCGGTGCGAGTTCCGGCGGCTTGCCGGTGGAACCGCTCGTAGGGGTCGAGGAACCGGCTGAGCAGGAGGCTCCCCACGACGATCTTCCCGAGCGCGAAGGTGGCCATGACGAGGTAGGTGCCCCCGTTGGGGCTCAAGCCGAGGATGGCCGGCACCGCCAGCGCCAGCAGCGGGCTCAGCACGAGATCGAGCAGCAGGAAGACGAAGAGGCATCGCGTAGTGAAAGATCGCTTCATCGGGTCACCACTCATTGGGTGCGTTCGAGCACACCTTCGGAAGGGAGCGCGCGACGCGCCATTGCGTCGCGATGAATCGCGTCGGGGTCGAGGACCCAGAGGGCGGGGGCGCCCTCGAGCATCGCGAGCCTCTGGACGAATCGCCCTGCGTCGCGCGCTCGTATCAGCGGCGGAACGTCGAGGAGATCGCCCGGGGCGACCGTGCACAGCCGCACCGCACCGAACGCGCGCAGCCCGAGCCGTTCGTCACCCACGCGAAACTCGAGGACACGCACCGGTTCGAGGCTCCGGTCGAGGTCGAGTGCCTCGCTCAGATCGAGCACGTCGGCGCCGCCCCAGTCGCGCTCGTCGACGACGCGCTCGATGGCGGCCGCGTCGAGGGCAAAGCTTGCGGTCCTGCCGGACCACGCGAGCAGCAGGCAGCCGAGGGACTCGTCGGGCGCGTCAAAGGCGTTCGTCATCGGAGCGCACGGAGCCTTCCTCGCCCGCAAGGCGGCGAACCAGCGCGTCCAGGTCGATCAGCGCCATGAGGTGGCCCTGCACGTCGGTTTCGCCGGCGGCGATCTCCGACTGCACTGCGTGGGGGATTCGCATCGCCTCGGGGGGCACGTGGACGACCTCCGTCACCGCGTCCACCGGCAGGGCGATGGTGCTCTGTCCGACACGGACGATGAGGGTACGCGCTCGCGCCTCTCCCGCCGCGGCCCCGGGTATGAAAGCGGAGAGATCCACGACAGGCACTGCCTGCGCGCGCCACGCCACTACTCCAGGTACCGCGCGCTGGGCCCTGGGCAGCCGAAGCCACGGCACCGCGCCAACGACTTCGAGAACCGCTGGTGCGTCGATCAACAACCACATCGTATCCAGCTTCGCGGGTAAGAACGACGAAGTCATCGGGGCCCTCGATGCCGACAGGTGCGTTTGCTGTAACGGCACGGCTCGTTGGTATGTTGAGAGTGCCCTGACGAGATGGACGCGTACACCCCGGTGCACAGGGTCACAGGTGACACCGCGCGCGTCTCCGTTCCCGGCATGCGTCCATTCATCGCTCGAACGGATGTATGTGTATAGGCGCGAGTTGAGTCGCGCAAATCATCGGTCTCGTGCTTTCCAAGACGAGGAGAGCGGACGTATAAGGAGGAGTGCGGGGAAATGAACGAGGGCCACTCTTCATTCGCGTCTCCGGTGGAGCCGAACACCGCGACATGAGCGAACGCATCCGCAAGACGATCCTCGTGGTGGACGACAGCCCCATCGTGCTCGAGATGGCCGGCAGCGCACTCGAGTCCGCTGGATACAAGGTCGTTTCCCGCTCCCGCGGTGAGGGTACGGTCGCAGCGGTGATCCAGGAGCGTCCGGATCTTGTCCTCCTCGACGTCAACATGCCGAGGCTCTCCGGCGACACCATCGCCGTCATCCTCACGAAGACGGACCCCGACAAGAAGACCATCGTGCTTCTGCACTCTAGCCTCTCGCCGGAGCTCCTGAAGCTGAAGGTGCTGCAGACGGGAGCGTCGGGTTACCTCCACAAGACAGGCAACGCCCACGAGCTCGTCGCCAGCGTGAACACCTGGCTCAAGAGGGGTTCCGGCGCTCATCCGCTGACCTCGCAGCCCGTCCTGGCCCCTGCAATTTCGACGGCGGCGGAGCCCGTGACCACGTCTACGGCGCCCCCGGAGGCGGCTCTCTCCAGCGTGCCGCCCTCGCACAGCACGGCGCGAACACTGAATTCACCCAAGCCGTCGAGCGGGACGTACCGGCGGCCCCCCGCGGTGCTCTTCGTCGACGACGACCAGTTCACCCTGTCCGCATATCGCCGCCTGCTGAGCCGCGAGGCGATGACCACCGAGTTCGCCGTCTCCGGCGAGGACGCTCTGCGGAGAATCGTCTCGAGCACGCCTCCCGACGTCGTCGTGTGCGATCTCCTGATGCCGCGGATGGATGGCGTGAAGCTGTTCCAGTCCGCCGTCGAGCACGACGCCACCTGGCAACGCCGCTTCGTCTTCGCGACGGGGGCGAGCTCGGTGCTGTACTTCGGGAAGTTCCTCGGCACGGTGAACTCGCCGGTCGTCCACAAGCCCATCGACGTCGAGGTGCTCATGCGAGCAATTCGCCTTGCTACCGTCGCGGGCGGCATCTTCGACGGTAGCAACGCTACGAAACGCTCGAGCACCGAAAAGGGATGAAGTCCGATCCGGGGGCGGCTCAGAACCCGGGTCGGAAGTTGTTGGCGGTCAGGTCGCCGAGCAGCTTGTGCCAGGGGTGCTCGACGTTCTGTTCGACCTCCGAGACCTTCTCCTGCATCTTCCGGATCACCGCGGGCTGCTCCTCGTCGTAGACGTCTCCCTGGAGGAGCTTCAGCACGTCGAGGCGGTGCTCGGGGTTTCGAACGAACCAGGTGAAAAGCACGTTCAACCGGTAGTAGATGGTGATGAAGTCGTACCAGTTCTTGGTGCCACGTCGGATCGTCGTCTCGTACTCTTTGAAGGCGGACTTGGAGAGGTCGTTCGTCTCGAGCGCCTTCAGGATGTCCTTGTGTGCGAAGCGGGCGCTGTTCAGCGCGATGCTCACGCCGGTGGAGAAGATGGGGTCCACGAACCGCGCCGCGTCGCCGACCATGCAGAACTTGTCGCCCACGATCTCCTTCATCGCGTAGCTGTAGTCGCCTTCCTCCTTCCAAGGGGTGACGCGCTTGGCTCGCCGCAGCGCCTCGGCGATCTGCGGTCGCTTGTCGACCATCTCCCAGAAGAACCCTTCTCGATCGGCCTTCGCCTTCAAGAAATTGTGCTTCTGCGTGACGATACCGATGCTGGTGATGGTCTCGGTGATGGGGATCTGCCAGATCCAGCTGTTCGTGACGGGCAGGAAGTGAATGAAGATGTAGTCGCCGAACTTCTCGCTCTTCTTTTTTGCCGTCGACGTCCGGTCGTACCCGTCGAACCAGGTATGGAAGGCGTACTGGTTGAACACCGGGTCGTTCGTCTTGAGCCTGAGCTGATTGCCGAGGACGGTGTTGCGCCCGCTGGCGTCCACGACCATCCGGCAGCGGCATCCCATCTCCGACTTCCCCATGGCGAAGCGCACGACGGGGTGCTCGGCGGAGAAGTCGACGCCCAGCACCCGGACGCCTTCGTGCACCTCCGCGCCGAGCTTCTTGGCGTGCTGAAGGAGGAGCAGGTCGAACTTGCTGCGGTCGACGTGGAACGTGTAGTCCATGTCGACGCCGGCCTGCGGGCGCTCCTCGAAGCGGAAGTCGACGTGCTCGAGCGCGTAGAGCTCGTCCCAGTCGTGGGAGTAGGCCGGCGCCTGATCTCCGGAGGTCCAGGCGGCGCCGTACTTCCTCGGGAAGCCGGCTTCTTCCATGGTGGGAAGGAAGTCGAGATCGCGGAACACGCGGGTCGAAGACGGCACGAGCGACTCGCCCACGTGAGGACGTGGAAAGAGCTCACGCTCGAACACGACGCAGCTCACCCCGGCCTTCGCCAGGTAAGCCGCCATGGCAGCACCGGCCGGTCCGCCGCCGATGATACCCACGTCGCAGCTGACAACTGATTCTGCCATCACCATTCCTCCGCCAGATTGTGTGTGTTCGAGCTCGAGCGAGAGCGCTCTAAGATTCGGTCTTCGCGAGCGACAAGAGCCGGTTCCTGTCCACCTTGCCGTTGCCGGTACGAGGCAGCTTCTCCACGTCGAAGCTGCGATCGACGATCATGTGCCGCGGCAAGTGCATCGCGCAGTGGCGCTTCAGGGTCAGGAGCGACGGCGGCTGTTCGGCCGCGACGAACGCGACGAGCTTCGCGTCGAGCCCCGAGCCGGCCACCACGACTGCTGCCTCCCTGACGTTCGGCAGCGTCGAGAGCACGCTCTCGATGGCACCGAGCTCCACCCGGAAGCCGCGCACCTTCACGAGGTGATCGCGCCGGCCCACGAACTCGTAGCTGCCGTCGTCGAGCATTCGAACGACGTCGCCGGTGAAGTAGGGTCGATCACCCTGGGGAGGCTTCCCCCAGTAGCCCGTGAGCACGGTGGGTCCCTCGACCCACAGCTCGCCCTCCTCGCCGGCGCTCGCGATGCTGCCATCCGGCGTGAGCGCCCACACCCGGTCGCCGCAGCACGCCTTGCCGATCGGCACCGGCAGGGTGCGGTCGGCGGAGATCTCGAAGACCTCGTGGTACGTGCAGACGTTCGTCTCAGTCGGGCCGTAGAGATTGAGCAGGCGCACGTCGGGCCAGGCGTCGCGAATGGCGCGGAGGCCCTTGATGGGAAACGGCTCGCCCGCGAACAGAATGGCGCGAAGGGAGGCCGGGCGCTCCCGCAGGAACTCGCCTTGCTCGATCATGAGCAGCAGCGCCGACGGCACCGAGTACCAGATGGAGATGCGCTCGTTCCGGACGAACGCGACGAGCTGCGAGGGAGCATACGCCGCGCCCTCGGGGACGAGCACGACGGCCGCCGCACCGGCGAAGGCCGCGTAGAGGTCGAGGACGGACAGGTCGAAGTGCAGCGGAGCGTGGTTCGAGAGGCGATCGCTCCGGCCGACGTCGAGCGTGCTGGCAGCCCACTCCACGAACGCGAGCGCGGCGCGGTGGCTGATAGAGACGCCCTTCGGCTCCCCGGTGGAGCCCGAGGTGTAGAGGATGTAGGCGAGATCTTCCACGGTGCCGCCGTGGACGATCGGGCGGGGCGAGAAGCGCTCGAGATCCGACCAGCGGATCGTTCCCCCCTCGCCTGACAGCAGCAGCGTGGGGACGGAGCGCGCTACGCTCTCCTCGAGCGAGACCAGGGTGCTCTCGATCGCGACCAGCGCCTTCACGCCGCAATCGGCGAGGAGCCGCTGCACGGCCGCGCGGGGCGAGCGCGGGTCGACGGGCACGTACGCGGCGCCGCAGCGAAGGACCCCTTGCATAGCGGCGATGACCCGCGCGCTCTTCGGAGCCCACACCGCGACGCGATCCCCGTGGCCCACGCCGAGCTCCGTCAGCGCGCTCGCGATGCGGTCGGCCGCCGCGCTGAGCGCGCCATAGGTCATGGTCTCGTCGGGGCCCACGACGGCCGTCGCGTCCGGGGCGCTGGCCGCCGATGCGAGCACGAGATCCTCGAGCCTCACAGCCCGAGCCCTCTCGCGACGATTTCCCGCTGGATCTCCGAGGTCCCGGAGAAGAGCGTGCTCGGGACCGCGTCGCGAAGCGCTTGCTCGACGCGGCCCTCGACGGTGACGCCGAGCCCGCCGTGAACCTGGATGGCGTCCAGGCTCGATTGAACGGCGGCCTCGCTCACCGCGAGCTTCGCGAGAGCAATCGCGCTCGTCGCGTCCTGCCCGCGATCCTTCATCCAGCACGCGCGGTACAGGAGGAGCCGCGACGCCTCGAGCCGCTCGGACATGCCCGCGATGCGATGAGACACGGCCTGTTGCTTGCCGATGGGGCGACCGAACTGCCGGCGCGACTTCGCGAAGAGGACGGTCTGCTCGAGCTGGCGGTCCATGGACCCCACGTACGCCGCGAACAGGCAGGCGCGCTCCCAGGCCATCGAGCCCTTGAACGTCGCCGCGCCGGCGCCCTCGTCACCGAGACGGGATGATTCGGGGACGCGACAGGCCTCCAGGTAAATCTGGCTCATCGGCGCCGAGTGCAGGCCGATCTTCTCGAAGGGCTTGCCCACGGTGAGCCCCGGAGTTCCGCTCTCCACCACGAACGCGGTGATGCCCATGTAGCCGTGCGATGGGTTCGTCGTCGCGTAGACGAGGAACACGTCCGCGGCGGGGCCGTTCGTCACGTAGCTCTTCACGCCGTCGAGCACGTAGTCCGAGCCGTCTCGAACCGCCCGCGTCTTCAGGGCGAATGCGTCGGAGCCGGCCTCGGCCTCCGTTATGGCGTTTGCGCCGACCCAGTCTCCATTGACGAGCTTGCGCAGGAACCGGTCGTGCTGCGCGCCTGCGCCGGCTTCGACGATCGGCATCACGCAGGCGAGCAGGTGCGCGCACACGGAGAAGACGAACCCCATGTCGGGGCAACCCCTGCCGAGCGCCTCGAGCACGTGCGCCGTCCCGAGCGCGCCGAGCCCTAGCCCGCCGTGGCTGGTCGGCGCCGAGAGCCCGAGGAAACCGAACTCACCACACCGCCGCCAGAGCTCCCGCGAAAGGGTGTGCGTCGATTCCGGCGAATCGAGGTTCTCTCGCGCGAAGCGGAGCGCGCGGTCATGGAGCTGCGCGTCTTCATCGGCCCACCCAAAGTCCATCCGACACTCCAGGTTCTGGAAGCGAAACAAAAAACGAAGGATTGATGGCGAGAGGGATGGAGCTCAGCTCACGGCAGACACCATTTGCTGTGCCGAGAACTCCCTCGCGCGCTTCTTCTCGGCGTCGGAGAGCGAGTCGGCGATCCAGTTCAGCATGTCGTCGGGGTCGCTGAACGTCTGGCGCTTCGGGTCGCCGACCTGCCTCACGAGCCTGCCGAGCTGCATGCTGAAGACGGCGTGCTCGCCGGCGAGCAAGATCGCCGTCTTCCGTCGCACCTTGTTGGCGCGGGTCATCAGGTCGATCACTGCGTTGGTCACGGCCTGCGGAAAGACGACGGGGGTCCGCAGATCGACGATCAGGATGGCGTCCGGAGTGGCGCCGGCGGTCTTCACGATGGCGTCCGAGAAGCGCTTCACGTCGTCGATGGAATCGAGCCGATTCACTCGAATCTCGACGAGATTGCCCACAACCTTATCGACCGTCCATGAGCGTTGCTCTTTGCCCTTCATCGTCTCTCCTTGGCGTCGACACGCCCCCTCATGAGATGCGTACCATCGTCGAGGGTCTCGGGACGTGATTTTCCCGGCGGCCTCGAACCACATCGCAACTGGCCCGAGATCACACCCTGCTTGCCCACTAACGGCAATTCGAAGGACCACTTCTGGCCTTCGTCGCCGTCTTCATTGTGCACAGGGTGCGAGCTCATTCGGCCAAGAATTGAACGGCGCTCGTCACTATTAAGTTAAGGCGTCGTGTGCCGTTTCCGGGAGCGGATGCTCGAGGCCTCGACGAACCGTTCGGTGCGCCGCCAGGCGACTTCGAGCGCGCGGGGTCACACCTCGACCTGTCAATTATCTTGGACACTCGTCACGTCGTGACGAGGGAAAGAGGCAGCGGTGCCGCCATGTGGACAGAAGCAGCACAGGACGTGAAAAGTTACATCGTCGAGCACATCCTCGACGGCCGGGACGCGGACGAGCTGACCTTCGATAGCCCCCTGCTCGAGTGGGGAGTGATCGATTCGCTGACCATCGTGGACCTCGTCGACTTCGTGAAGACGAGGTTCTCCATCCAGCTTCCGGCGTCGGAGCTGAATCCGGTAAACCTTCAGACGATCCACTCGTTCACCGAGCTCATGCAGCGATTCCGTGAGACCCCACGATGAGGGGTGATGCCGGCGCCGAGCGAGAACCAGTAGCCATCGTCGGAATCGGATGCCGATTCCCGGCGTCCAGCGGGCCCGCCGGCTACTGGCAGACGCTCTGTGACGGCAAGGACACCATCGGGCCGATCCCCCGGAGCCGCTGGGATGCGGACGCCCTCTTCGACCCGGACCCTGCCAGCCGAGGCAAGATGGTGGCCCGGACGGGCGGCTTCCTCGACGACATCGAAGGCTTCGACTGGCGCGCGTTTCGCGTCTCGCCACGCGAGGCGAAGTACATGGATCCGCAGCACCGACTGCTCCTCGAGGTCGCGTGGGAGGCGCTCGAGGACGCCGGGATGCCGTTCGAGAAGCTCGCGGGCACCCGTACCGCCGTCTTCGTCGGCATCATGTGGAACGATTACGGCAAGCTCCAGGCGCTGGACCTCGAGGGGATCGACGGTTACAGCGCGTCGGGGAATGCGTTCGCCTTCGCGGCGAACCGCATCTCCTTCTTCTTCGACCTGAAGGGGCCGAGCGTCGCGCTTGACGTCTCCTGCGCCTCCTCGCTCATCGCCGTTCACCTCGCCTGCGAGAGCATCTGGTCGGGTGAGTCGTCTATGGCGATCGCGGGCGGCGTGAACCTGATCATCGCCCCGGACAGCGTCATCGCCATGTCGAAGGCGGGGATCCTCTCCGCCGAGGGGCATTGCAAGCCGTTCGACGCGAGCGCGGACGGCTTCGTCCGCGGTGAGGGCGCGGGAGTCGTCCTCCTGAAGCCGCTGTCCGTCGCCCTCGCCGACGGGGACAGGATCCACGCCGTCATTCGCGGCACGGCCGCCATGCACAGCGGCAAGACCGACTGGATCATGGCTCCGAGCAGCAGCGCCCAGGAGCAGGTCTACCGCGAGGCGTACCGGCGAGCCGGCGTCGACCCCACGGAGGTCGACTACGTGGAATTGCACGGCACCGGAACGCGCAAGGGCGATCCCCTGGAGGCGAAATCCGTGGCGGCCGTCATGGGTGCGGGCTCGGGCCGGCCCGGGCGCTGCATCGTCGGTTCCGTGAAAACGAACCTTGGGCACCTGGACTCGGCCGCCGGAATCGCAGGGCTCATCAAGGCCGCGCTGGCTCTCGAGCACCGGCAGATTCCGGGAAGCCTCCACCTGAAGAACGTGAACCCCGAGATCGACCTCGACGCGCTCGGCCTGGACTTCCGCTCCGCGCTCGGCCCGTGGCCCGAGAAGGAAGGACGGCGGATCGCGGGCGTCACCGGGCTCTCTTTTGGAGGAGGGAACGTGCACGTCGTTCTGGAGGAGGCGCCCCCGGAGCCGACGCACCCGCACGTCGCAGCGGCGAAGGGCCCGTTCCTGCTGCCCGTCTCGGCCCGCGCGGAGGGTGCGCTCCGGACGCTCGCCACGCAGTATCGCGATCTCCTCTCGAGCGGCACGGGTCCTCATGAGCTGTGCGCTGCAGCGAGTGTCCATAGAACGCACCACCCCCTCCGGCTATCGGTCACCGGTCGCACGGGGACCGAGCTCGCCGAGGCGCTCACGAAGGTCCTCGCGGACCCCGCACAGGGCGCTCTCGGTCGTGGGGCGTCCGTATACGACGCGCCCGTGTTCGTCTTCTCGGGGCAGGGTCCCCAGTGGTGGGGCATGGGTCGCTCGATCATCGAGAGCGAGCCCGTGTTTCGAGAAATGCTCGAGCGCGTGGACGAAGCCGTGGCGCGCCACACCTCCCTCTCGATCATCGAGGAGCTTCGAAGGGACGAGGCGAGCACGCGCGTCCACGAGACGCGCGTGGCGCAGCCCCTGATCTTCGCCATCCAGCTCGCGCTGGCTGCGCTCCTCGAGTCGTGGGGCGTGAAGCCTCAGGCTGTCGTGGGACACAGCGTCGGCGAGATCGCGGCAGCGTGCGTGGCCGGCGCGCTGACGCTGGAGGACGGCGCGCGTATCGCAGCGTGCCGTGGGCGCATCATGCACGCCGCGTCGGATCTGGGCAGCATGGTTCAGGTGAGCATCACGCGGGAGGAGGCGGACGCTCTGGTGGCGCCTTTCGGCGTGCGCCTCGGCGTCGCCGCGCAGAACGGCCCGCGGACGATCGTGCTGTCGGGGGAGACGGACGCGGTCTCAGCGGCGATCCAGACGCTCAAGCAACGCGGCGCGACCGCCCGGCTCCTGCCGGTGCGGTACGCGTTCCACAGCGCCGTCATGACCCGCTTCCAGGGCGAGCTCGTGGGTGCGCTCGAGGGTATCCGCCCTTCGGAGCCGCGCCTGCCGTTCGTGTCCACGCTTCTCGGGCGCCGTCCGAACCCGGGAGAGGCGTTCACGGAGGTGTACTGGGCGCGCCAGATGCGCGAGCCCGTCGAGTTCATGCGGGCCGTCTCGGTGCTCGCGCGCGAAGGCCGGTCCGTGTTCGTCGAGATGGGCCCGCATCCCGTGCTCGCCGCGAGCATGATCGAATCGCTCGGCGACGGACACAAACCAGCTTCCGTCCTTCCCACGCTCGTCCGTGGGGAAGAGGACCGCCTCTCGCTTCTGTCCACCCTCGGAGCTCTCTATTCGCGCGGCCTTTCCGTCGCGTGGCCCGCGGTCGCTGTCGGGCGCGCGTGGGTGCCGCTGCCGACGTACCCGTGGCAGAAGGAGAAGCTCTGGATCGAGCGCGGTCGCGTGCCTTCACTCTCCGCCGCCGTCGCGAATCCGAAGCCGGGCACCCACCCGCTCTTGCAGGTAAGCACGAAGCTCGCAAGGCCGCCGGGCGCGGGCGTGTGGGAAACGGTGCTCGATCTCGACCGCCTCCCTTACCTGCGTGATCATCGTCTCGCCGGTAGTGCGGTGGTGCCCGCCTCGCTGTTCATCGAGATGATCGTTGCGGCAAGCACGCGCGACGCCGCCGTGCCTCGCTGCGTGCTTCGTGACGTCGAGCTGCGGCGCGCGCTCGTCCTCGCCGAGGGCGAGCCTCACCGCGTTCAGCTGCTCTCCACGGTCGACGACGACGGGCTCACGCACCTCG
>CAYUAW010000095.1:16792-20489 GCA_964442485.1 uncultured Polyangiaceae bacterium
CCTCACCGCGTTCAGCTGCTCTCCACGGTCGACGACGACGGGCTCACGCACCTCGAGCTCTGGAGCAGGTCCGAGAACAGAGCCGTAGCGGCCTGGGTGATGCACGTGAGCGCCGTGCTCGAGGCGGGTCCTCTGGGGCCGGGCCGCAGCGTCCGGCCACCGCCCATTCCGGGTGAACCGGTGCAGGGCGCCGACCTCTACGCGGTCTTTCGCCGCGCCGGCGAGGAATACGGCTCGTCCTTCCAGGGCATCCGGCGGCTGTGGAAGACGCCGACGGAGATCGTGGCCGAGCTTGCGGCGCCGCCGGTGATCGCCGCCGACGTCGGTGCTTACGTGTTCCACCCCGCGCTCCTGGACGCGTGCATGCACTGCATGGCGGCCGCGAGCGCTCACGACGGCGAGAGCGGCTTCATGCCGACGCGATTCGACCGGATCGAGGTCTTCGGCAGGGGCGGAGCGCGAATGTGGGCGCAGGCGTCGGTGTCGCTTCCCAGCGAAGGAACCCAGACGGATGCGTCGGGTGTCGCCAAGGCGTCCGTCCTCGTCAAGGACGAGCAGGGACGCCCCGTCCTCGACGTCCAGGGGATATCGCTCCAGTACCTCGACGAGCTGCGCGCGCACCACGACGTGGTGGAACTCACGGCCTGTTACGACGTGGCATGGCGACCGATGGCGACCGAGCCTGCGCCCGTGGCCGGGCCGAAGGGCCGCTGGCTCATCCTCGGAAGAGCGAGCTCGCTCGGCGCCGCGCTCTCGGAGCGCCTCGAGCGCGACGGACATTCGACGACGCTCACGGAGCCGACCGCGGCAGCCCTCGCGACGTGCCTCGAGACAGGGGAGCCGTGTCTCGGCGTAGTGCTGCTCGCGGAAGCGTTACCGACCATGGCTGTGGTCGAATCGGTTCCACCGGACTCCGCGCTGGCGCTGCCGCTCGTCGAGATCCTTCGGGTGCTCTCGGAGCTGCCTCGTGAGCGAGAAGCGCGGCTGTTCGTCGTGACCCGCGGCGGTCAGCGCACTGCCGCCGGCGCGGTGGACCCGCGTCAAGGGATCCTCTGGGGGCTCGGTCGCTCGATCGCCGCGGAGTACCCGTCGCTCTGGGGTGGCCTCATCGACGCCGAGCTCGGCGCGAGCACGGACGAGACCGTCGCGGAGCTCCACCGCTTCATCGCCTCTCCCCGCGGAGAAGACCAGGTCGCGCTGCGCTCCGGGACGTGCCTCGCGGCCCGGCTTTCGCCGCTCGTCGCTCCGGAAGCGACCGACGCCACTCCGTTGCTCGTGGGCGACGCGGCTTACCTCGTCACCGGCGGCTTCGGGGCTCTCGGAAGGGCCTTCGCGCGCTGGCTCCTCGAGAATGGAGCGCGGCACGTCATTCTGCTCTCGCGCAGCCGGCCCTCGCCGGAGCACGCGAAGCTCGTCGCCGAGCTGTCGGCGCTCGGCGGCACCGTGCATCACGCCGTCGCCGATGTCGCCGATGAAGCTGAAATGCGGTCCGTTCTCGGAGCGTTGAAGCGCGATGGTGTTCCCGAAGTGCGCGGCGTCCTGCATGCAGCCGGAACGGTCGCACTCCAGCCGATCGCGTCGCTCACCGCCGCGGACATCGACGAGGTGTTCAGGGCGAAGGTGTCGGGCTCGTGGGTGCTCGACCAGATCTTCGCGACCGCGAATCTCCGCTTCTTCGTGCTGTTCTCCTCGGCGTCAGCGATCTTGCAGTCGGCGTCGCTCGGGGCTTACGCCGCGGCGAACGCCTACCAGGACGCGCTGGCGCACGCGCGTCGCGCACGCGGTCAGCACGCGCTCACCGTCGACTGGGGGCCATGGGCGGGCGAGGGGATGGCGAAGGATACCGGCGTCGGCCGCGGGCCACTCGCGCTCCGCGGCATGGGAGCGATCGCCGTCGCGGACGGTACAGCCCTGATGAAGCGCTTCCTCGAGCTCGACCTGACGCAGGTATGCGTACTGCCGATCGACTGGGCCGCGTTCCGCTCGGCGTACGCGTCGTTCGAGCGCTCTCCGTTCCTGTCGGAGCTCTCCGGAAGCGAACGGACGTCGGCCGAAGCCTCCGCGAGCTCGAAGGCCTCCGGGCTCGAGGTTCTCCCGGGCGGAGCCGAGAAGAGCCGGCGAGAGCGCATCGAGCTCTATCTCTTGCATCGCGCCGCCAGGGCGCTGCACACCGAGCCGGAGACGCTGAACGCGGAATCGACGCTCATCGAGCTCGGGCTCGACTCGCTCATGCTGGTCGAGCTGCGTCTCGAGATCGAGCGAGCCCTCGGCGTGCGGCTGCGCCTCATGGATCTGCTTTCGGATCCCAGCATTCGTGAGCTCTCGAGCAATCTGGAGCCGCAGGTAAAGGACGTCGCGTGAACATGCATTCGCTGGAACTGGACGCTCGCTTGAGTGAGTCCATCCGACCATCTGGCCCGAGATCGACGGACGAACCCGTCAACATCCTCCTGACTGGCGCCACGGGGTACCTAGGAAGTTTTCTCCTCCACGAGCTCCTCGCGACCACCTCGGCCGACGTGTATTGCGTGGTCCGCGCGGACGACGAGAGCCACGCTCGCGGACGGCTTCGCGCGGCGCTCTCGTCCTACGGCCTCTGGGAGGACGCCTTCTCCATGCGCATCGTCCCCGTCCTGGGCGACATGACCAAGCCGCGGCTCGCCCTGTCGCAGCACGCATTCGCCGAGCTCGGCGAGCGTTCCGACCTCATCGTGCACGCGGCCGCCAACGTCAATTTCCTGTTCCCCTACCGCGCGCTCCGGGCGGCGAACGTGGCCGCGTCCGTCGACCTCCTGCGGCTCGCGTGCGCCGGACGCCAGAAGCGCCTTCACTTCGTCTCCACCATGGGGATCTTCCTGTCGCCCGAGCACTCGGGGCGGCACGTGCGGGAGGACGACGCGCTCGCGTTCCTGCCCGCCAACTCCAACGGCTACTCGCAGAGCAAGTGGGTCGCGGAGCGTCTGATGATGGCGGCGCGCGAACGCGGCGCGCTCATCACCGTTCACAGGCCCGGGTTCGTGGGATGGCAGAGCCGCACCGGCACGATGAACGAAAAGGATTTCGTCTCGGGGATGCTTCGCGCATCCATCACTCTCGGCAAGGCGCCCGATGTCGCGATGACCCTCGACGTCGCGCCCGTGGACTACGTCGCGCGCGCCATTACCTGGCTGTCGATGCGTGCCGACTCCACCGGGAAGACGTATCACCTGAACAATCCCGCGCCGTGGACGTGGCGCGCGCTCATCGAGGCGTTTCGCGCCGAGGGCGTGCGGCTCGAGTGGACGACGTACGCGGCCTGGAGGACGGAGCTTGCCGGACGAAAGGACCCGGCTCTCCATCGCTTCGCCACGATGCTGCCCGAGCACGTGCGGGAGCCGGGCTCCATCTTCGCGGCGCTCGAAGCGCCGCCAACGTTCGGCTTCGACACGATCGCGAGGGACCTCTCTGGTTCGGGGATCGTGTGCCCGAAGCTCGACGGTGGCCTCGTGAACGCCTTCCTGGGGAACCCGAACGCGGGGCGGCAGCCGCGCATCGCGAGCTCCACCGAACTCGTCAGCGTCGCCGGGGCCATCCCGAAAGCGGGCTGACGTCGTCGTCCCGGACGCGCGCTGGCTCTACCGGGCGGCCTGAGGCTCGGGCTCTGTCGCGCCCACGTCGAAGGTCTCGGCCCGTCCGATCAGATCGAGCAGCGGGCCTC
>CAYUAW010000096.1:0-4161 GCA_964442485.1 uncultured Polyangiaceae bacterium
GTCACTGAGGAAAGGACGACGTCGGGATGCTGCTCGACGACGGCGCAGGCGTCGGGGGGCGCTGCTCGGTCGCGCCGGGCGTGGGCGCGGGCGCGCGGTAGGGCGGCGCCTGGTACTGCGGCGCAGGCGCGTACGTGGGAGTCGGTGCCGGCACCCCCGGGTACGCGGGCGGCGGGTTCGCGTTCGGCTGCGCCGGCGTCATCGTCGGGCCGTTGACGGACTGGCAGGCGCGGTAGCGCACCTCGATGTCGCCGCAGTCCTCGTGAAGCAGCCGCTTCTCGGCGGGAAGCACCGACGGGACGATGTTGTCCCACCGGAACGCGAAGCCCGCGCCGACGAAGCCGACGAAGGTGCCGCCGAACCCGCCCCCGAGCGAGCCGATCATCCCGTTGACGTTGAAGTCCACGGAGTCCCCGAGCCGGATCCCGAAGTCGAGCCCGCTCCGCAGGCCCACCGTGCCGCTCACCTTGAAGTCGACGGCGCTGTTCAGGATCTTGTTCACGGCGCTGTCGGTCAGGTTGAGCGACGTTCCCATGGTCGTGAACTCCGTGGGGTCCAGCGCAAGCGTCGACTGGCGAACGCGGGTGTCGAGGTTCACGCCGGGGCTCGCCTCGAACCACGGCGTGATCACGACGGCCGGGTGCGGCGAATAAGGTAGGCCGATGCCGAGAGGGAACGGGATCGAGAGATAGCTCGCCCGCCCGTTGATGAGCACCGAAGGCGCGGCGCCCAGGTAGAGCCCGACGGCAAGCTTCGGCTGGCCCGTGTCGTAGCGAGGGAGCGCGGGAATGCTGAAGAGCGCGATGGCCGTCGCGCCCATGCCCTGGAGCACGGACTCGCCCGTGCCCGGGCGCACGTTCAGGTAGTGCACGCCGAACTGACTACTCAGGTTGCCGTTCGTCGCGGTGAAGTTCGCGTTGTAGCTCAGGATGTCGAAGTGCCCGCCCTTCAGGAAACCGGGGCGGAACCCGATCACGACGCTCGACGCTCGCGTATCCCAGGTGGAGATGGAAGGCCCGTGCGTGCCCGGCTCCGCGACCGCCACACGGCCGAAGAGCACTGTGGAGAGCGCCGAGAGGGCGACTGCGCCGCGGAACGAGGAACGGTTCGGCCGAGCGAGGGTCGGGGAGTGGCTCATGCGGAAGGTGCCTTTGCGAGCAGGTTGAAGTTCGCGATGGAGGAGCAGGTGCGTTGAATCTCGCGCATCAGGCGGAGGCGGTTACTGCGGACGCGCTCGTCGTCCGTCATGACGAACACGTCCTCGAAGAACTTCGCGAGGACGGGGGCGAACTCCGCGATGGCCGCCAGGTTCTGCGAGTGATCGGCGCGGCCGTCGCCGCCGAGCTTGCGGGAGAGCTCGAGAAAGGCCAGGTAGAGCGCCTGCTCGGACGGGTGAACGTCGCTCGAGACGCGCTCGGGCGGCTCTGGCTGGCCCTCCGGAGCCTCCTTCGCGATGTTCGTCGCGCGCTTGAAGACCTCGCCGGCGGTGGCGCGCACCGCGGCGTCGAGCGACGCGAGCGCCTGCGCGCGGCGCACGACGTCGACCGGTCGATCGTGGCCCGCGGCGATGCAGGCGTCCACGACGTCCGACGGCAGCGTGGACGCGAGCACGCCACGGAGCCGCTGCGCCAGAAAGCTCGAGAGCCGGTCCGCCGTAGCCGCCGCGTCGAGATCGAGCTTGACGGACTCGAAGCCGGAGTGCGCCGAGAGCACCGCCGAGGGGACGGAGACGTCCCAGCCGCGGTCGAGCAGGGTGCGCAGGACGCCGATCGCCGCGCGACGGAGCGCGAGCGGATCTGCCGCGCCGGTGGGCATGACGTTCACCGCGCAGGAGCCGACCAGGGTGTCGAGCCGATCGGCGATGGCGACGAGCGCGCCGGCGTCGGTCGGAGCGCAAGCATCGTCCGCGCCGCGCGGCATGTAGTGATCCGCGATGACCTCCGCGACGTCGGGCGCGCCCCCTTGCGCGAGCACGTAGGCTCGGCCCATCTCGCCCTGGAGCTCGGGCAGCTCTCCGACCATCAGCGTTACCAGATCGCACTTGGCGAGGGCTGCGCCGTCGAGGGCGGTCGCGCTGATCTTCGCGGGAAGGCCGATGTGAGCGCCGAGCTCGGCGACGAGGCGTTCGACCCTCCGCACCTTGTCTCCGACGGTCCCCAGCCGCTTGTGGAACACGATGCCGTCTAGTGACGGCCGCCGGCTCGAAAGCTTTACCTTGAGATCTTCCGTGTAGAAGAATTTCGCGTCCGACAGCCGGGCGCGCATCACCCGGTCATTTCCACGGATCACGTTCTGCGGCTTCTCCAGGGTGTTAACGACGCCGAGGTACCGCGGGAGCAGACGCCCATCCTTTCCACGAACCCCGAAGTAGCGCTGGTGCCCCTTCGCGACGGCCAGGATGACGCGCTCGGGGAGGGCCAGGAAGGCCTCGTCGAACTTTCCCAGGAAGACGTGCGGCTCCTCCACCAGCGAGGTGTTCTCCTCGACCAGAAAGTCGTCTTGGATGATGGCGCCTCCTGCGCGATCCGCCTCGCGCAGGAGCCCGACGAGCAGGTGGTCGCGCCGCTCTTCCGGATCGACGAGGACGTGCGCCGCCCTGAGCAGGTGCCGGTACGCCGAAAAATGCTCCACGCGGATGGGGCCCGGCGACAGGAAGCGATGGCCATACGTGGTGCGACCGGCGACGAGGCCGGCGAAGCGCACGCGGAGTTCGCTGTCCCCGAAGAGCGCGACCAGCCAGCGCACGGGCCTCCCGAATGGCGTCTCGACGTCCGACCATCGCATCGATTTGCGAAACGGGATCTCGGCACACACGCGCTCGAGAGCGGCAGGGAGCAGGTCCACCGCGGGCGCACCGCGCTCGAGCCGCTTGGCAGCGACGTAGGCGCCTTTGGGCGTCTCCTTCACGAACACCGCGTCGAGCGCCACCTTGTTCTTCTCGGCGAAGGCGGCGGCGGCGCGCGTGGGCTTGCCGTCCGCGTCGAACGCCACGCGTGCTGGCGGCCCCAGCACCTCGTCCGACAAGTCCGGTTGACGGTCGGCAACGCCGGATGCCCACACCGCGAGGCGCCGCGGGGTACCGGCCGCGCGGATCTCGCCGTGGACGAGGCGTAGCTCGCCGAGCCTCTTCTCCAGCAACCCGGGGAGCGCATCCACAGCTCCCTTCACGAACGACGCAGGCAGCTCCTCGACACCGATCTCCAGAAGGACGTCAGCCGACATAGGACGCCGAGCTTTCGCCAGGCGCCGCCGAGGAGCAAGGGCTTCCCCCCGCGGGGACGGGTGATAGAACCCCCAGGTTCACCGCCAGGTCGCCTCTCCGTCGACTCGATACGGGTTCAGAACTGCGAGAGAAAGGCCCAGACCCCACCACCGACGAAGCTCGGCACTGTATGCGGGCCGTCGAACTCGCACCAGGTCACGGGGAAACCCGCGTCGCAGTTCTTGTACGCGACGCAGGGCGCCGGCGAGACCTGCACGTTTGCCTTCGTGCAGTGATTCGCGGCCACCCAGAAGTCGCGGCTCGCCTCCCCCGACGTGAAGGGCACATTCATGTCCATGTTCCCATGGGAGATGAAGGCTCCGACTTGCCCGACGCACTTGCCGCCGCTCGGCACGCGCGGCCCCGCCCCCGAGAAGGGCGCGATGGCGCGGAACACGTCGCCCATCTGGCAGCCGAGGGTATTGGTGAAGACGGCGCCATAGCTGAAGCCGACCGCGAAGACGCGCTTCGTGTCGACGCAGTACGTGGAGCGGAGCGACTCGACCAGGGCACGCACGAAGGCGACGTCCTGACCGCCGGTGTTGGGCCAGCCCGTGGTGCCGTTGGTCGAGAGCCCCTGAGCCGCCGCGAAGATCGCCGCGCCCTTCGAGGGACCTTCGATGCCGAAGTAGCCCGCCCAGCCCATCCCCGCGATGTTCTGCGCGGTGCCGCTCGAACCGTGGAACGCCAGGATGAGAAGGTAAGCCTTCGTGGCATCGTAGGCGGTGGGCAGCGTGACGACGTAGTCGCGCGACGTTCCGGAGACGTCGAGCTTGTACGCGCCGCTCGCTGGTGGGTTCGCCTTGCCGCAGCCGGTGCTCGGGGCAGCCACAGGCTTGCCCGCCGCGCCACCGTTCGCCGCGCCACCGTTCGCCGCGCCACCGTTCGCCGCGCCACCG
>CAYUAW010000096.1:4261-6225 GCA_964442485.1 uncultured Polyangiaceae bacterium
CGCGCCACCGTTCGCCGCGCCACCGTTCGCCGCGCCACCGTTCGCCGCGCCACCGTTCGCCGCGCCACCGCTGGCCGCGCCTCCGTTCGCGGCACCGCCGCTGGCGCCCACGTTCGGTGCTTCACCGGCCCTGCCCGTCGCGCCGCCATTTGCGGCACCACCGCTTCCGCCGTCGTTCGGCGCAGCGTCCGCCGCGGGCTCACCGCCCGTGGCCGGAGCGCCGCCGACGGCGTGCGCGCCGGCAACGCCGGAGTGTGTCGCATCGCCGGCGACGCTCGCATCGGCCGCGTGGGATGCGCTCGCGCCGCCGGTGCCATGAGCCGTCGCGCCGCTCTGGTCGCTCGAGCACCGGAGGGCCAAGACGACCAGCGCGCCGGTCGCGAACCGAGCGGTAACGCCTTTCGTCTTCATGGGTGCTCATCCTTCGTCTCGACGGGCGCCCGACCGTAGCACCGCCGCCGGCGATACCGCGGAAGCGAACACCGAGCCGGTAGCTCGACGACATCGCGCTCCGGGAGCGTGGCTGAATGGACGTAGGAGCTCTTCAACTGGGGGCAATAACGGGCAGCTGGTTCACGTCGACGGCGCGCGCTCACTCGCGTGCACGCGCGGACCACCGACGGTCGCTCGTCATCATGCTCTCGTCGTGTGAAGGGTTGGTTTCGACAATGCTCCCGGCATCGTGCTCATCCGCGAGCCGGCGGCGCCCCGAGCGGCAAGCGACCGTCTGGCCAGCCAGGCGGAGCAATGCAAATCATCGAACATACTAAGTAAGTTCCTGATGGGGGCATGCGTCTTGCTGTCATGGCGAACGAACGCGAAAGCCCCTCCCCGAACGCCCTGAGTCGAAGACATGGAAAGCAACGTGAACGCCTCACCGAGCCGCGGGATCTGTCGCGGGTCGTCGCTGGACAACGCTCGCATTCGTGAGGAGGCCGCGTGCTGGACCCTCGCCTTGCGAGAGAAGAACGTCACTAGGGTGCTCGAACACTACGGTCCTGACGCGGTGACGTTCGGTCTTGACGCCCCGCTACTGCCGAGCGCCGATCCGGCGAGCCGCCGGGCGACACTGTCCGGCTGGTTCGACACCTGGGTGGGCCCCATCGACATCGAGATCAAGAATCTGCGTCTGGAGCTCGGCGCCGAACGCGCATTCGCCTATTCGACGAATCACCTATCTGGAAAGCAGACGTGTGGCAACGTGGTCTCGCTGTGGTTCCGCTCGACGGTCGTGTACGGCAGGTGGGAAAACCGGTGGCTCATCGTCCACGAGCACCAGTCGGTACCCTTCGACACCGTGACGCAGCGGGCTTGCCTCGACCTGAAACCGTGAGGCGAAACGACGCGGCGAATCGGTGCTCAGCCGCCAGCGTCGCGGGGCGCGCACTCTGGGCACTTCGCGTCGATGCACTCGCTCACCTGGAGCAATAGCCCGAACGCCGAAGAATGCTGGTCGATGACCGACTGGCACGCGCTCTGACAATTGCCGCCGGTGCAGTGCGAATAGCAATCGAGGAGCGGCGCGCAGTCCGCGTCCGTCGCGCACTTGATGATGGAAGTTCCGCAGGAGTTGCAGCGGCACAGCCCGCAGTCGTCCACGCTCGGGCCCGAGCCGCTGATGCAGAGCGACGCATCGGTCATGGACGCCCTGGGCGGCCCGCCCTTCGCGGTCGCTGCCTGCGCGACGCCGGCAGAGTCGACCCATGTCAGATTGCAGCCCTGACGGGCGGCCGCAGCGTTCCCCTGACCTTCCCAGAAGAGACCGAACAAGATGCACATCTCATCGGAGGCGCTCGTGCCGAAGCGAAGCGCTCGGGTCGTGGTGTTCCGGTACGAACACTGGAAGCGAAAGCCCTCTCCTGACTTCAGAGCGACGGGCTCCGGAAAGTCGTAGTCGATGTCGTGCTCCCAGTCCTGACTCGACCAGATCGGCATGCCGTCGCGGGCGCCTCCTGCGAACCACA
>CAYUAW010000096.1:6325-20414 GCA_964442485.1 uncultured Polyangiaceae bacterium
GATAGGAGAGACCGAGATAAGGCTCCCCGGCGTCCGGAGCTCCGGCGCCAGCGGCCGCTTCCCTCCGGGAGCCCGTGGTGCAGGCCACGACGAACACCGCGAGGAACGAGAGGACAATCTTCGACCTGACGAACATCGAGCTCCTTCGGACCGCACCTTCCTTCTGCACCATCGGGCGCGTTTCTGCGAACGAATCGACGGACGCCCCTCGTTCGCGCCGTCGGGGCGGCGAAGACGTCAGCGTCGACGCCCCGGGTCGAAGCGCGTCCGCGTGACGTCCAGGCGTGGGCTCCGGGGGAACGCGATCGCGGCGACGGCGTTGCGCACGCAGGTCCGGACGCGAGCGTCGCCGGGGTGGGTCACGACGGTGATCCCGACGGCGTGCCCGTCGCGGATCGCCGCACAAACATCGAGCGACATCCCTTCCGGGACGCCACAGGGGAGGAGGTAGCCCCCGCGTTCGAGCACCGAGGCGTAGGCGCCGCGCGTCAGGTCGGGTGCGCCGCTGGCCTTCGTCAGGTCCATCTCTTCGCTGGCGGTCGCGAGCACCGCTTCGCACGAGCCCACCGAGGCCGCCGCGGGGGTCGGCAAACGCCCGACCGGCTGCCGCTCCGGTGCCTCGTCCCGGGTGTCACGCGACCGGTCACGCGGCACCTGTGGGGTGAAGTCGTCGTCCGGAAGCCCGGGATAAGGATCGGCCGCATCGTGGCGCTGTGGACCTCGCCGCGCGTGCGCCTCCGGCGCGTGCATCGCGACGGACCCGCGCGCGGCGGGCCGAAACTCGCTCGGCACGGGGACGTTCCATTCGCGATCCAGCATCGGATCGCGGGGAGCGGGACGAGGCCGCGGCGCGTCGTCGTCGCGGCGAGCGACGCGCGCGGCGTGAGCCTCGCCGCCGCGTGGCTCGTCGCCAAACACCTCGTCGCGATCGCGGCGCGCGACGGCCGCGTAAGAATTCCGGTCACCGTCGTCGTCCTCGTAGGGTGCGCCCAGCGAGAAGCCGGCGAGAGGGCGCAGAGCGGTGGCGAAGCCGGCCGCGGGCGGGGCGGCCCCGGACGCGAGCATCGGGCTCGCTGATGTGTCCCGTTGTGTGGTCGGTGCAGGTGCAGCGGTGTCGGCTGGCGGCGCAATCGCCACCATCGGCGCCGACGGTTCTTGCGTCGTCGCTGCCAGCGGCGGCCCGGCGGACTCGACGACGCGCGGCGGGTTCACCGGCTCGTCGTCGGTGCCAGTCGCTGGCGCCACGGATTCGTCGGAGACGTGGCTGCTCGCGAACGTACCTTCCGGGAGAATCCGTAGCGCGGCAAGACGCTCGGGACCGAGCGCGCCGCTCGCGACGCCGTACGTCAGGAGCCCCATGATCCCCCAGTACGCGGCCACCGGCAGCGCCAGGGGCGAGGCGCGCACCGCGCGCGTCCGCTCCGGCTCGTCGCGCAAGCGGATGCGCGAACGGAGAGCGAAGGGGAGCGTCATCCGGGGGCGGGCATGGTTGCACCGTCCCGGCGGTCGCGTCACCCCTTTCCAACCAGGCCGATTTCCCCATTGATGCTGGTCGGTTCGGAGGTCGGACAGCGGCCCGCCTGGGTGGTGACGATCGCGTTTTCGAGTGCTAGCCTCGCGGCGTGCGCATCGTGTGCCCCCTCTGTAAGCGGGTCGTCGAGAACGCCCCCGCCGATTTCGAACCACGCCCGTTCTGCTCGCCGCGCTGCAAGCTCGCCGACCTGCATAACTGGCTCACGGAGAGCTACCGGATCTCGAGCCCCCTCGGCGTGTCGGACTACGGTGACACCGATCCGGAGGTGTCCTCGGCGGGCGGTGTTTCCGAGGGCAAGCACCGCTGAAAGCGGCGGATCGCCGGCCCTCCGGTTGGCGAAGCGAGGGGCCGGCGCTAATCTTTCGATCGGTGGCCATGTTCTCGACGCCCGATTCGGTGTTCAGAGCCATGACGGACGACGGCACCTTCCGGGTGGTCACCGCGCAGACGACGCAGACCGTCCGCGGAGCGCTCGCCGCGCAGGGTGCGACCGGTGAGACGGCCCTCCACTTCGCGAACCTCTTGACGGGTGTCGTCCTGCTGCGGCTGACGATGGCGCCGCAGCTGCGCGTACAGGCCATCCTGCGCGGGAGCGGCCGCACCGGGACGCTCGTGGCGGATTCGCACCCGACGGGCTGCACGCGCGGCCTCGTCACGGCGAGCAACGGCGGCGAGTCGCTCGACCTCGGGCCGGGCAGCCTGCTCAGGTTGATGCGCACGCTGCAGGACGGAAGCCTGCACCAGGGCGTGGTGGAGGTACCGAAGGGCGGTATCGCTCCCGCGCTGATGACGTATCTCGAAGTATCGGAGCAGGTGTCCACCATGATCGCGGTGGGTGCCGTGGTCGGAACGGACGGCAGCATGTCCGCGGGCGGGTACATCGTGCAGATCCTTCCGGAAGCGCAGCGCGGTCCACTCATGATCATGACGGAGCGGCTGGAGGAGTTCCGCTCCATCGACGATCGTGTCGCACGGCCTGATTTCTCTCCGTCCGCGCTCATGTCGGATCTCCTCTACGCGATGCCGTTCACGCCGCTCGGCGAGACGGACGTGCGCTTCGAGTGCTGGTGCAGTCACCTGAGCGTCGTGGCCGCGCTGTCCAGCCTGCCGCGCGCCGAGGTGCAGTCCATGATCGACGACGGCGACGTGCTGGAGATCCGCTGCGACTACTGCAACGCCCAGTACCGCGTCTCTCCGGCCGAGCTCCGCGGACTGCTCGACGCGAGCTAGGCCGCCCGACGCACTCGGTGAGCTACTCCGCGTCGGCGGCGCGGGCGTTCACGCGGAGCTTCACGAGCTTCGCGGTCTGCAGGTGCTCGGCCTCGTCGTGGCTCGCGAAATCGCTGTGACAGGCGGCCTTCGCGCCCTTGTCCGCGCCCACGGCGTGGCGTGTCTTCGATGCCAGACGGTGCAGCTCGTCCGGGGAAAGGACGCCGCGCTTCTGGAGGACCGCTTGCTGCTCGGGCGAGAGAGCGGCGCTCTTCACGACCGCGGCTCGCTCGAAGCCCTCCGCTTTCCCACTGGTGAACTCGGCGATCTCCTTCGAGATGCGCACCGAGCACCAGTCGTGACCGCACATGGCGCAAAAATCGGTGTCGACGTCGAGATCCTCGTCGTGGAGCGCGCGCGCGTACTCGCCGTCGAAGGCGAGCTCGAAATGCTTCTCCCAGTTCAGCGCCGCGCGGGCCTGGGTGAGCGCGTCGTCCCAGTCGCGGCTGCCGGGTATGCCGAGGGCGACGTCGGCGGCATGCGCCGCGATCTTGTACGCGACGCACCCCTGCTTCACGTCGTCCTTCTTCGGAAGCCCGACGTGCTCCTTCGGCGTGACGTAGCAGAGCAGGCTCGCCCCGTGATACGCGGCGGCCGTCGCGCCGATACAGCTCGTGATGTGGTCGTAACCGGGGAACACGTCGGTCACCAGCGGCCCGAGGACGTAGAACGGCGCGCCGTGACACACACGGCGCTGGAGCTTCATGTTGTACTCGATCTGATCGAACGGCACGTGCCCGGGGCCCTCGACCATCACCTGGCATCCCCGCCGCCACGCCCGCTCGGTGAGCTCGCCCAGCGTCTCGAGCTCGTTCAGCTGTGCCTGGTCGCTGGCGTCACCGAGGCCACCCGGCCTGAGTCCGTCGCCGAGGGAGAACGACACGTCGTACTCCCGCATGATGTCGCAGATCTGCTCGAAGAGCGTGTACATCGGGTTCTGCTTGCCGTGGACGATCATCCACTTCGCGAGCAGGGAACCGCCGCGGCTCACGATCCCGATGAGACGGCTGCGGACGTGTTGCAGATGCTCGCGCACGACGCCGGCGTGAATCGTGAAATAGTCGACGCCCTGCTCGGCCTGATGACGGATCGAGTCGAGGATGATCTCCTCGGTCAGGTCCTCGATCTTGCGCCCGATGATCATCGAGTAGATGGGGACCGTGCCGATCGGCACGGTGGAGTTTTTCACGATGGCGTCCCGGCACGCATCGATGTCCCCACCCGTCGAAAGATCCATGACGGTGTCGGAGCCCCAGCGCTCGGCCCAGCGCAGCTTCTCGACCTCGCTGTCGGTGTCGCTCGCGACGGGTGAGGCGCCCATGTTCGCGTTGATCTTCGTGCGCGCGGCTCGACCGATGCCCATGGCGTCGAGGCCGTAGGTCAGGTGAACGCGATTCGCCGGGATGATCATGCGACCCGCAGCGACCTCGTCGCGGACCTGCTCGGCCGTCAGGTGGGGCTCGCGCTCGGCGACGCGCTGCATCTCCTTCGTGACGATCCCGAGCCGCGCGTGCTCGAGCTGCGTGACGGGCACGAAGCCCTGAGGAGCCACGGCGAACGCCCCTTCGCGCCGCCAGCCCTCGGGCAGGAAATCCCACGCCGTTCGCTCGCTCGGAGCCGGCATCCCGGGCGTATCGGGCGACGAGAACGCGAGCTTGCCGCCCACGTCAGGGGCATTCGCGAACGATCCCGGGTTGGTGCCGGACCCGGTCGACGGATTCGCCGCACCGCGCAGAGGAATGATTCGATCGGTCATCGTGCCTTTTCGAGGCGTGTGCCCCTGAGAACGGGGCGAATCTAGCGCGACCCGGTCCGCCTGCACAGGCGAGAGCGCGGCCACTTGTCGACCGGGCCCGCGATTCGGACTAGAACGGCGGCGCCGGGGCGGAGGGGCCTCGCGCGGAGCACAGATGAGTTTTCTCCCGAAGTTCACGTGGGACATCGACCCCATCCTGGTTCACTACCCGAGCTGGATGCCGCTGCCGGGTGATGGCATCCGCTACTACAGCCTCCTTTACGTCGGCGTCTTTCTGGGTGGGTACAAGCTCATCGACTGGCAGATCCGGCGGGCCGGCGGGCCCGAGGAAGACGGTAGCGACTTCGTCATCTACGGCGTGATCGGCACGCTGGTCGGCTCCCGCGTCGGGCACGTGTTCCTCTACGAGTGGGATCACTTCCTGCGCGATCCGTTGTTCCTCTTCCAGATCCACAAGGGGGGGCTGGCGAGCCACGGAGGCACGATCGGCCTCATCGTCGCGATGTGGTTCTTCACGCGGAAGAAACGGCAGTCCTTCCTGGAAGGATCCGACCGGTTCTCTTACTCCGCCGGTCTCGGTTCGACGCTCATCCGCATCGGCAACTGGTTCAACTCGGAGATCGTCGGGCGAAAGACGGACCAGACGTGGGGCGTGTACTTCCCCCGCTACGATCGCGACGCGATCGCGCCGGTGTACCGTCACCCGAGTCAGCTCTACGAGGTCGCGCTCGGGCTCTTCGTGCTGCTCGTCCTCTACCTGTGGGACAAGAAGCTCGGCGAAGAGAAGCGCCCTCGCGGCGCGATGATCTCGATGTTCTTCGCGGTGTATTTCACGGGGCGCTTCCTGGTCGAGTACTTCAAGGAATACCAGGCGTGGGCGGTCGGCCTGCCGCTGACCGAGGGGCAGATCTACTCGATCGTCCCCGCGCTGCTCGGCTACTACGGCATCTACTGGAGCCTGAAGAAGAAGATCCCGGCACACTGGTACACGGACGCCGACGACGCGAAGCCGGCCGACGACGACCACGAGGACGAAGGCGACGACGAGGACGAGCCCCCGGACGCCGAGAAGCACGACCACGACGTCGACGAGGAGTTCGGTCGCTGAACGTCACGCGGCGGGTGCCACCCGCCGCGACTTGGAGCCGCCCTCAGCCGAGTACGTCGGCGATGGAGTAAGTCCCGGGCTTCTTCCCGGCGAGGAAGCTCGCGGCGCGGAGAGCACCGTGCGCGAAAAGGTCGCGACTCGACGCCCGATGCGTCAGCTCGATGCGCTCGCCCTGCCCGAGGAGGTACACGGTGTGGTCGCCGATCACGTCGCCGCCGCGCACGCCGTAGACGGCGAGCTCGCGCGCCGTGCGAGCGCCGACGTCTCCGTCCCGGCCGTGGAGCTCGAGCGAATCCGGCCGCACCCTGCGAACCGCATCGGCGAGCCGCTTCGCGGTGCCGCTCGGCGAGTCCACCTTCCGCCGGTGGTGTATCTCGACGATCTCCGCGTCGAAGCCGGGCCCGAGGCGGCGCACGGCCTGCTCGACGAGCTCGGCCAGGACCTGAACACCGAGGCTCATGTTCGGCGCCCAGAGTACGGGTACCGTCTCCGCGGCGCTGGCGAGCGCGGCACGTGTGGCGTCGTCGAGGTTCGTGGTGCCGCTGACGATGGCGACCTTCGCCCTGACGGCCAGCGCGACGAGCGGCTTCACGGCGGAGGCGATGGAAAAATCGATCACGACGTCCGCGCCGAGGAGAGACGACGCGACGTCGGCGGTGACTGCGACGCCCAGGGAACCCGTGCCTGCGAGCTCGCCGAGGTCGCGCCCCTGATTCGGATCGGCCGCTGCGGCCGCGGCCCCGACGATCTGGATGTCACCCGCGGCATGTGCGAGAGCGGCGATCGTGCGGCCCATGCGGCCCGTCGCGCCGTGCAATGCAAGCTTCATGTTGCTCGCGGTCGTACCCTCGCGCACGACCGCGAGCCAGAAAAAATGTTCAGCTCCGGACGGTCCTCGTCAGCCGAGTGTCGCCCGGCACTTCGGGCTCCACCACCCGCAGCGGCGGCGCAGGGCTCACCTTCGTTGCAGTGATGCCCGAGGGGCCTCCGGGAGGCTCGCGATAGGGGGTCGTGCGCGACCGGTGCGCGACGGGAGCCCGCGCCACCTCGGGCTCGCTGCGCACCACCGACGGGAGCACACCGATCTTTTGATCGATCTGCTGTGCTGCCTCGAACGCCTCCGCGATCTGCCGCACTAGGACGAACGTCGCGACCTGCGCGCGCTCGAGCTGAAGCTTCTTCGCCTGCACCGCTGTGGCGTCGCCCGCCTTTTCCTCGAGGTTCACGAGCTCCGCACCGGCGGCAGCGAGCCCGTCGAGAAGGGACTCGTCGAGACCGTAGAGCTTGGCTCGACCCCGCACCGCCGGCGACGCGCTGCGCAGCAGGGCGTACCCGATGTGAGCCACCCGGTGGAGCGCCTGCGCCAGCGCGAAGCTGTTGCCCGGCGCCTCTTGCAGCGCGATCTCCTCGCGGACTGCTGCGGCTTCTCCGTTGACCTTCTCGAGGACCATGCGCGCCTGGGAGCTCAGCACGACGTTACGGTCGAACATGTCGCGAAGCCGCGAACCGGCGTCGATACGCTCCGACTCGAGGCGTTCGTAGTCGTTGTGATGCCGCTCGAGCGCGAGCGCCTGCTCCGCCGCGAGACCGAGGAGCGGGAGCGAGAAGCCGCGAAGGTGTGCCCGCTGAGCAGCGGAGCAGCGTTGCCATACTGCGTGCGCTTCGAGGCAGATGGTGAACGCCTGCTCCACCAGCTTGTCGGTCGATTGAAGCAGCGCGCGATCCATGGCGCGCTTGGCGTCGACGCCCTCGAGAGCCGCTTCGAGCAGCCCGGGCTCGGGTCGCCCGAGCGAGCGCATCATGGCTTCCACCTGCCCGGACGGGCTTGGCTTTTTTGCGGTGGGGCGGATCGAACGGTTGCGCGTCACGGGGAGCTTTCGGCCTCAGTGCTCTCGGCGAACCCGAGCCTGACGCCTACCTGGTCGGAACGGCGGCGCGGGAAGACCCTTGAGGAATTCGCTGCATCCAGGCTCGCGGAGCGGACCGGCAGCGAATTTTCCGAGAGTTACACGGTAGGCGAAGAGATACCTACGCCGACAAGGTCAGCGAACCGACGTCTTTTTTTTTTCACTCGAAATCCGAGCGCGCCCGGTGCGCGTAGAGCGATCGTGTATCCCGACTAGTCCGAGATGTTCGAGCGTGGTCCGCAGGATCCCGGTGGCCGAGACGGCTCCCCGTGTTTCGCGATCGTAACGATTCCGACCCGCCGCTCGACACGATCGTTCAAGCCTAATTCGTTTTGTCGTGCGATGGTGCGGCCACGGTGAAGGGGTCATCAGTACAGCTCGTAGTTCATGTTTTCGCAGCAAAAGACCGATTCCGTCACTCGCAGCGTTTCATCGCTCACCCTCGACGGGCGGAAACTGACTGCAGACGTCAGCATCCTGCTCCATCGCGCGATGGGACGCAGCGACGCCGAAGCCCTGGCGACCCAGGTCGCTGGCATCGTCGACGACATCCTGAGCGGGCAGATCATCCAGGGGCAGGCTCCTCTTTCCGCGAGCGATCTCGAGGCGATGACGCTCGCGAAGGCAAAGGGGCTCGCGAAGGTCGGAAAGGTGCGCATCACGAGCCTTCGCCTCTCCGTTCCGGCGCAAGGGCCAGTGCCTTCCGTGCGACCGGCACCGACGAGGCCACCCGATCACCAGCGTGGCTCCAGTCCTTCGCCCGAAGCGCAATCGGGGACGCGCCTCGGCGTGGGCACCGGTACTCCCTCGCGCACCCCGAGCCCGCCGCCCTCGATGTCACCGCCGTCGGCGAACCCGCGTCGTTCGCCGAGTCCAGCTCCGTCAGTCGCGACACGGTCGTCGGTGCCGCCGCGCTCCGCACCGGCAGCGCACTCCGGTTCAGCGCCGCCCCGCTCGGCTGCTCCAGCGGCGAGCTCCTCCGTGCCCCCGCGTTCGCCCAGCCAGGCGCCGGCGTCGCTCGCTCCGATGGATGTCGCCGCCTTCGGGGCCGCGCTCAAGCTCCCTCTGCGCGACACCGCTGCACGCGCGGTCATCTCCGTCCTCTCCGTCGTCACGAGCGCCGCGATCGATCGTCTCTCGCTCCTGCGGGGCAATGCCCCCGCAGGCGAGGTGTGTCGCGAGGTATGCGCGTGCTTCGCCGCCAGCATCTACCGCTCCTGCGTCGCGCGCGGCGAGACGCACCGGCTCGCCGCGGCGAAGGTCGAGGCGGTGTGCAAGCAAGCATTCTCCGACGGAACCAGCCCGTCGGCGACGGAGATCGGCTTTTACATCGCCTCGGAAGTGCCGGCCGCTGAACTGGCCACTCGAATTGCCGGATATCTCGATTGCCCGGACGACGTACACCTGCTCCGCGCGGCGGTGACCAGCTGCCACACGGCCTTCAGCGAACGCCTCGTGCGGCTCAGCGGCTCTGGCTGACGCGCTCCTCCAGGTGAGCTCGACGTGCCTTTCGCGAAAGCGATTGCACGTACATCGACACTGTTCTCCCCCGCGCTCGGCGCTGTACGTTCGGCGCTTGCACATGGCTGTACACGGTTTCGTGCACACCGATGGACGCAATGCCGTGTGCGACATGTAGGGCGCGTCCGAGTCGTTTCCGGGCGTCGCGCGACCGTCGAATTTTGATGAAGCACGGTCGTCGACGCGTTCACGGCACCGGCGCGCGCCGACACGATCCGGCGTGGATCCCACACGTTTCACGCTCGAGCACCACGTCCACTCGAAGCGACTGATGCGACGCGGCACCGCGTGCGGCAAGACGATCCGCGATGCTGCCGCCGTTCGCGCGGGCAGTGCGCATGACGACGGCAAGGTCCTTGCAAACTACTCGCTCGACGTCAGCGACGCCTTCTGAACCGAAAGAGCGAGCGACGTGACGACGGCTCCGTGATGGAGCGCGCATCGCCGAGTCGAAGTGTCTCCCAACCTCAACCAACCCGGACAGTGAAACCCATGAAATCGACGAAGACCCTGATGACCCTCGCTGCGTTGTTCACCCTCGGCGCCTGCTCCGCCGAACCGACCGCCTCGAGCGCCCCCGGTGTAACGGGTCTGACGGAGCAAGAGCAGTCGATCCTCGACTGCCAGAAGCAGGTGGCGAGCTGTACCAAGGCCGCGCACTCGTTCTCGGATTTCGCGAAGTGCACCACGGATCTCCAGGCTTGCACCACGCAGGCGACGCTCGACCTCGTCGGCCAGGGCAATCTGCTCTCCACCTGCCGCAGCAAGGCCAACACGTGCCTGAAGGGCGCAGTCACCGTGAGCGACATCTCGTCGTGCCGCGACATCTTCGCGGCATGCTCCACCGACCTCGGCACCGCCGCCGACGGCGCGCTGGGCGGTGCGATCCAGACGGCTCAGGATGCCATCTCGAAGGCTGGCAAGATCGCCACCGACACGCTGGACGCCGCCACCGGCGACGTGTCGAAGGCGCTCGACGCCGTGGGCGCGTGCGAGACGCAGGCAAACGCCTGCCTGAAGTCAGTGGTGAAGGCGAGCGGCGTCACTCCCTGCGAGCAGGTGTTCGACACGTGCACGAGCAAGGCGCTCTCGCTCGTGGACAGCGTCGTCGCGCCGCTGCCGGTGCCGATGCCGAGCCAGATCCTCGACGGCCTGTCTCAGTGCCAGGCGAAGTCGACCTCTTGCCTGAAGGGCGCGGTCACCGTGAGCGACGTGAGCTCGTGCCGGGACGTCCTTTCCACCTGCGTGAAGAACGCGTCGTCGATCGTCGACAACACCGTCTCCGGCATCACGAGCATCCTCCCCTTGCCGGTGAAGCTCCCCGGCGTGGGTCAGACGGTGGACTGTGCCGGCGGACTCACGGAGTGCCTGCTGAAGCTCGGTAACCCGGTGGATTGCGCGACCCAGGCCACCAGCTGCGCGACGAAGTGAAGTAGAGTGATCCTGGACCGGTCTTCCCCCTGAGCTCACTTCTCATGAAAAGCAAGATAGGTTTCGTCGCTCAGGCTCTGTTGCTCGCCCTGTGCTCTGCGTGCGGGTCAGGCGGCGGCGGGCACGCCGGTTCGGGCGGAGCGGGTCAGTCAGGGGCGACGATGGACACCACCGGCGGAGCGGGCTCGAGCGGCTCCGCCGGTGCGAGCGCGAACGCGGGCGGACTCGCCTCGAGCGGCTCCGGAGGAACGAAGGGCTCGGGCGGCACACCTGCTTCGTCAGGGTCGGCGGGCACCGCGGGCGCGAGCTCCGCAGCAGGCGGCAGCACCACGATGGTGGCCGACGCCGGCGACGACGCGGCCCCTGGAACCGCGGTCGGCCCCAAGGGCGCGTGCTGCACCGCCCACGCGAGCAGCGGCTGCAACGACCCCGCCGTCGAGAAGTGCGTGTGCGGAATGACGGGCAGCCAGTACTGCTGCACGAACGGCTGGAACGACGCCTGCGTGGCACTGGTCGGCGCGCTCGGCTGCGGCACCTGCAAGGGCAGCTGCTGCTCCGACAACCCCGGCCCCGGGTGCTCCGACGCCAAGGTCGAGAGCTGCGTCTGTGCGAAGAACACCGACTGCTGCACCAGCGCCTGGGACGGCTTCTGCGTCGAGCTCGTCTCCACGACGGCTGGCGGGGCCGCCTGCGGCGCGTGTCCGTGACGCGGCTCAGGCCGCGCCCTGCTTGAACCGCACCTTGTCCGCGGCCTTCATGTACGCCTCGCGCGCATCGATGCTGCCGGCGGCGAGTAGCGCCGCGAGCGCGTCGTCCATGATCTGCATCCCGAAGGACTTTCCCGAGCCCATCATGGAGTGGACCATGCTCGTCTTGCCTTCGCGGATGGCTCCGACGACGCCGCTCGTGCGGATCAGGATCTCGTGAGCCGCGACGCGGCCGCCCCCCACCTTGCGACACAGGATCTGCGAGACGACGGCCGCGACTGAATCGGCGAACATGACGCGCGCCTGATCCTGCCGCTCCGAAGGGAAGGCGCTGATGATGCGGTCGACCGTCTTCGCGGCGCTCGACGTGTGAAGCGTGCCGAAGACGAGTATGCCCATGCTCGCCCCCTCGATGGCGAGCGCGATCGTCTCCAGATCGCGTAGCTCGCCCACCAGCACGACGTCGGCGTCCTCGCGCAGCGCGGCCTTCAGCGCGGCCGCGAACGAGCCCGTGTCGCGCCCGACCTCCCGGTGCGAGATGACGGAACGTTTGCACTGATGCACGAACTCGAGCGGGTCCTCGATGGTGACGATGTGCCGGGTGTGCTTCCGGTTGATGAGGTCGATGATCGACGCGAGCGTCGTGCTCTTGCCACTACCGGTGGGCCCGGTGACGAGCACGAGTCCCGACTCCAGATCCGCCAGCGTCGACACGACGGGCGGGAGCCCCAGGTTCTCTATGGGGACGATGTTCTCGGGCACCAGGCGGAAGACGGCGCCGGCGCCCGTCTCCTGCTCCAGGAAGTTGCCGCGAAAGCGCCCCGTGCCGGGCATCTCGTAGGCGAAGTCGAGATCGCCGGTGTCGACGTAGGTCTGCCACTGAACCTCGTCGACGATCTCGCGCATCATCGCGCGGAGCGTGCGATCGTCGAGCGGCGCCTCGCCCGGGAGCGGCTCGACCTCGCCGTGCGCCCTCACGGAGGGCGGCGCTCCCGCCCGCAGATGCAAGTCGGAGCCCTTCTGCTCGACGAGGCGGCGGAAGTAAGCGTGAAGCTTCGGCGTCGTCACTTGAAGCGCTCCTTGTTCTCCGCAAATCGCTTTGCCTGGGCCTTGTCGATGACGCCCTGCTGGACGAGCTCGGCGAGCGAGTCGTCGAGCACGAGCATGCCGAGGCTCTTGCCGGTCACCATGACGGAGGCCACCTGATACTCGCGCTCCTCGCGGATGAGGTTCGCGACGGCGATGTTGGCGATGAGGATCTCGAGGGCGACGACGCGCCCTTGCCCGTCCAGCCGCGGGACCAGCCGCTGGCTCACGACGGCCCGCAGCGACTCGGAGAGGGTCGCGCGCACCTGCGCCTGCTCCTCGGCCGGAAAGGCGTTGATGATGCGGCCGATGGTCTGACCGGCGTTGCTCGTGTGCAGCGTCCCGAGCACGAGGTGCCCCGTCTCCGCCGCGGTGAGCGCGAGCGACATCGTCTCGCGATCGCGCAGCTCGGTGATGGCGATGACGTCGGGGTCTTCGCGCAGGGCAGCACGCAGGGCGCGGGCGAACGACTTCGTGTGCGAGCCCACCTGACGCTGCGTGACGATCGACTCGCCGCCCCGGTACACGAACTCCACCGGGTTCTCGATGGTGAGCACGTGCTCCTTGCGAGAGCGGACGACGACGTTCAGGAGCGCGGCGAGCGTCGTGCTCTTGCCGCAGCCGGCGGGGCCGGTGCACAGGATGAGCCCCGTGCGGAAGTCGACGAGCCGGGCGAGATTGGCCGGCAGCCCGAGCTGCTCGAGGGTCGGCGGGTCCGGCGGCAAGATCCGGAACACCATGTCCGGACCGCGATGCTGGCGGTACGCATTGGCGCGAAAGCGCCCGATGGTCGGCAGCTCCAGGGGAAAGT
This sequence comes from uncultured Polyangiaceae bacterium, assembly GCA_964442485.1. Classification (GTDB taxonomy): domain Bacteria; phylum Myxococcota_A; class Polyangia; order Polyangiales; family Polyangiaceae; genus DASZVB01. The sequence continues at coordinate 19,456 of CAYUAW010000096.1, forward strand.
CCACCTCGCCGTCCATCGCGAGAAGGTCCCACTGTTCATCGGTGAGCACCTGCGCGATCGCCTTCTCGGCGGCTGGGCGGGCCAGGGGCTTGTGCCCCTGGAACGGCATGAGCTTCCCGGCGGCGCGGGCCATGAGCGGCAGCCCGCAATGAAAGTGCAGATCGCTCGCCCCGTGCTGCACCGCGAACCGGAGCGCCCGGAGCAAGTATGGCGCCTTCGTGCGATCGTCGACGGTGGGGTCCCCGGAGTTGCCGAGGGCAACCGCCGAGCGTGCGGGCACGCGGCGCGCATGGGGAGCCGCGTTCGCCGGCAGCGGCGGCAGCGACGGCCGCGCCTGAGCGGCATCGAGGTCGAGCCCTTCTTCCGATTCGTCGAGGTCCATTGGGGATAACCCGTGAAGATACCCTTCCCGGATGGCGACCGTCTACGGCGCAGCGGGCGGCAGGTCGGCCGCGCAGTTCTCGCGAGAAGAATGCCACCGGCGTTGTCCGAACGCCGTTCTTGAACTCAATCGCCGTCTCGAGCGCTGGAGCCTGCGTCAATAGCGCCTGCCTCCACGAGGACGCCGCCCTCGACGGGAAGTGACCCCGTGGAACCGCAGGTAGACGTCTCTGCCGCCCAGAAGCCGACGGCGCAGAGCGCGTGAAGCACCCCTCCCTCGCCGCACCCAGGGTAGGCGCAGCTCATGCCCTGAGAGGAGCAGCGATCGCCGGTCGCGGGCATCGTGATAGGACAGCCATAGGTGCCCCTGCAGGGCCCCAGAACCCCGCTCTTGACCGACCATACTCCGCCCTCGGGAGCGCAGTTTGCGTTGGTCCAGAGACACTCGCCGATTGGATAGGAGCACTGGCTGAGCCCTGGGCAGGGGGTTCCGTCCACAGGCGGCGAGTGAGGACACGAAAGATAGAGATGAACTTCGGTGTCGCTCATCGCGCCTCCGGCACTCGACGGCGCGCCAC
>CAYUAW010000097.1:0-2368 GCA_964442485.1 uncultured Polyangiaceae bacterium
GCCGAACGAGCCGAACCGGTCGTCGGGGTGTGGATTGCCTGCGCCGACGGCTCCGATGTCCGTGTTGTGGACGCCGCCGGTGTCGTCGGTGGGGTCGCCCTGGTCGACGAGGGGGCTGCCGGGTAGAGGCGTGTACATGCCGCGATAGACGGCGAGGATCTGCGAGACGGTCACGCGGCGTTGCCAGATGTCCCCATCGCCGAAGGGGAAGGGGACGATGCGGGCTTGCGCGAACTTCGGGTCGGCGCCCGCGCTGCCCCCGCAATCGTGAGCGCCGAAGGCGTGGTTCGCATACCGTGTCAGGTCCTGGGTGTCGGGATTGTAGAAGCAGTTGTAGTCGGCTTCCGCCCAGTCTCCGGGGTTGTCGCTGTCGGGAGCTTCGAAGAGATTGTTCGGTGTCTCGTACGCGAACCCGGTGAAGACGTTGTTGCGCGCGCGCCCGCCGGCGCTTGGGCGAACCATCGTCGAGTTCACCCAGCCGAGACGCTTGCCCCCGACGTCCACTGTGTTGTTGTAGAGGCCGTTCGAGTCGCCCAGGAAGTAGAGCCCACCCGACGGTGAGTAGGCTCGCTGGTAGCCGACGTTCACCAGAACGTTGTGGTGGATGTTCGTGTCGTTCGCCGTGTAGCGAAAGAACGCCTCGTTGATGTTGTCGACGAGGAGGTTGTAACGAAATTCTCCGTTCATGCTCTGGATCATCCAGGACGAACCACGAAACACATTGTGTTCGACCAGAGACGTCGCCGGAGAGCTTCCTTCGAAGTCGAGGTTGTGGCCCTGGGACCAGCCGTAGGGGTATCGGTGGTAGGAGAAGTTGCCGCGGAGCGTATCGTCACCGCTGTTCGCGAATTCCATTCCCGCGCGGACACCGAGGAAGATGTTGCCGTCGGCGTCGTTGTCACCGCCGACCATCCAGTGACTCGACGCGAAGCGGACGAACGAGACGCCGACGTTGTTCCCCTGGAAATACTTCGCCGCGCTCGAATTGCCGGTGACGGTGATGCACGGGTGCGAGCCAGCGTAGTCGGCCTCGCTGTTCACGGGCGTGAGGACGTTCGGCTGAAAGGTGTTCCCGCGCAAGATCACCGCCGCGTTGCCGTCCGCACCGAGCGAGAGCGGCCCCGAGCGGTCGAAGACCGAGCCCGAGATCTCGAGGGTGCTTTCGCCCTGGACGGAGACCTGGATCCCGGGATCGTCCATCTTGCCGAGGCCGATGACGTCGGCGTTCTGGATCGTGAGATGTCCCGTCCACCCGTCTGCGCTGCGGATGTGCGAGCCGTTGCTGCTCGTGATGAGAGCGCGAGCGGTCTCCGTTCCCACGATCTCCAGATTTTGCGAGCCGCTGAGCACGAGGTCGCTCGACAGGTCGCGCGTCGGGCCTTGATGTGCGGGGAGGTCGATGACGGTGACCGGAACGTGCACGCTCTCGAGGCCGGCGTCGCTCCGCGCGTAGATTTCGTAGGAGCCGGCGGCGACTCCGGTCACGTCGACCTGGTAGTAGTCCGTCTGATCCGAACGCGCCGCGCTGCCGACCTTGGTCGTGCCGAGGTAGAAGTCGAGGCGCGCGGCAAAGCCATCCTGCGTCGGGGCGTGGCCCCAGATGCGAATCGTCGCGGGTGCGAAGTACGTCGCGTACGACATCGGGGTCATCACTTGAACGTACGGCGTCGTGTAGAACGGCTCGATCACCGCCTTCCCGTCCGTCACGGTGACGATCGCAACCGCGGTCGCCGCGGGGTCTGCGACGCTCGTGGCAACGATGGCGTAGCCCCCCGCGGTAGCGGGTGCCGTGAAGACGCCACTCGGGGTGATGGTGCCGCCCGTCGCGCTGAACGTCACGGTGTGGTCGTCCGTCCCGGTGACGGTCGCCGTGAAGCTCTGTGTCCCGCCGGCCTTGACGTTCGCCGTCTTCGGCGAGATCTCGACGGTGGCCACGACGGTTCTGCCGGCTCCGCCGTCGCGAGGAGACCCACCGCCGGCGCCGGGCGCCGTGCCACCGCCGGCGCCGGGCGCCATGCCACCGCTTGCGCCGGACGACGTGCCGCCAGCGGCCGACGACGTGCCGCCGCCTGCGCTCGTCGCTCGCGCGCCGCCGGCTCCCCGGGGTGTTGTCGCTGCGTCCTTCGAAGATGAGCCGCCAGTCGCATCGGGTGCGCCCGGGTGGTCCGCGCTCCCGCCCGCGGTGCATCCGCACACCGCAGCGCACGCGGCGATCACCGACGCGGCGTGCACTCGACGCCGTCGACGGCGGCATGCGAACGCGATGCCCAGCGCGACGGCTAGAGCCGAACCCCGCGTCCGCCCGTGCCGTCGCACAGGGGAAACCGCGCATCCCGAGCTGTCGCTCTCGCTCGAGGACGCCGCCCCA
>CAYUAW010000097.1:2468-20355 GCA_964442485.1 uncultured Polyangiaceae bacterium
CCCGCTCCACCGGATCCCGTCACGCCGATGCCCCCGCCGGGTGGTGGCGCTGCCGGAGGCACGTCGGTGCTCGCCTTCGCCGTACATCCGTCGCTCGCGGAACCGACCTGGAACATCAGAGGGCGTCCCGTCATGCCGTTGCCGGAGCCCGCTCGGATGGTGATCACGCAGCGACCGGCGTTCGACGTGCTGCTCACGGACGACGTAGCATCTCCCGCTTCGGGGGCGTCGTAGACGATGTGACGCGCCGCGGAGGCCCCCGGCACGGAATACGTCAGCATCGCGCCGGCGGCGCCGTCGCGCGCGCTCGAGGCGACGACGTACGTTTGCCTGGAGCCCCGGTAGACCGCCGCGCCGATCACGCCGGTATTCGCCTTGGGCGGCGGATCGAAGTCGTCGTCATTCAGCGAGCCGACCTGTGCAGGCTTCTCCGCCGCATCAAGACCGTCGATGACGTGGATTGCCGCGGCCCAGTCCCCCGGCACCTTCATCGAGTAGTCGTCGACGGGAAAGCGAGCCGCGGCACAAACGCCGCAGGGATAGCTGCAGAGGCCTTTGTCTTGCTCCGGGCAGCTTCCGACCGGCGGCTTCACGATGCTGGGAGTCGCTCCAGAGGTGAGCACGGGATGGATCGCGATGGCCGAGGTCCCCACCGTACCGAGCGCCGTACCGCTCGCGTCGATGTGCAGAGTGCCGTTGGTGTTGGCGTGGAAGTTCAGGTACATGCCCCGGCTCGCGGCGCTCGTGTGGACGCGATCGACGGTCACGACCTCCCCTTCGGGAAGGAGCACCCACTCACGCTGGGCGTAGTGGACGTCGCTCGGGGTGCCGTTGAAGTCGAAGGCGTGGGCGAACTCTGCTCGTGCCGCGAACACGGAGTCGTCCGTGACGCGAGACCAGGGGATGCTCGCAATCGTCCAGGGCGTCTGCGTCTTCGCGTAGTCGCCTTGCGCCACCGATGCATCGGCCGAGACGGCGTTGGTCTCGAAGGTCGCGTAGTCGCCGTAGTTCGAGCTGTCGACGATGAGATGGTCGCCGCCGCGGCTGAACACGAAGTTCGAAGCGGCGAGGTGCGCGTGGTCTCCGTCCGCCGTCCCCGACATGAGGACACCCCAGTACGCGTTCTCGCTCCAGTCTGTGCGGACGTACATGTTGCCGGCGCCGCGCGCGAGGTACCAGAGCGGCATCGCCGGCGTTTGCGCGCGGTAGTCCTGGGGCTGCACGTTCCGCAGCTCGCCGAGCGCGTCCCAGAAGTAGCTCCCGGCTCCGACGCCCTTCTGTTGCTTGAGGAACAGCGCCCAGCTCGCCGCCTGGTCACTCGATGGGCCGAGGAGAATGGCATCCGCCTGGACGGCGCTGAGGCTCTGGTACGGCGCTTCCGAGTCGAAGTCGCCATTGCCGAAGAACTGCCCGTCCGCGAAGCGCGGGAGTATGCCGTGCGCGTACCGCACGGCGAGGCTGTTCACCCAGGTGTCCATCTCCGGCTGCGGGGCGCCGTGCTCCTCGAGCGCACGGGTCATCACCGAGTACTCTGCGACGCTGAGCGGTCCGTATTGCCAGCTTCCCCAGTCACCGCCCACCATGAGGCCCGCGGGGCCCGAGCTGGTCGATTGACCTGCGAGCGCCGTCTTCATGAGCTGGTCGGCGAAGAGACCGTCGAGCGTCTCGGTCCACAGATGTCCGTCGGCGCCGCCGTCCGTCCCGATGGCGATGGCGGCGAGCGTCTTCGCGACTGCGTAGCCAGCGTGATAGTTGTGGCCCGGCTCGTCGTTGAGATATCCGCGGAGCGTATAGTTGTCGATCCAGGCCGTCAGGCAGCTTCGCGTCTGTCCGCGCAGCGCATCGTCCACACCGGGTGCGTCGTACAGCCAGTCGTAGACGAGCGCGAGGAAGGGCCCGTACCAGCGCATCGGGTAACCGGTGTCGTGAGTCACCGTGACGAGAACGGGCGGCGGTGGGAAGTCGCCGTTCCACTGGTGTCGCCAATCGAACGTCGCGTTCGCGGCCGTGCAGCCCAGCTTGTCGTCGATGGTCTGGTCGTCGTTCAGCGCCGTCTTCCAGTAGGACAGCGCCGGGCTCAGATATTTGGCGTCACCGTTCGCCTCGTAGGCGAACGCGCAAGCGAGGGCAGCCCCCGGCCAGCTGTCGCCGTCCGCGCCACCGCGGTCCTTGTAGTATTCGGGATGGTCGATGGTCTCCTGGCAGCGCTTCACGAGCTGGGCAGCCGCCGTGCCTGCGCTGCCGACGTTCTTCTTGAATCCGTCCACGTTCGCCGGCGTCATGAAGAGCCGCGGGTGCGCGCCGGACGGTGTAGGTGGATTGGCTCCGCGCGCCTCCACGCCGAGCAACATGAGAGTCGCGACGCCCACCGGCGCTAGCCACTGACGCAGATCCATCAGGTCGTCATGGAGGGAAGCGACCGGCGGGATCTCGAAATGAGACATCTCGCCCCGCGGAGGGGGCGCGTCACCTTGCTCCGCATTTCATGCGTGGTTACAGAAATAGGCTGGCCGTGAACACCCATTGAATACCTTTTCACTCAAGGAGTCTCGTCGTCTGTCGCGGCCGCGGCTTCACCAAGTTCTTAGGCAAACCTTCCGGCTACCAGCTCCGGGGGCGTGTAGGCCCGATCCGAACGCTACCGGCGATAAGCTCGGCGCGCTCTCGGCAGGGTGCCCTCCGTTGGCGTTCGCCGTCTTCCAGGCGGCGTGTTACGCGGGGAGGATCCAGAATTTTTGAGGCGTGACTTCGGTCAAGCCGTTCGAGCGCCTGGAGCTCACCAATGTCCGACAGGGGACGCCACCGAGACCGTGCGTCGCAACGAGCCAGCGTTGCGGGAAAGCAAGAGCCCCGGAGATGGCCATAAGCGGCCGAATCGCGGAGGGATCGACGCTCGACCCCCGCAACCTGCAGGAGAGCCTGCTCAGGCTCGTCCTGCGAGTCAGCTCGATCCTCGGCGCCGTGGCCTATGTGCCGAGCGTGTACCTGCTGTTGAAGCAGGGGTCGATCGGCATCGTGCTGATGGACACGGCTGCGCTGTTCACGGTGATCGGTCTGCTATGGTTCGAGCGAATTCCTTTTCACCTGCGAGCCGCTGGTGCATGTCTGATCTACTACGCGCTCGGAGTCGGATTGCTGATCAGCGTGGGCTCGATCAGCCAGATCTACCTTCTGGGCTTCTCGGTCGTCACGGTGCTGCTTCTCGGATTGCGGGCGGGAGTCGGCTCCGTGGTCCTGAGCTCGATATCCCTGCTCGCGGTCGGGGCTCTGGGTCGGGCGGCCAGGGACATAGGGATTCCGGGGGGGAACCATGATTTCACCGAGTGGCTGGTCATCACCATCAACTTCGCGCTGGTCAATGTCTTGATCGCGCTGGGCATCGGCGCGGTGCTGGGAGTCGTGAAGAACGCACTCGTGAGGGAGATCACCGCCGGGGTTTCACTCGACCGAGAGCGCAAGCTGCTCCGGACGTTGATCGACACGTTGCCGGACGTCGTGTTCACCAAGGATGCGAGCGGCCGGTTCGTGAACTGTAACCTGGCGGCGCTCACGCTGTTCGGCCTTCACAGCGAGGATGAAGCCGCCGGGAAGACGGCATTCGAGCTCGGTTCGCCCGACCTCGCGGGGCTGCACGACGCCGATGACCAAGACGTCATTGCGGGTCGACAGCTCCTGAACCGAGAGGAGCGCGGCGTCGATCGTCAGGGAAACCCAGCATGGTATCTGACGATCAAGGTTCCCTTGCGCGGGGCGTCTGGCGAGGTAGTTGGCCTCCTCGGCATCAGCCGGAACATCACCGACCGCAAGCAGGTACAGGCGGAACGCGACCGTCTGCTCAATCAGCTCCAGCTTCAGATCGAACGCATGCCGCTCGCCTATCTCCTGAGCGACAAGAACTTCCGTTATGTCCGCTGGAATCCGGCTGCCGAGCGGATCTTCGGCTTCGCCGAGGCGGAGATACTCGGAAAGCACCCATTCGACGTCATCGTTCCCAAGGAGTCGCAGGCATTCGTCGCGAGCATCTTCGACAGGATCGCGACGGGGAGCATGGATGCGCACGGTGAATCCGAGAACCGAACCAAAGGCGGCCCCACGATAACCTGCGAGTGGCACAACACCCCGATGTTCGACGAGGGAGGTGCCTTCGCGGGTCTCCTGTCGCTCGCACAGGACGTCACCTCCCGGAGGAAGCTCGAGGGGCAACTGCGGCAATCACAAAAAATGGAAGCGGTCGGCCGTCTGGCAGGTGGAGTCGCGCACGACTTCAACAACGTCCTGTCGGTGGTCTTGAGCTACTCGGAAATGCTCATCGCGGATCTCAAAGACGACTCGCTCCGAGCCGACGTCGAGGAGATCCGCAAGGCTGGCATGCGCGCGGCGGAGCTCACCCGCCAGTTACTCGTGTTCAGTCGCCAGCAGGTCGTTCAGACGAGGGTGCTCGACCTGAACGACGTGCTTTCAGGCGTCGACAAAATGCTGCGTCGTCTGATCGGTGAGGACGTCGAATTCACGGTGGTCCCCGGGGAATCGCTCGGCCGTGTCCGCGCGGATCCCGGCTCCATCGAGCAGGTGATCTTGAACCTCTGCGTCAACGCGCGGGACGCGATGCCCATCGGAGGCAAGCTCACGATGCAGACGGCAAATGTCGAGCTCGATGAAGGGTACGCGAAGGAGCACATTGGCGCGAAGCCCGGCCCTCATGTGATGCTTTCGGTCACGGACACCGGCACCGGGATCGACAAGCCGACGCTCGCGCGGATGTTCGAACCTTTCTTCACCACCAAGGAGAAGGGAAAGGGCACCGGCCTCGGCCTGTCCACCGTGTTCGGCATCGTGGAGCAGAGTGGCGGAACCGTCTGGGTCTACAGCGAGCTCGGCATGGGAACGACGTTCAAGGTGTACTTGCCCCGGGTCGTAGACGACATCGAAGAGGTGCGGCCCCGGGCGTCCCCGACATCGCTGCGAGGTTCCGAGACGATTCTGCTCGTCGAGGACGAGAACCAGGTACGCGATGTCGCACGCGGCATCTTGCGGAGGCACGGATATACGGTCATCGAAGCGCGAGATGCGGAGGAGGCGCTTCTGCTCAGCGAGCAGCACCAGGGTCCGATCCATCTGCTCTTGAGCGACGTCGTCATGCCCAACATGAGCGGACCCGAACTTGCCAAGCTGCTGGTCCAGGTGCGACCGGAGATGAAGGTGCTTTGCATGTCGGGATACACGGACGACGCGGCCGTCCGGCATGGAGTGATCGACGCGGAATTCGACTATCTTCAGAAGCCCATCACCGTGGAAACCCTGACCACCAAGGTCCGGAGTGCGCTGGAGAAAGCGCGCACGACCAGCACCAGATCTGGTGCATCATCTGCGAGGCGGTGGCGGCGATGATCGTGCGCAACCAGTGGCGGAAGTGATCCCGAGGGGCTGATCGGCTTCGGAAGTCAGCCTGTTCCGCGGTGGGGTCTTCGCCGAAGTATGGCGAAACTGTGAAGCGTGCTCCGAAAACATCGAGGCGAGAGAGCCGGTGCGGTGACGGAGACTTCCGTGCGGGAGCGCCCATGGGGCCGTGATGACGCAGCCGGCTGTTGGTCCGGCGACGATTGACGCGCCGCCCGGCGCACGCGGATCGTAACACGCTGCGGCGCAGGTTCGCTCTTGTCGGGCGGACGCAAACCGCGAGAAGTAAGTGAACTGAGACGCGATGCGCTCGTTGCGTTTTCCGCGCCAGTCAGGTTCGGGCGACGAACCGCGATGGCAAGCCCGCTTTCGTCGGTGGGCGCTGCGTGCGCTCGCGTGTCTTGTCGGGTTGCTCGCGGTCACCGTGGTTGCCGCCGCCTTGTTCGGGCGTTCTCTCGATCAGCCATGGGTCAAGCGCCGGCTCCAGGGGCTCGCACGTACGCTGGCCGGCGTCGAGATCGACTATCGCTCTGCGCGCCTCGACTTGCTCTCGGGGATCGACATCGTCGGGCTCGCCGTGCACTCCCCGGCAGAGTTCCGGCCGTTCGCTCCCGAGCTCTTGCAGATCGAACGCGCCGACGCGCGGTGGTCGCCGAGCTCGATCGTCGGCCGCGGCCCGCTCATCCGGCGGGTGACCGCGTCACGGATCACGCTCACCGCGGTCGTCGACGAGTGCGGAAGGACGTCCTTCGATGCCCTCACTGGGTCCAGCAAGAAATCCGCGCCCGAGCCGACGTTGCCGCTGTCGCGCAGGGCTTCGAGTTTCCTCGGCGTGGCGCCCCCCGTCGAGAGGCTCGATGTCGACCGCATCGCGCTCGCGGTGATTCGAACGAGCCACGGCAAGGTGTCCGAGCGGCTCGATCTGCAGAATCTCTCGGTCGCACTGGTGGCGACCTCCGCGGCGCCGCGTGAGAGCGGGGTCCGCGTCGTGGCCAGGCTCGGCTCGCCGAGCAATCCTCTCGAGCTCGGGCTCACACGCACGCGCGAGGGCGCACCCTCGGGCGCGGCCCGGGCAAAGCTCTGGCTCACGGTGGACGCGACATCGTCGGTACTGACGGCGGCCATCGATGTCCGGATGCTCGGGCAGACGTTCGCCTCGAGCGTCTCCGCGGATCACTGGCTGCACTCGGAGGTGACCATGCGGTTCGATCCGAACGCAGGGCGGACCTCGGTCACGCTCGACCACACCGAGGCGGCTGACGGAGCTGCGACGGCCGACGGAGCAATGGAGATCTCCGATGGCGGGCAGCCGACGGTGCGCCGCGCCCACGGGGACATCGACCTCGCGCGGCTGCTGGCGTGGCTCCCCGGCGGTCTCGTTCCCGTCACGGCCGCGCGGGCGAGGGTACGGTATCGGATCGATTCGCTGATCGCCGGCCCTGTCGTCCGACTGTCTGCCGGGGGAGCCGCTACCGTCGACGTGGACGCTGCGAACGTGACGTGGAGCGGCCCGGCCGGGACACTCCGGATCGGTGGCGTCGAGGTTCGATTGCGTGCGCGACCGTCGGAAAGCGGTGGCGTCGGGGTCATCGGATCGATGAAGCTCGCTGGAACCGAGCTCGCGTCGGAGAAGGAGCGACTCGTCGCTGACGATGTGGCCGTCGACGTCGACGGCCAGCAAGGGAGCGACCGGACCATCGCGGGCCGCGTCGGAATACGCTTCGCGCGCGTCGCGCGTGACGGCATTCAATCCGTCGTCGCACGTGCCGGTCAGCTGGACCTGCGCGCCGAGGGCCTGCAGGCCGACATGAATGACCCCCTGACCGCGCGGGGGGGGGTCACGCTGTCGACCGAGCTCGGCTCGCTCGACGTGCGCTCGGTCGGCGCGCGCGCGATGTTCGACGGTCTGGCGCTGCGGTCGCACACCGCCCTCGGGGGGCACGCGCCATACAGCGTGGAGCTCGAAGGCCACATGTCCCGCGTTCGCGTGATCGGACGTGACGGCAAGCTCCTGGGGGACGCTCCGGTGCGCCTCGAAGGCCGTGCCCACGAAATCCGACCCGACTTTCTCCGTCCGTCCGCGAGCCGCGGGGTCCTCAGCGTCGCCGTGGTGGTCGGCGACACGCAGGCTTCGCTCGACGCGACGAAGGGCTCCGATGCGGTGGACTTTGCGCTTCGTGCCGGCGCTCGCAGTCTGAAGGCCGTCCGCCCCTTGCTCTCACCTGCGCTGAACGACGAGGTACCCTGGGATCGAATGGCGCTCGTCGTGCGATCGAGCGGTCGCATCGAGCGCATTGCCAGCGGCAGGCCCACGATTCGCGAGACGACTCAAGTCGACATCGAGCACCCGGCGTTCGAGAACGTCGCAGCGCGATCGGTTTCGTTGACTCTCCAGTCGCAAGGGACCGCGGTCCGGCAACGGCTCGACGTCGATCTGCGCACGCAAGGTCTGGCGATCGACGGAGGCAGCCAGAAAGACGATCGCCTCGCGCTCAAGGCCACCGTGGACGGTGATGCACCATCGGTTGCGTTTCAGCTCGCCACCGACGGGCACGCTGCCACGAACCTGTCGGGGTCGCTGTCCTTCGACCCGGCGCGGCGGGCGGTCGTGTATGTGCTCGAGGGACATCTCGCGGAGCTCGCCGAATTCGCTCCGCTCGCCGCAAAGGTGCATGAATTCGACGGCTTCGATCTGTCGGAGCTCGAGATCGAGCTCTCTGCGCGGGGGGCGCTTCTCGGTGTCGTTTCAGGGGTCTCGCGCGACGGGACAGTGAAGCTCGAGCCGAACCTCGCGCGCAGCGCCGCGGTCGATGGCAAAGCACAGCTGAAGGTCACTCACTTCCGCTGGGCGAAGGGTGACACGGCGATCGTGACGCCGGCGTTGAGCTGGCAGGGTGACATGCGCACCGATGGGCCGCGGCGCACCGTGGAAAGTCGGCTCGACGTCGGTACGTTGCACCTCGACCTCGGGAGCCGCGACGTCGACGTGAACGGCGTCCACGATGAGGCCAGCGCAGTGGTCACGGGGAACCTCGCCGATCCCGAGCTCGAGCTCCGGCAACGGCTCTCCATTCGCGCCGTCGAGCAGGCTCTCTTTCCGGAGTATCCGCTGGGCGACGTCGCCGTTGCGCTATCGGTCGAGCACAACCCCGAGGATGGCCCCGAAGGGTTGCTGCACATCTCGGACATGAAAATCGTGAACGGTGTCGGGGGGACGACGCTCGCGGTAGCCGGGAACGTCGACCTCGGCAGCGTCCGCCGCACGCTCTCCGTCACGACCTCGCTCACCCAGGATCTCGCGCGTCTGTCGACCGTGCCCGGGCGCTTCAACGGCCGGGGAAGCGTGGCGGTGGAAGCGAACGTCACCTCTCCGGACCTGAAGCGCTATCGGGTGCTGGCAGCATTGAAGGGCAAGGACGTCACCGTCGCCCTTCCCCGCGCGGGCATTTACGTGGAGACGGCCAACGGCGATGTCCCGATCACCGTCGGGCTTCAGGTCGGAAACAACGGCGTGACGCTCCAGGGGCTCGAGGCACGCAGTCCGTACTCGATGCTCCGCTTCTCCGACCAACACCCGCTCCTCAATCGCAGTGGCTTCCTGTCGATAGCGCACCTGAGGACGCCCTTCGTGTCGATCGCGCCGCTGGTCGGCAACCTGGCGATCGAGCAGAACGTGATCGCGCTGCGGCAATTCGAGATGGGTGTCCACAACGGGATAGTCACCGGCCAATGCGGCATCGACTGGAACGGCCCGAAATCGACCGTGGATCTTCACGTGCGCGCGGCCGGCGTGCAGTCGTCGCACGGCGAGCCGTTTGACGGGAACATCGCAGTGGCCATCTCCGCGGCCGATCGCACCATCGACGGCCGCGCGGAGATCCTCCGGATCGGCAAGCACCATTTGCTCGATCTGCTCGACCTGGAGGACCCGCTCCACGTGGACCATGCGATGAACCGCATCCGCGCCGCGCTCATCTTCGGATACCCCGAGAGCCTGCGGCTCGTCTTCGACCATGGCTTCGCGAGCGCGCACCTGGAGCTCGGAGGGCTGGCCTCCCTCGTCAGCATCGGAGAGCTCCGCGGAATTCCGATGGGCCCGATCGTCGACAAGGTGATCTCGTCGATGCTCGCGCGGCTGGACAGCAAGGAGGCGCCATGAACCGAGTCCACTCATACGCCGCGGCCGTCGTTCTCGGCGTGGTCTCCGGGTGCTTCAGACCGCCCGAGATCGTGATGGTCGATCGCGCGACGGCGCTCGAGCAGCAGGCGTCCGGGTCGTTCGACGACCTCGAGCGACAGCTGGATCGCGCCGCGATCGAGCCGCGCCCCGTGCCACTGACGCCAGAGCAGCTCGAAACGCTCGGCATTCGTTCGGCGCCTCTCGTGGACGAGAGCGAGCTCACCGACGCCGATCGGCTGGACGGGCTCCTCGCGCAGCATTGCATCGGCGAAGGCAGGGATGGGCTCATCGTCGACACCCGTGACTCCTGCAAGGGGGCGGCCGACGCGGAGGCGGTCCAGACCCTCGTCGAGCGGGTCAACCGCGCCCGCCACCAGCTCTTTCGCTGGATGCACGAGCAGCGCGCGGACGTCCCGGAAGCGGAGCTCGAGCGTTCATGGCGCGAGAGGCACCTCTCGAACGTCGTCTGCGGCGCATGGATGGAAGGGAGCGACGGAAGGTGGCAGGCCAAGGCGTGCTGAACCTGCGGCCACTCTGTGCGATGGGCCTCGCGCTGGCGGCGATCCTCGTCGGAGGGCCCGCGCGCGCCGACAACGTGGACGACGACGATCTCCGGCGTCCCCAGCGGCTGACCGTCGGCGTGGCCGACGATCTTCTGGGCCAGCTCTCGACCGACGGCAAGACACTCTACTTCGTCTCGAACCGCGACACGAGCAACCAGATCTTCGCGCAGAGCATGCTCGACGGCCGCGCGTGGCCGCTCTTCGACGACGGCGCCGACGTAACCTGGCCGCGAGTGAGCCCGGACGGCCGCTCACTCCTCTACATCTCATTTCGAGAGAGCGCCGCGGGGCAGCTCTGCATTCGCCGCCTGCCGGACGGGGAAGGACGGAGGTGCTTGCAGGACGCTTCCGCCGCTCTGCAGGCGGAATGGATCGATGGCGATCGAATCGCCCTCGTGAGTCGCCAATCCATCGAAGGGGAGCTGCGCGTCCTCGCCGTGACGGTCGGAGCTGCGCTCACGGCACGGCCGCTCGTCGACCGGAACATGACGAGCCCTGCGGTCTCACCCGACGGGCGGTGGCTGGTGTACGTCCCGGTTGCGCGGACGGCGCAGGCCGTGGGCCCGGCCTTCGCGGCGCACGCTGCAGAGACCCTCGAGGCGATCCCGCTCGCCACCGCTTCGCAAGCCCAGCCGGCGAAGATCGTCCTGAGGCTCCCCGGGCAGACGGGGCAACCGGTGTTCGCCCGGGATGGCCGCTCACTCTACGTCGTGCAGTTCTTCATCGACACGAACCACGACGGTACGGTCGACGCAAGCGATCACGGAGTCCTCTTTCGCGTGCCGATCTCGTTCAGCGGCGGGACACCGAGCACCGGCGCTCCCGAGCAGCTCACCGAGACGCCCTGGAACTGCGAATACCCAGCGCCGTTCGCGGACAAGCTGATCGCGACGTGCTCGCGGGACGGGAGCCTCGACGTGTACTCCTTCCCGCTCGGCGGCGAGGTCCCGGAGAGCTGGACGATGTCGATGCTGGTGAACGCGATCGACGACGCCGACACGCTCGCCGAAGAGCAGCTCCTCACAAGCCGCCGCCTCGCGCGGGAGACCACGGTAACCGGCCGACGGCGGGCGATGCTGGCCCTGTCCCTGGTGCACCTCGCGCGCGAGGAATTCCGGGCAGCGGAGTACTACGCGGAGCAAGTCGATACGCTGCGAGACGACGCGACGGCGGGGATTTCGTTGCCACTTCGCATGATGGTGCAGCAGCGACGGGCAGAGCGGCGCCGCGAGCAGGGGCGTCTGATGGAGGGGTTTCGCCGCGAAGCGCGCCAGCGGCTGGACCAGCTGCGCACGGACGCGCCGGAGAGCCCGATGGCGGAGGATCTGACGCACCTCGTCCGGAGCGAGATCTTCGACTCGCTGGGCGACGAGTCGAAGGCCCGGAGCGAGCTCGAGGCGGTCACGATCGACGAGACGACTCCGGCGCCCGTGGTCGAGGCGTACTACCAGCACGCCGACGCGCTTTACCGGAAGCTCGACGATCGAGAGGCGCTGATCACGGTGTGCCGGAGCCTCGCTGCAGACAATGGCTTGCGCCCCGACGAGCAGCTCCGCTACGCGCGAGCCGCTGTGCGTGCCATGGTACGTGGGCTCCCCTACTCGGACGCCGAGGCCCGTCTAGCCCGCGAGCGGCGTGACGCGACGGCTCGCGAGGCGGAGCTCGGTTTCGCGCTCGACCTCGCGCGCGCGGTGCTCGCGATCCGCGACGCCCACCCACCTCCGGCGGTGGGGGACGCGCTTCTCGCACTGTACGCCGCTCAGTCCCGCCCCGGTCGCCGCCGTGTCCTCGTCGTCGAGGCCGTTCAAAGGGCGGACGACGTGGACGCCGACGACGTGCTCGATGCGCTGGCGCAGCGTGACATCAAGGACGTGAAGCCCGGGACGCACGAGCGAGGCGAGGCGGAGGACGTCTACGAGAAGCTCATCCTGGCGCGGGCGTACGAACGCGCAGCGGCAAAGGACTACGACGGCGCGCGCGCGGACTTCGAAGCGGTGTGCGAACAGACCGGCTCGCTCCAGGCCGTCGCCGGTGCCATCGACATGCGGCTCAAGGCGAAGCAGCGTCAGGAGACGATCCAGGCGTACTTCGCGCGGCGCGGGACGCCATCGAGCATCGCGCATTTCGCCGAGGCGTACCGCATCGCCCGTCAGCTCCCCAGGCTCGAAGGGGAAGCCCATGCAACGGCCGCCGCGACGGCGCTCCGCGCGCTCGGCTCTGCACGGTCGGAGCTCCACGAGGAACCGATCGCACAGGCGCTGTACGGCGCGCTCCTCCACGAGGAGTACCTCCAGACCGGCGACCTCGGGACCGCCGAGCGGGCCAACGTGAACTACCTCGTCGCGCTCGAGCTCGTGGGCGACAACGCACGCTTTCGCGCGATGATCCTGGGTGAGCTCGGTCTTCTGCACACCGATGTGGGAAATTACCGGATCGCGCTCGGGTACCTCCTCGAACGCGACAAGCTCCCGTACACCGACAACGCGGAAGGGCTGGACGTGCTGCTGTCGAAAGCGCAGGCGCTCCTGCACGTGGGGCGCGACGCCGACGCGGCGGCCGCCGCCGACGCGGCGCTCGCGATGATCGGTCGCAATCCGATGCTTGCCCCGCACCGGCTCCTGGCCCTGGACTGGGCCGCGCTGGACAACCTCGCCGCGGGGCGCTTCGCCGGTGCGCTCAAGCTGTATGACGAGGAGATTCCGCTTCTCGACGCGACAGAGGGCCCTGCCGCCGCGCGCAACAAGGTCGTGGTGCGAGTCTCGCGGGCGGCCGCCGCGATCGGTGCAGAGATGCCGTCTCGCGCTCTTGCCGATCTCGACTACGTGGACGCGCGCCTGGGCGACGCCCGGACGGTCGCGACGCTGAAATGGCCGCATGCTACCGCCGATCACGTCGTTCGCGCGTACCGGCTGATCACGAGCGGTCTCCGCGCGAACGCGAATCGGGAACTTGGTCGCCTGGGCGCGGCAGCGCAAGCCATCGACGCGAGGCGAGCAATCCTCGACGAGCAGGTCCGGGAGACCAACCGACGGGAGATCGAGCAGGAAGAAATGCTCACCGAGGTCCAGCTCGCGCTGAACGCCAGCCAGCGTCACGATCTGGCGGCGGCAGGCGATTGGCTCGGTCGCGCACTTTCGCTGGCCGACCGCCTTCGCGCTCGCGCGAACGGGGTCAGCGACAAGGCACAGCTCGACGTGCTCTGGCTCGCCTCGGAGCTCACCGTGTCGACGGGGACGAGGCTCGTCGCGGATCTGCCGCAGCGGCTCGCGTCGGCTTCGGCGGAGCTGGCGTCGCGGCACGAGCGGTCTTTGCGCTCCTACATGCGATGGTTCGAGATTTACGGGCCACTCGTGGCCGCGCCGCCGTCGTCGTCGAACCCTCGCCCCAGGTGACCGTTTCGCTGCAATACAGGAGGACCCGCGTCTCCACGTCTAACGTCGCTTCTTCTTCCCCGACGATCGCCATTTGACGACCGGCTTCGGCAGCGTCACGCCGAGCCGGCGCAGCGCGGCGTCATCGGGTGAGGCTTGCTGATCGGGCCACTGGTGCCATGCTGCATCGAAGACGCGTTCGCCGCGTGCCCAGCGGATGGCGGCGTCGGGAGCGTTCAGCGCGACGTCGAGGGCGAGCGTGAGCTCGAAGCTCCGGTGGTCGAGGTGCGACTCGGCGAGCGCCTTCTTCTGCCCGAAGATGGCGGCCTCGAACACGGCAATGACGTCAGCGTACTTGTCGATGACGTGATCCCCGTTGGCCGTCTGGCTCGCGGTCTCGCAGGACGAAGCGTCGAAGGAGTGATGCGACCGGCAGCGCAGAGGGCGCACGTCGTGAACGGAGCAACGCCCGCTCGTCGTGTCGAGCAGCGGGCAGGGGACGCGCGACTTCAGGCGCTCATCCAGGGTCATCGCTCGGAGACGCTCGGCGTGTGCGGCGATGCGCGCCCCCACCGCCACGAGCTCGTCGTCCCCGGTCGCGCCCTCCGTGAGGTAGCGCGCGATCGCGAGCGCTTCGGGCGCAATCACGTCCACCTTCGTTCCATGGCAGCACCAGTCGCAACCCTCCCGGCACGCGACACCGTCGAGCATCGGGAGGAAGCGCTCGGTCCGCTTCGCGGCGACGTGAGCAAGCGCGAACCCCGTGTCGGCGTCGCGCGGCGCGGATAGAATCACACCCGCTGCTTCCGCTTCGACGGCCAGGACGTCGGCGGGTGCATCCGCGACGAAGGGACGCTGCGGCCTGTTCATTCGACCGCCCACATCAACGACCACCAGGGCGGTCTGGTTGTGGGATCGGCGGCGCCCGCGTGAGTGCCTGCAACGGCAACACGAACACTGCGGCGGGAACGCCGATCTCGATCATTCGATTGAGCGTCATTCTGAGAAATGGGTGCAGGCCCTTGACCAGCCCCACGTCGGAAAGCCTCCGCCCGAGCTTGGCGACGATGTCACCGCGCCCGAGCTGCGTGAGTGCGGTGACGAGCATCACGCGGCTGGCGTCGAATTCCTTGCGAGCGCCGATGTCGCGTAGATCGGAGTAGGCTACCCGGCGGGCTCCGCTGATGTAGCTCGCGTCGATCACCCAGTCTCCACCGGCAAGCATGACGAGGGACGTCGCGTCCAGCAGGGAGCCGACGCGGTGGCTGGTGACCAGCGTGCCGTATTCGCGCGTTGCGAGCGCGCGCAGCCCGCTTCGTTCGAACTCGTTGACCAGGCCGATTCCCTGAGCGCCGCCGTAGATTGGGTCGTACCAGGTGATGAGATACGTCCCGTCTGCCTTCTCACGTCCATGCTTGAAGATGGCGGTGACGGTCTGCGACGCCAGATCAGCGAGCTGCGCGGACGCGACCGGAGTGCTCGACCCAGCATCGACCACGCTCAGCGCGAGACGGACTGCAAACGGCGCGATGATGGCAGCGCCGGCGTAGAGTGCGCGTGCTTCGGAGAGCCTCCGTGTGACGCTCGACAGCGCGAGGAGCCCCCACACGGTCGCGAAGAGCAGCGCCCCGCTCACCACCCAGCACGAGTACAGCAGGTAGTGCCACGGGGCGCCGATGATGCGGCTGATCGCCAGGACCTCGACGCCGAGAGCCATGGCAAGCACGCCGTTCAGCGACGTGAGCTCGCGGCCGCCGGCCCTTCGAGCACCCAGGGCCGACGCGGCCCAGAGCGCGAGAACGACGAACCCGCGTTCTGCGTCGGGCTGTCGCTCGTGCATCGCGGCGTTCGAGAGGATGCCCGGCTCCCTCACGGAGTCCACGATCAGCTGCCAGGCGTCGAGGTGCGAGACGACGAGGCGAACGGCCGCTCTGAAGCCGACGAGCTTGGCCGGTGATCTCGAGAAGTAGTCGAACAGCAGCCACAGGTTGCCGGGGCGGGCGCGAACCTCCTCGACGACCGGCGGCGTCCACAGGATTACGACGACCAACAGCGCCACGAGGAGCGAGCGCCAGTGATCTTTTCCAGCCGAACCACGCTGCCTCGCGCGCTTCCAGGACGCGGCCCACGCGATCAGCGCGATGGGAGTCAACCCTCCGCAGACGGCCAGGTAGGGAATGTGCGTCTGAGCGCAGAAGCAGCCGGCGAAGGCAGCGACCGGGAGAAGCCATGGGTCATCCGCGGCGACGGACCACACCGACATAAGGAAGACGAGAAACCACAGCACTGGCAAGTTCGGGTTCCACGGCTCGGTGAGCAAGATCAGACCAAAGCCTGCTTCGAGCACCGCGATGCTCACTCCGATGCCGACCACACCCCGAGCGCCCGCGCGCCGACGAGCAATCACGAGCGACGACACGATCGCGGTCGCGTGCAACACGAGCGATGCCATGCGCAGCGCCCAGTAAGAGCCTCCGAGGAGCCGGTACACCGGAGCCAGCAGGAAGAAGCTCAGCGGTCCCGGATGGCTCGCCCCGCCGTTTCTGCCGAGCCGCCCCGGAAGCCCGATGAGCGGCGTGTGCGCGGTGCCGACGTCGCGGACGCGCATCTCCGTCATGGCAAGGTCGAAGATCGGCGCGAAGTGGTCGTGCGAGTACAGCCACGCACCGGCAACGAGCAGGGAAGCGAGCAGCAAGGTCGCGACGATGACGACCGGCCCTGGCCGTCGGATGCGATTCGCGAGCTGCGCGAGTTGCACGATGCTGCTCTCGATCAGACTTTGTACTCGCAAGCGGGGCGAACGTCGTCCCTAACGTTCTCACGGGAAACCTTTCTGCTGAAGCGATGCAGAAAAATGATAGCCACATGCGCCACGTGGCTACCCAGCTCGCTACGGTCTCCAGGCGTAACAATCGCTGCATCCCCGCGGCCAGCATAACTTCGCCGTACCGAGCGGCACGGGGTACGCTCGGACGATGAAGACGGACTCGAGCAAGGGCGTGCTCCTTCTGCTCGGGACGTTGCGCAAGGTGTGCGCGACGCTACCCGGAGCAGAAGAGTACGTCATGGTCCATCATCCGGCCTTCCGCGTGGGGAAGAAGCCATTTGCGATCGCCGGCATGGAGCAGGCGACCAGGGGAGCGACACTGTCGATCAACCTCGGTCCCGATGCGCAGCAGCAGCTGCTGGACGACGCGCGCTTTTCGCGGACGCCTTACATCGGGCGTCACGGCTGGGTCACGATCGCACACCAGGAGCTGAAAAAGGGCGAGCTCGAAACTCTGGTCACCGAGAGCTTTCGCCGCGTGGCGAGCCGCAAGCAGCTCGCCACGCCCCGCGCGGCAGCACGCCCGAGAAAGCGGGCGTGACGTCACGGGAAGAAATCGCTCGCTGCTGCGTACGGGTTCTTCGGGCTTTCATCTTTTTCGAGTGTGGGTTAACCGCCGGCTCGCAGTGAACGTGATGGACTGGAAAGGGACGTATTGATGGCCGAGGTGCGACGGGGTTGGTTGGTGGGTGCCGTCTTCTTCGGCAATGTTGCGCTGTTCGCCGGCTGCCAGTCCGACGGGCCAGGGGGCACCGATGGCGGAACGGGGGGAAGCCAGCCGGAAGCCGGTGGCGCCTCGAGCGGTGGCTCTGGCACCGGAGGCCGCGGGGACGGCGCGGGCGGCGCCACCGACGCGGGGGCGCCCGCCGCAGGGGGCCGCCAATCTAGCAACGCCGATGCATCGGCGGACAGCTCGCCGGAGGCCGGCTCGGTCGACGCAGGTGGACCGCCGAAGTGCGACGCGCCGGACAGGACGGACACCGACCACGACGGTCTTCCCGACGCGTGCGACGACGACGATGACAACGACGGCTTCGTCGACACCGACGACCCGGCGCCCAAGGACGCGACCAGGCCGGGAGCCTTCTACACGCCGGAGCAGATCCTCGCGAACCAGCACGTGAAGGACGCGCTCGCCGCGGCGCTCGCCGCCGGCCACGAGGTGAAGACGTACACCGACCGCGGCGCGCCGGCCATCTCCGGCTACTACGTGAAGCCCGAGGGAGAGGGGAAGATGGTCGCCACCGGCAACGGCGACAACGTCGACGACGGCATCACCGGCCTGGAGCTCCGCTTCACCGTGAGCCCGGACGACCAGCTCGCCTCCGCGAACATCGGCTACCTGAACGGCGCGCTCTTCGGCACGGGCAGCACGGCGACCGGCGCGCTATTGCGTGGCAAGGACAACGACTTCACCATCTACGATCGGCACGTCGTGCATTGCCCGGACGCCGGCTCGGATCACGTGGTGTACGCGATCGGCATCACCTATGCGCACCTCTCCACGGACGACGGATTCAAGGGCTACTGGCTGGAGATTCGCGATCTG
>CAYUAW010000098.1:0-12968 GCA_964442485.1 uncultured Polyangiaceae bacterium
GAGTTGTCGATGCCGTCCCAGGCGAGCGGCGAGACGTAGACCTCGGGCGCGCAGGAGACGTGCTCGGGATCCTTCGGGGTCGGATCCTTGCGGCAAGGGAGCTTGACGGGATTCAGATCCGTGTCGCGCGCCATGGGCGCGCGCAGCGGGAAGGGTCGCAGCGCGGCGCCGCCGCACGCGACGGACGCGGCGAGCGCCGCGGCTGCCGGGAGCCACCGTGCTCGGCTTCTCTTCGCGCTCTTCTCAGAAGCCATTGGTGCCTCCCACCGCGAGACGGAACGCGGTGACGTCCAGGCCGTCCTGGATGGTCTCGGTTCCGAAGCCAATCTCGAGCCCGATCTGGTGATCCGGGCTGTTGGTGGACCGGATGCCGATGCCCGACGAGAGTCGCAGCAGGCGCGCCTGGAAATCGCGCAGGCCCGAGTCGAACACGTTGCCCATCCCGACATGCATGTCTCCGTCGAGCCACACCCAGATCGGCCATTCGTAGTAGAGCGCCGCGGTGGCCGCGCTCGCGCCGACGAGCCGCCCGGGCCGGAACCCGGCCATCGCGCCCGCGCCGCCGCCGAGCGTCACCAGCTCGGTGAACGGCGTCACGCCGTTCAGTGCGTGCTCGAACTCCGTGTTGACGACGATCCCGAGAGTCCGCGCGCTGTCGCCGACGTCCCAGAACGCGCCAAGCGCCCCGCCATAGCGAACCCAGGAACGGCCTGGCGACGAGCGAAAGTCCGTGCCGTGTTCGACGTGACCAGCCAGGCGAACGCCGGTCCCTGGAAGCGGCCGGGGCTTTCGCGAGTCGAGCGAGAGCTCCGCGTGCTCGTAGATCGCGGTGTACCCTTCCGGGAACCCAGGGGGGAGCGGGAAGGCGCCGCTCCGCGACCGTGCAGAGAGACTCGGGTCGTCGCCAAAATGCCCGTCGCCGAGGTTCACCGTCTTCGCGCCGACGTGCGCCTGGAAGTGTACGCCGCGTGTCGGGGCGAGGTCGTAGACCGGCCCCACGTCGACGAAGGCCATGGTGTAGCGCGAGCGATCGGACTCGAGCGAGCGCGGCCCGATGCCGTGAAACACGTAGTCCGGGCGCCGCGAATAGTCCGCCTCGAGTCCCATCGTCGAGACCTTGCCGAGGCGCACGCGATCGATGGCGCCGAGGGACAACCAGTCGAACCCGCCGATCTGGCCGTGCACGCGGACGTCGTTCTTCTTGAAGAGGGCGTCGTCCCAGAAGAAGTAAAAACCCGCGCTCGGACGGAAGTTGAATTCGAAGAACGCCGTCGGCACGAGGCCGGCCGTGTGATTCGCGTCGAACGTGAAGAAGTCGATGATGGCGGGGGCCCAGTCGTTCCGCTCGGCCGTCGAGATCAGGAGCCCGAGTGGACGACGGATCACGTACTCGCTCGTCAGGTAGAGCGGCGACAGCAGGATGCGCGGCACCCAGAGGGCGACGTCGCCAGCGGTGGTCGGGGGTTCGCCGCGCCCGTCGTAGTTCGGCAGGGACCTCTTCGGTGGCTCGGCCTCGGCGCGCGCAGGGTGGACCGACGCGAGCACGAGCGCGATGGCGAGCGCGGCGAGCGCTCCACGATGATGACGGGCTTCAGCCACCGTGGGCCATCGAGCGGTCCGGACCCGCGTTCGAGGTGCTGCCAAGGAAAAGATGCACGACGTTTCCCATTTCTACGAGTTCGAAACCTGCCGGACACCTTGGGCGCGCAATCTCAGCCGTCGAGACGGCTTCGTTGGCCGCAGTCTTCCGCGGCCCGACCCGCAGGCTTGGCGCGCTCCAGGCAAGGCGGAGCTCCGAGGACGAAAGATGGCCACGAGCGACGGCACGGACGGGACGATATTCGAAGAACGGCTTCATGGCGGCCAGATGTGGTCCCGCGTGCTCAAACGCGGACAGATCCTGCGCCTGACGGACGTGGAGGGAGGCGCCTCGGTCGCGGCTCTCTTCTACAACGCCGACGACCCCCTCGAGCGGTACAACATGCCGGACACGCTGAAGGCGCAGCACATCGCGCGCCTGACCCGCGGTTACGTGCTGTTCTCCGACATGGGTCGCGTTCTCTGCTCCATCGTCGAAGACACCTGTGGATGGCATGACACGATCACGGGGCACGCGACGAATGCAATCTCGCGTGCCAAGTTCGGGGCCGGAAGCTATCAGAAGCTTCGCAACGACTTCCACCGCAACACCCGGGATAATTTCCTCGTCGAGCTCGGCAAGCACGGGCTCGGCAAGAAGGACCTGACACCGAACGTGAACTTCTTCGTGAAGGTCGCAGTCGACGAGCAGGGCGCGCTCGGCTGGGTCCCGGGAAATTCGCGAGCCGGGGCCCGAGTGGCGCTGCGCGCGGAGCTCAACACGCTAGTCGTCCTGTCGAACACGCCGCACCCGCTCGACCCCGCGACGGCCTATGCCCCCCGGCCCGTGCTCTTGACGGTGCAGCCCGGGGAGCCAGCGGGCCCTCACGACGAGTGCCGGGAGAAGCGGCCCGAGAACGGGCGGGGCTTCCAGCTGACCGAGGACTATTTCGCGTGAGGCGATGGGCATGAAGCTGACGGGCTTGAAGGAGAGCACGCTCGACCCCGCGCGGGCGACGTTCGATCAGGTGGTGGAGGCCGGTGACGGGTTCACTCACGTGGTGCGCAAAGGCGAGATCTTGCGCATCGTCGACCTGGAGGGGAACCAGGCCGTCGACACGCTTTTCTACAACGCCGAAGATCCCATCGAGCGCTATAGCGCCGTCGATACGATCCGCAATCAGGGCAACGTCTACCTGACCACGGGCACCGTGCTTTGCTCGAGCGAGCAACGGCCCCTCCTCACCATCATCGCCGACACCTGCGGGCGCCACGATACGGTCGGCGGGGCGTGTGCCGCGGAATCGAACCAGGTTCGTTACGCGCTCGACAAGAAGTACATGCACAGCTGTCGCGACACCTTCATGCTCACGCTCGCGACCGAGTGCCCGTCGATGACGAAGCGGGATATCACCGCCAACATCAATTTCTTCATGAACGTGCCGGTGAGCCCGGATGGCGGCCTGACGTTCGAAGACGGCGTGTCAGGTCCCGGGCGCTACGTCGAGATGCGGGCCGAGATGGACGTGCGCGTGGTCATCTCGAATTGCCCTCAGCTCAACAATCCTTGCAACGCTTACAACCCGACCCCGATTCGCGTGCTCGTGTGGGGCTGGGCGGCGCAATAAGAGGCAATGTTCAAGAAAGTCCTCGTCGCCAACCGCGGTGAGATCGCGTGCCGGATCATCCGGACGCTCAGGAAGATGAGCATCGCCTCGGTCGCCGTGTATTCGGAGGCCGACGCTCGCTCGCTCCATGTCGTGTCTGCGGACGAAGCCGTCTGCGTCGGGCCGCCTCCCGCGAAGGAGAGCTACCTCGACGTGGACAGAATCCTCGCCGCCGCAGCGCGTACCGGCGCCGAGGCGATCCACCCGGGCTATGGATTTCTGAGCGAAAACGCTGAATTCGCGGAGGCGGCCGCCGCGCGCGGCATCGCCTTCATCGGCCCGACGCCGGACCAGATCCGGCGTTTCGGCTTGAAGCACACCGCGCGCGCTCTCGCCGAGGAGTGCAAGGTGCCGCTCCTGCCCGGCACCGGGATAGTCGCCGACGTCGAAGAAGCGGCGAGCTCGGCGGCGCGCATCGGGTACCCCGTCATGCTGAAGAGCACCGCGGGCGGCGGCGGTATCGGGCTTCGGCTGTGCGCCGACGAGGCCGAGCTCCGCGCGGCGTACGACTCGGTCCGGCGCCTCGGGGAGAGCCACTTCAAGCACGCGGGCGCCTACGTCGAGAAGTACGTGGCGCGCGCTCGTCACGTGGAGGTGCAGGTCCTCGGTGACGGCGAGGGTGGCGTCGTCACCATTGGCGAGCGCGACTGCTCGCTCCAGCGCCGCAATCAGAAGGTCGTCGAGGAGACGCCGGCGCCCGGGCTGCCCGACGCCGTTCGCGCGGCGCTCTCCACGTCCGCGGTCCGGCTGATGCGCTCGGTGCGCTACCGGTCCGCGGGGACCGTCGAGTTCATCGTCGACGCCGATGCGGGGGCGTTCTATTTCCTCGAGGTCAACACGCGGCTCCAGGTGGAGCACGGCGTGACGGAGGAGGTCTTCGGGCTCGATCTCGTGGAGTGGATGGTGCGCATTGCAGCCGGCGAGGCGCCGCCGCTCGACGCCGTGCCGCGCACGCCGCGCGGGCACGCGATGGAAGTGCGGATCTACGCCGAGGATCCGGCGAAATCGTTCCAGCCGAGCTCGGGCCTCCTCACCGAGGTGACCTTCCCGGAGGACGTCCGCGTCGACTCGTGGATCGAGCGCGGCACCGAGGTGAGCGCGTTCTACGATCCGCTCCTGGCGAAGCTCGTCACCCACGGAGCGACGCGCGATGCCGCCGCGGAGAAGCTCGCCGAGGCGCTCGACGCCTCGCGCCTCCACGGCATCGAGACGAACCTCGACTACCTGCGGCAGGTCGTGCGCGCGCCGGAGTTCCTCGCGGGTCGCGTGACGACTGCGCTGCTCGCGTCGCTGCCGTACTCGCCCGAGGGCATCGACGTGCTCGCGCCGGGCACGCAGACGACGATCCAGGATTTTCCGGGTCGCATCGGTTACTGGGCGGTCGGCATTCCGCCGTCGGGGCCGATGGACGCGCTGTCGCTCCGCCTCGCCAATCGCATCGTGGGCAACCCCGAGGGCGCCGCGGCGCTCGAGATGACGATGAGCGGCCCGACCCTGGTCTTCCGGAGCGACGCGCTCTTCGCGCTCACCGGCGCGGAAATGCGGGCGTCGCTCGACGGCGTGCCGGTGCCGCGCTTCGCGCCCACGGCAGCCCGGGCCGGTCAGCGCCTCGTGGTCGGCGGCGTGCAGGGGCCGGGCGCGCGCGGCTATCTCGCAGTGCGCGGGGCCTTCGACGTGCCCGAGTACCTCGGCAGCCGCGCGACGTTCACCCTGGGCGGCTTCGGCGGCCACGGCGGCCGTGCGCTGCGCACCGGTGACGTGCTCCGCATCTCAAAGGAGACGGCGGGGCTCACCGCGCCGGCACCGCTGCCGGAGGGCGCCGTCCCCGAGCTCACCAGCGAGTGGGAGATCGGCGTCCTCGAAGGACCGCACGCCGCGCCCGACTTCTTCGACGAGGCGTTCATCGCGAGCTTCTACGACGTGAGGTGGAAGGTCCACTACAACTCCGCGCGGACGGGCGTGCGGCTCATCGGTCCGAAGCCGCTCTGGGCACGCCAGGACGGCGGCGAAGCGGGCCTTCATCCGTCGAACCTGCACGACAACGCCTACGCCATCGGCACGGTGGATTTCACCGGGGACATGCCGATCCTGCTCGGCCCCGACGGCCCTAGCCTCGGCGGCTTCGTCTGCCCCGCGACCATCGTGACGGCCGAGCTCTGGAAGATGGGGCAGCTCAAGCCGGGCGACACCGTGCGCTTCCGTCCGTGGGCGCTCGAGACGGCCGAGCGCGTGGAGAGCCGCGTGGACTCCGTCGTCCGGACCTTCACGGCGAGCGCGCCACCGCCGCTCCCGATCGACCGCGGCCGCGCCGTCGTGCGCGAGCTCGTGAATCGTGACCAGGTGCGCGTCGCCTACAGGAGGAGCGGCGATCGCTACCTGCTCGTCGAATACGGGCCGATGGCGCTCGATCTGACGCTGCGGCTCCGTGTTCACCTCCTGATGCGGTCGCTCGAGGAGCGCAAGCTCGAGGGTCTCGTGGATCTCACGCCGGGCATCCGTTCGCTGCAGATCCACTACGAGCGCACCGTGCTCCCGCTGTCACGCCTGCTCGACGTGCTCGGTGAGGTGGAGGCGTCGCTCGGCGGGCTCACCGGCGTGCGCGTCCCGTCGCGCGTCGTCCGCCTGCCGCTCTCGTGGGACGACCCGGCCACCCGCCTTGCCATAGAAAAATACGTGCAGTCGGTGCGGCCCGACGCGCCCTGGGCTCCGAGCAACATCGAGTTCATCCGGCGCATCAACGGCCTCGGCAGCGAGGAGGACGTGAAGCGCGTCGTCTTCGACGCGAGCTACCTGGTGCTCGGTCTCGGTGACGTCTATCTGGGCGCCCCGGTCGCGACGCCGGTCGACCCGCGGCATCGACTCGTCACGACGAAGTACAACCCCGCGCGCACCTGGACTCCGGAGAACGCCGTCGGCATCGGCGGCGCGTACCTGTGCATCTACGGGATGGAAGGGCCGGGGGGCTATCAGTTCGTCGGGCGCACGCTGCAGGTCTACAATCGCTTCAAGAAGACGCGCTCGTTCGCCGACGAGCCGTGGCTGCTTCGGTTCTTCGATCGCATCAAGTTCTATCCGGTGTCCGCGAAGGAGCTGCTCGAGATGCGCGAGGGCTTCACCGCCGGCCGCTTCGACGTCGAGGTCGAGGACGGCGAGTTCAGCTTCGACGAGTACGAGGCGCTGCTCGTCCGCGAGAAGGCGTCGATCGCCGCCTTCAAGGAGTCGCGGCAGCGCGCCTTCGAGGAGGAACGGGAGCGCTGGAAGGCCGCGGGCTTGCACCAGTATTCGTCGGAGTCGGACGACGAGGGGCCCGCTGCAGCCGCCGCGGCGATCCCGAAGGGCGCCCGCGCCGTGGAGAGCCACGTCTCCGGCAGCATCTGGAAGATCCAGGCCGAGCCGGGCGTCCGGGTGGAAGCTGGGGCGCCGCTCGTCATCGTCGAATCGATGAAGATGGAAGTCACCGTGGAAGCTCCCTGCGCCGGGACGGTCGTCGAGGTGCTGTGCCGTGAGGGCAAGCCGGTGAACGCCGGCCAGGCCGTCGTGGTGCTCCGCGAGGCGGTAGAATGATGGCCGATTCGCTGAGGCTCGCAGCGCTGTCGGCGCTGTACGCCTCCGACACGGCGGCGCCGGAGCGCGTCGTGCGCGACGTGTACCGGCGCGTGCTCGAGAGCCCCTCGGCGATCTGGATCCACCGCGCGCCGCTCGAGCGGCTCCTGTCCGACCTCTACGCCGCCGAAGCGCGCAAGGCGCGCGGCGAGCGCCTGCCGCTCTTCGGTGTGCCCTTCGCGGTGAAGGACAACATCGACGTCGCCGGCATGCCCACCACTGCAGCGTGCCCGGCGCTCGAGTACCTGCCCGAAAGCTCCGCGTTCGTCGTCGAACGGCTCGTGGCCGCGGGCGCGATCGTCCTTGGCAAGACGAATCTGGATCAGCTCGCGACGGGGCTCGTCGGCGTGCGCTCTCCCTACGGCATCTGCGAAAATCCCTTCGACGAGCGCTACATCAGCGGCGGCTCGAGCTCGGGTTCTGCCGTCGCGGTCGCCCTCGGCCTCGTGACCTTCGCGCTCGGCACCGACACGGCGGGCTCGGGTCGCGTTCCTGCGGCGCTCTGCAACATCGTCGGGTTCAAGCCGACGCGCGGCCTCCTCAGCACCCGCGGCGTCATGCCGGCGTGTCGCACACTGGATTGCGTGTCGGTGTTCGCGGGGAGCTGCACGGAGGGCGCGGCCGTCCTCGACGTCTGCGCCGGTTTCGACGCGGACGATCCGTACTCGCGGCGCGCGCCCGACCCGCCGCTCGTCGTCGGGACGTCCTTTCGCTTCGGCGTACCGCGCGCAGGTCAGCTCGAGTTCTTCGGCGATACGGAGGCGCATCGCATCTACGAGGACGCCGTCGCACGGCTCGCGTCGCTCGGGGGCGAGCGCGTCGAGATCGACTTCGAGCCGTTCGCACGAACTGCGGCGCTCCTCTACTCGGGGCCGTGGGTCGCCGAGCGGCTCGTGGCCGGCGGGAAGCTGCTCGCCGAGCAACCGGAGGCGCTGCTCCCGGTGCTGCGAGGCATCCTGACCGGCGCGGTCGGGGTCACCGCACTCCAGGCGTTCGAGGGCCAGTACCGTCTGCAGGAGCTCCGTCGAGCGAGCGAGCGCGAGTGGCGGAAGATGGACGTCATGCTCCTTCCGACGACGCCGACGACGTACACCATCAAGGAGATCGAGGCGGACCCGGTGGCGCTGAACTCGCGCCTCGGCATCTACACGAACTTCACGAACCTGCTCGATCTCGCGGCCGTCGCCGTCCCCGCCGGGTTTCGCGGCGACGGCCTCCCGCTCGGAGTCACCCTGTTCGGTCCGGCGCACAGCGACGCCGCGCTCGCGCGGCTCGCCGCGCGCTTCCGCCGTGCTGGCCCCGCCACGGTCGGCAAGACGGGCGAGGTCGTCGACGAATCGCTCGACGATACGTCACGTGGAGCGGTCGAGCTCTACGTCGCCGTGGCGGGCGCTCATCTCTCCGGGCAGCCGCTGAACCATCAGCTCACGTCGCGCGGCGGTCGTCTGATGCGGACCTGCAAGACGTCGCAGCACTACAAGCTGTACGCGCTGCAGGGCACCGTGCCGCCGAAGCCCGGGCTCGTGCGCGATCCGCGCTTCGTGGGCGGCGGTATCGAGATCGAAGTGTGGGCGCTCGACGAGGCTGCGTTCGGTTCGTTCGTGGACGAGGTGCCAGCGCCGCTCGCGATAGGCACCGTCGTGCTGGAGGACGGCACCACCGTGAACGGCTTCGTGTGCGAGCCGCATGCGCTCGACGGCGCCGTCGACATCACGGCGTGTGGCGGCTGGCGCGCATATCTCGCCTCCTGAGCGCCCGCTCCGACCTCGCAACGATCGGTCTTGTCAGCGCTTTCGCGGGCACTGAGGAAAAAAGGGACAGCTTCCGGCCATCCGTCCCACATTGTGCGCCACGGTCGCAATCCGGAAACATTCCGGAAACATTCGCTGAAGACACTCCGGGGGCGCGAGATATCCGCATCCCCATTCCCGCTAGTGGATCGCGGGCATTCAGGAGTTAAGAAATATGAAAGCATCGAGTCTGCGACTAGGGCTTACGCTGGCGGCTGCTGGCGTGTTCATTCCCACGGCTGCCATGGCCCAAGGCGCCCCGCCCGCCGGCGCGGCTGCCCCCCCAGCGGCCCCGCAGACCGGCGCGGCTCCCGCGCCTGGAACGCCGAAGGAAGAAGCACAGCCCGCGCCCGCGCCCGTTGAGGCAGTGCCCCCGGCGGGCGCTGTCGCCGCGCCCACGCCCGCGCCTGCAGCACCCACACCGCCCATCGCGCCGACGCCCGCACCCGTTCCCGCGACGGAGCCTGCGCCTCCCGCGGCAGAGCCGCCCCCGCCCGCGCCCACGATCGCCGGCTACATCGACTCGGGCTACCACGTCGATCTCAACCACAACAGCATCAATCAGCCGTCGGTGTACCGCGCGTATGACGCGCACCAGGGCTTCATGCTGCACGCGGCGCATCTCGCGGTGTCGCACTCGTTCTCTCCCGAATCGAGCGCGTTCATCTCGCTCGACTTCGGCAGCGACGCGGCGATCAACTCCGCGAACTACGGCGCCAACCCGGTGGACGTTCGCGAGGGCTACCTGAAGTGGACGCCCGGTGACTTCACGTTCCAGGCCGGCAAGTTCGTGACGCTGAACGGTATCGAGGTCGTCGACGGACCGCTCAACCCGACGCTCACCAGGGGCTTCCTCTACTGGCTCGCGGAGCCCGTCGGTCACACCGGCGCGAAGGTCAACTACGCCCTCGGCGGCGGCATGGCGCACCTCGGCGTCGGCCTCGTCAACGGCTGGGATCAGCTGCTCGACAACAACGACCAGAAGACCGTGCTCTTCAACGGCGACGTCGCGCCGAGTGCCGACTTCCACGCGCAGATCTCGGGCAGCTGGGGCGCGGAGAACACCAACGACAACACGCACCACCGCCTCACGGTCGATCTGACGGGCGCGGCGATCCTCGGCGACCTGACCCTGAACTTCCAGGGCCTGGTCGGTACGGAGTCCATGCCAGGCGGCGCGCCGCGTGACACGTGGTTCGGCATCGGCCTGCAGCCGGTATACGTCGCCGACGCCTTCAGCCTCGGTGCACGTATCGAGTACTTCAACGACAAGCACGGGTCGCGTCTCGGCCAGACCGTGTCGAACGGCATGGGTGGAACCATCACCGTCGCGCCCGACAAGGCCTCGCTCCTGAACTTCACCATCACCCCGGGCTACATGGTCGCGAAGAACCTCACCCTGCGCGCCGAGTTCCGCATCGACGCGGCGCTCGCTGCGAAGGATCCCAATTCGGGCGCCGACAACAAGAAGCTCTTCAACGGCAAGAGCACCCAGCCGACCATCGGCATCGGCGCGACGTACACGTTCTGATCGAAGTAGCTTGAGAACTTGACGAAGCGGGCGTCGCACCACCGGCGCCCGCTTCTTTTTTCAGTGCACGCGCGCTTCCGCTCCCGAGAAGAGCTGCACCTCGGCGGCGCGCGGCAGCTTCCGCAGCGCGAGCACCTCGCGCGACTCGGCGCTCGCCGCGACGACGGGTGACGTCGTGGTGACGATCCATTGCACGCCGGGGAGCACGTCGCGGAGGCTCGCGAGCAGCTTGCTCTGCGCGGCGGAGTCCTGCTGCAGCTCGATCTCGTCGATGCACACGACGCCCTCGGCGTGGAGCGGATCCTTGCCCGGATAGGCGGCGGCGAGCGCGCGGAGCGGCAGTGCCCCGAACGCGACGAGATGGCGCGCGCGTGTGGGCAGCGCGTCGAAGCCGAGGACGGCGCCTTCCTCGCTCTTGAACAGCGGCTCGAACGACGCGGGGTCGAGGCCGGCATAGGTGAAGCCGGCGAGCGACACCAGACGATCGACGACGTGCGCCATGGCGTCGCCGAAGCGCGCGTGAGGTGAGGGCACGCGGTCCCGCGAGAGCGCGGCGGTGATCGCGGCGTAGGCCACGGCCTGCTTCGTCTCACGAGCGAGCTCGGAACGCGTGGCGTCCTCGAGCACCGCGGGTGCCCGCACGTCGTAGCGCCCGATGGTGCGCGCCGGCGCGCTCATCGAGATGGGCTGGCGCGAGAACCAGCGCGTGCTCGGGATCGACACGAGCACGAACCCGCCGTCCTTCGTCACGCGATCGAAGTGGGCTTGCTCGCGGCGTCGCATCGCCTCCGCGTGCTCGTCGGCGTCGACCCTGCCGGTCGGCGTCGCGATGCGCAGGGCGTGGGGCCGCTCGGTGTCGTCGGCGCCGAGCGACCATTCCGTGACGACGAGGGGAGAGCCTTCCACCGCCGGCGCGAGCGCCACCGCATAGCCGGGGCGCGTCGCTGCGATCGCGCCGAGCACGGTGGTCTTTCCCACGCCGCCCCCGCCGAAGAAGACCGTGAGAGGCCGCGGACTTCCGTCTTCTTCCGCGAACGGGATCGTCACGTCGCCGAACGGCGGAAGGTGAGCGAGCCTGAGCGACGTGAGCCTCACGACGCCCTACTCTAGCCGAGAGCTCGCCGCGGTTGAGGCATCCCCTCGGATCAGCCGGAAAACTGCCCGGAAGGGAGCCCGCGGGTAGAGGCCTCGGCGCCGCCCGAACCTTCCCTCCTCGCGGCGGCCCGTAACTCGCGGTAAGAGTCCGGACGGGCGCGGCGCTCGAAGCATGACGACGCACATCGAGATCTACGACACCACCCTCAGGGACGGCACGCAGGGTCAGGGCGTGAACCTTGGCCTGGCGGACAAGCTCGCACTCACCCGGGCGCTCGACGCTTTCGGGGTCGCCTACATCGAGGGCGGCTGGCCCGGTTCGAACCCCAAGGACCTTGCGTATTTCCAGGACACGAGGCGCCTCTCCCTGGAGCACGCGAAGATCGTCGCGTTCGGTTCGACCCGGCACGCGAAGGTGCGCGCGGACGAGGACGGCAACCTGCGCCAGCTGGTCGAGAGCCGCGCAGACGTCATCTGCATCTTCGGCAAATCGTGGGATCTTCACGTGACGGAGGCGCTGCGCGTCTCGCTCGACGACAACCTCGGGATGATCCGGGATTCGGTGGAGTTCCTGCGTCGCGAGACGGGCCGCCCCGTCTTTTACGACGCCGAGCACTTCTTCGACGGCCTGAAGGAGAACCGCGAGTACGCGCTCGCCACCGTGCGCGCCGCGCACGAGGCTGGCGCCGAGCGCCTCGTTCTCTGCGACACGAACGGCGGCTCGCTCCCGTCGCAGGTTGCCGCCGGGGTGCGCGCCGTTCGCGAGCTCTTACCCGACGCGAAGCTCGGCATTCACGTGCACAACGACAGCGGCCTCGCCGTCGCGAACTCCCTTGCCGCCGTGGAGAGCGGCTGCGTGCAGGTGCAGGGGACGATCAACGGCGTCGGCGAGCGCTGCGGCAACGTGGATCTCACGGCCGTCATCGCGAACCTGGAGCTGAAGCTCGGCTACGTCTGCCTGCCGAAGGGGCACCTCGCGCGTCTGACGGAGCTCAGCCGGGTGGTGTGGGAGCGGCTCAACGCGGTCGGGCCCGTCAATCAGCCGTACGTCGGCGTCGCCGCGTTCGCCCACAAGGGCGGCATCCACGTGAGCGCGATGCAGCGCAACGAGCGGACCTACGAGCACGTTTCGCCTGCGTCGGTCGGCAACACGCGGCGTATCCTCGTGAGCGAGCTCGCGGGGCGAAGCAACGTCCTTGCGAAGCTCTCGCATCGCCACCCCGGGCTCACCGACGACAAGATCGTCTCGGCGGTCCTTGGCGAAGTCGTCGAGCGGGAGAATGCGGGGTACTCGTACGAGTCCGCCGACGGCAGCTTCGATCTGCTCGTCCGCCGCCACCTCGGGACGTGGCGCGCGGCGTTCGAGCTCCTCTACTACCGCGTTCACGGCATCGGCACCGCGAGCAACCAGCCGGATCTCGTGGAGGCGACCGTGAAGGTCAACGTCGCCGGCGACACGCGCCTCTGCGTGGCGGAGGGCAACGGTCCGGTCGACGCGCTCAGCCATGCCCTCATGGAAGCGCTCAGGCCGGCCTTCCCTGTGCTCGGCGAGCTGCAGCTCACGGATTACCGCGTTCGCGTCGTGAACTCGACGCACGGAACCGCGGCGAAGGTCCTGGTGCTCATCGAGCACCGCCTGCATCAGCGCAGCTTCGGGACCGTCGGCGTGAGCGAGAACATCATCGAAGCAAGCTTCCGGGCCCT
>CAYUAW010000098.1:13068-20164 GCA_964442485.1 uncultured Polyangiaceae bacterium
GCGCGCACCGGGAACCCCAGCGTCGTCTCGCCGTACCAGGTGAGCCGGCCACTGCGGGCCTCCGGCGTCGCGGCCAGCGCGGTGCCGATGGCTTCCATGGCGAGATAGATCGCCTGCGCGGGGTCGACGCCCTCGGTGTAGCGGACGCTGCCGCCGAGCAAGCCGATGATCTGGTACGGACAGTACACGTCCGTCGAATCCGGCAGCTCACGGGGAACGCCGATGAGGACCCTCACGGAGCGGCGCCCTGCACTGGTCTCGAGGTCAAGGATTCTTTCAGCGAGCAACGTCCCGACGTTCTCTAGATGCATTGCAATCCTCCAGTCCAGCGATAGGGCCCGGAGCGAGCCGCCTTCTGCCGCTTCGATTCGGCATCCCCCCTTGGATCGCGAGTGCTACCCGGCGAGGACCTGGGTGGGGTGGTTACACGTTCCAGAATCGGTCGGACATTTATGAGATTCGGGTCTAAAAGAACCGATCGGTGCGTCAACGATACGGGTGGATTTCACCGCTCCTCGGGGGGCTACTGCTTGCTCGAGCTTCGCTTGGCGGACCAGCAACGCGGTCCGTCGTCTTCGTCGAGCCCTCGTCCGAAGAGCTCGACCGCTCTTTGCGCGATGCGCTGACGGCACAGCTTTCCGGTGGACCCGCGGAGCTCGTGTTCGATCACTTCTCGGAGCCGTCCGCTCCCCTGCGTCGTCAGATGTCGGAAGCAGAGACGCTCGCGCACGCGCATGCCGCGTCGGGCGTCTTCTGGATCGACGCGCAGCCCGACGGTGACTGGCTCCTTTACCTGTCGGAACCCGGCGGGGAGCGAACCCTCGTTCGCCGCATCGCCGTGGAAGCCAGCGGAACTGCCGCAGCAGTCGAAGCCGTTGCGGTCATCACGCGCCAGTCCGCCGACGCATTGCTCGCCGGGGGCACCATCGGCATGCAGTCGGTGAGCCCGAGGCCGGTAGCGCCAGAGGCCACTCCTTCGACGTCAGCGAATGAGCCCGAGACGCCACCCAGCGTCGCTCCCGCGCGGAAGCGTCCCTCGTCGCTGTCGCATCAAGGTATCTCGCTGTCCGTCGCGTATGGAGGTGACTATGTTGCCAAGGCGGTCGGGTGGCAGAGTGGGGTCAGCGTCGCGGGCGGCTATCGATTCCCCTTCGGCGTTTACCTTGCCGGCGGGTACACGTTCTTCCGGGACACGGAGCTCGATGCGACACCGCTCGTTCTGCGCATCACGCGGAATCCTCTCTATGTAGAGGCGGGCTATTCATTCGGGCACGGCCGGTGGGTCCCCTCCATCGGTGGCCGGGCTATCATCGAGATCCTGAGCCGCCACACCGTGTCCACCAGCGGGTCTCTCGCCGGAACCCCCGACAATACCCGGACCGACGTCCTCCTCTCGCCCCGCCTTCGCCTCGACTTCGCCCTCACGCCCGGACTTGCCGTATACGGCGCTATCGGTGCAGATTTCGCACTCAATCGGTTCTCTTTCGTAAGTCGCGTAGGTGGCGGGGATCTCGTGTTACTGGAACCAAACATAGTCAGACCCTCTATCGAGCTCGGGCTTTCCCTTTGGCCGTGAGGCGCTCGAAAGATCCGACCGGATTCGACGCACCGCTCCACTCCCCGGGTGACGAGCAGGCAGCGGCGCCAAGCGCTCAGTCAGCGACTGGAGCCGTGAACGCCTGGCAGGACGATCTGAGACTCATGACACTCGTAGCGGCAGGAAACATCGAAGCGATGAACACCGTCGCCCGCAGGCTTTCGGGCCGCGTGCGGCGGCTGAGTCGCGGCATCCTGCGGAACGAAGCGCTGGCCGACGACGCCGCGCAGATCGCCCTGGTGGAGATCCTCCAGTCGGCGAAGACGTTCGGCGGCCGCTCGTCTCTCGAGCGCTGGGCGGATCGCATCACGGCGCGCATCAGCCTGCGTCAAGCACGTGACGAGCGTCGGCGCTCGAGCATCGTGGATTCGATCGACGATCCCGAAGCGGGCGCGATGCCGGTGAGCGAGCGCGAGCCGTCGGACGTGCGCTCCGAGACGGCGCGTCCTCTCGACGAATATCTGAAGGCGCTCCCCTCCGAGCAGCGAGAGGCGCTCGTGCTGAAGCACTCGCTCGGCTACACGGTGGAAGAGATCGCGGAGCTGACGGAGGTGCCGACCGGCACCGTGAAGGACCGACTGGTGACGGCACGGCGAAGGATTCGCCGGCTCATCCAGCGCGACATTTCGATTGGTCGGGGGAAAGGGCCACTGACATGACGACGGCCTACGATCGCTGGGCACAGCTCGCGGAGCGAGACGCCATCGGCGACGCACTGAACGCCGAAGAGCGCGCGTTCCTCGAGGAGTACGGCGCGAGCGACCCTGTCGCCGCTGCCGAGCTCGCACTGTTCGGCTCGTTGGAGTCGCTCGCGCTCGCAGGAGGCGACTCCTCCGACGAGGCCTTCGCGCAGAAGGCCGTGCAGAGCGCGCTGTCAGCGGGGAAGATCGAGTACACGGTGGGCGCTCCACCTCGTATCCGTCGCGGGCGCTGGCTCGTGTGGGGCATCGGCGCGGCGGCAGGAGCCGCGGCTGCGCTTGCGGTGTTCTCGCGAGCGCAGGTGCCGGTCGCGCCGGTCGCCGTCGGCGGGAGCGTCATCGAGTACGTCGCGGCTCAGGTTCAGGTCGGTGGCCAGCGCGTCGAGAAGGGCGCGCACGCGGCGGTCGGTAGCGAGGTCGCCGCAGTGGGCGGTCCCGCGTGCGTCGCGGTCGAGCCAAGGATTCATGCGTGCCTCGCGAGCGGCGCCACGGTGCGCCTGTCCGCGGTCGGCAACGGCAAGCGCCGGCTGGATCTGCTCGCCGGTCGCGTCGCGATGGCGCTGGATCCATTGCCGCCCGGGGAGCGGCTCTCCGTCGTCGCAAACGGCGTCTGGTCGACCGCGGTGGGCACCGCCTTCACGGTCGAGCTGCTCGCCGATGGTACCGTCCGCACCGTCGTCCACGAGGGCAAGGTCGCCGTAGGCGCAGAGGGCGCCACGGACATCGTGGACGGCCACAAGATCGGGCTCTCCACGGTCGCCGACGTGCACGTCGATCCACCGGCCGCTCACGCCGGTCTCGAGACGCCGGACTGGGTCGTGCTCGCGCAGGTCGCAGGGCGTCCCATCGAAGGCCCCACGGCGGAGGTGGCTCCGGCACGTACGGCGGAGGGAACCGCGAACCGCGACCAGGAGAAGGAGACGCGCGCGCGCGTGACGCACGCAGTCGTCGCGCCGTCGCATCCGTCCGCACCCGAAGCCGCCGAAGCGCCGCAGGTCGCCGACGTGACGCCGGCCTCGTTGCTCGCCGCCGCGCGCCAGGCCCTGCGGGAGCAGCGGTGGGCGGACGCGGGCAGCAGCTACCGCCAGCTCATCGACCGGTTCCCGTCGACGCCGGAAGCGCACACCGTTCTCGTTTCACTAGCGAAGCTCGAGCTCGACAGGCTGGGTCAGCCCGCGCTCGCCTTGCGCGACCTGGACACGTATCTCGCTCACGGCGGGGCGCTGTCGCTGGAGGCGAAGCTCGCCCGCGTGAAGGCGTACCGCGCACTCGGGCGAACGAGCGACGAAGCGGCCGCCATCGATGAGGTACTCGCAGCGGATCCGAACGGGCTCGAGGCCGAACAGCTCCGGCAGCGGCGCGAAGCGCTCCGCGGTCACTGACGCGACGCGACGACCCCGAAAACGGGTCGCAGAGACGTCTGCTAGACTCCCAGGCGTGAGATTCGGCGGCTTCTCTCGCTATGAGATCATCGCGGCGCTCGGCTATGCAAGCTGCGTGGTCGGCTGCTCGACGAAGGTGGAGATCGTCGCGAGCGCGAAGTCGGACGGCGGTCTTCGATCGGGAGTGTCACACGCGCCGTGTCAACCCGGCGAGTACAGCGGGAAGATGTACACCACGGGTGACGGCGGCCTCGGCTATTCGGGCGACATCGGCTTCCAGCTCACGCAATCGCTGAGCGGTGAAATCCGCGTGGTCGACAACATGTCGACGCTGCAGGGCATGGGGACCGGTGGCAGCAGCTTCGAGGCGAGCATCGTGGGCGGAAGCCTTTGCGCGGAAGGAAGCTTCGAGACGCAGCTGACGGACGGCCACTACAAATTCTACACGACGACCGACCACACCGCTCCCGAGGCCGACATTCCCTTCGAGGGTTCCATCGAGGGGACCTACTACGACTCGAATCCCGCGAGCTTCACCGGATACTGGGACACCGTTTTGCACTTTCCCGGTGTCGACTATCCCGTGAGCGGAAGATGGGGTGCGATCCTTCTCCGCTCCGTGCCCTAGTTCCTAATCGGCGAGCAAGCAATCCTTCGCTTCGTTGAGCTGCGCGGCGAGGTACGTGGTGCCGCCCTGATCGGGGTGCACGCGTTTCATCAGGCGGCGGTACTCGGCGACGATCTCGTCGCGGGTCGCGCCCGGTGACAGACCGAGCACGCGGTACGCTTCCTCCCGCGTCATGCGCCCGCGGACCCGGCGTACCTCCGGCCCGTCGCGGTCTCGGTCGGTGTCATCGGCGCCGCTCGCCTTGCGTTGCCCGGTGAACCGCTTCGCCGAGGTCGCGAGCAGAGCGATCGCGAGCGCGAGCCACGGCATTCCCGCCTTCGTGAGGACGAGCACCACGGCGCCGACAGCGAGTGCGCCGAGCAACGTGTGCTCGAGCTGCTTCCACCCTTTGCTCGGCGAGAGCGCGAGCAGCGCGATGATCGCGAGGACGGCGCCGCCGAGGACCAGGTGCACCCGGAGGCATTTACCGTGGGCCGCCCGCCACCGCTACCGGCGAGGCTCGATGCGCCCGCCCGAGCTCGGAAAGCGGGGTGAGGGTCGCGAGGCTCGCTCGAACGAGGAGCACCTGCTAGAGCGGCACTTCGCTTC
Organism: uncultured Polyangiaceae bacterium; assembly: GCA_964442485.1. Classification (GTDB taxonomy): domain Bacteria; phylum Myxococcota_A; class Polyangia; order Polyangiales; family Polyangiaceae; genus DASZVB01. The sequence goes on from CAYUAW010000098.1 coordinate 17,962, forward strand.
GAACCGAGCCTCGCCGCCTGCCGTGAACGCCCGCACCCCCGAACAGCTCTCCTTGCCCGTCCCGGGCTCCGAGGTAGTCGAGTGCCCGCACGGCGCCGAATGCCCGGGCTGTCCGCTTCTCTCGCTGTCCTACGCGGCGCAGCTCGCCGCGAAGCGCGAGCGCGTCACATCGGCGATCCAGCGCTTTCGCGAGCTCGAGCGCGGCGCGGTGCACGACATCGTGCCGGCGAACCCCATCGTGAAGTACCGCTCGCGCGCGAAGCTCGTGGTCAATGGGCCGCTCCTCGGGCTCTATGCGCGCGGCACGCATCGCGTCGTGGACCTTCCGGAGTGTCGCGTCCTCGATCCGGCCCTCGCCACGGTTGCGGCCGGAATTCGCCATCACGTGCCCGAGGGCGTGACGCTCCGCGCGGTCGATCTACAGCTCGCCGGCGACGGCGTCTTCGTCACCCTCGTCGTCCCCGATCGAACGGACGAAGCGCGCGTGCGCGATGCGGCCCAGCGGATCAACCGGGACGTCGCGGGTGTCGCCGGCGTCGCGGTGAGCTATCGCGACGAGCGCTCGCACCAGGTGCTCGGGCGGTCCCCGGTCGTGTTGCTCGGCAAGGCGCGGGAAAGGGTACGCGTGCTCGGCGACGCCGGGCCGTATCACTACGTGGCGCCCGGCGGCTTCACGCAGGCGCACCGTGGCCAGCAGCGCGCGATCCTCGACGCGGTCGTGTCGTCGATCGAAGCGCACTTCGGCGACCGCGCTGCCGCCGTGCTCGATCTCTATTCGGGGGCCGGTGCTCTCGCGCTGGCGCTTGCGTCGCGGGGCGCACACGTCACCGCAGTCGAATCGTACGAACCGGCCGCCGCGCTCGCGCGCGACGCGGCTCTGGAGCAACGGCTTCCCGTCCGCGTGGAAGCCACGGACGCCGCCGACGCCGTTCACGCCGCCATCGTCGCTAGCGAGCGCCCCGACGTCGTGATCGTCAATCCGCCGCGGCGCGGCCTCTCACCCGCAGCACGCGCCGGCATCGCGCGGCTCGCGCCGGAGCTCGTGGTGTACGTCTCGTGCGAGGCGGTGACGCTCGGCCGGGATCTGGCGGACTTCGCACGGCACGGCGTCGCGCTGCGCTCGCTCACGCCGTTCGACATGATGCCGCTCACCGAGGAAGTCGAGTCGCTCGCGGTCCTGGTGCGCGCCGAGCCGCCGTCGCCGGAGATCATCTACCAGGACGAGCGGCTCATCGCCGTCGTGAAGCCGCCCCACGAGCCGACGACCCCGCAGGGTGAGCACGCCGGATCGCTGCTCGACCGCGTGCGACGGCTCGAGGAGTGCAGCGAGGCCGTCCCCGTGCACCGGCTCGACATCGGCACCAGCGGCGTGTGCCTCATGGCGCGCAAGCCCGAGCACGCCGGCGCGCTCGGTGCGGCGCTCGCCGAGGGACAGAAGGAGTACATCGCCCTGTGCAAAGGCGTCGTCCGCGACAAGGGCAGCATCCGCCGCCCGCTGCTCGAGCGCGGACGCCCCTACGAGGCGCGCACGCGCTACTCGCGGCGAGAGGTGGTGAGCGGCCATTCCCTCGTCGTCGCGCGCCCCGACGAGGGCCGCAAGCACCAGATCCGCCGTCACTTCGCGTCGCTCGGCCACCCCATCATCGGCGACGAGCGCTACGGCGACCCGCGCACCAACGACTACTTCCTGATGCGCCACTTCCTGGATCGCCCCTTCCTGCACTGCGCGCGCATCACGCTCACCCTGGGAGACCGCGTGCTCGAGCTCGAAGCGCCGCTCGACCGATCGCCGGATCTGATGGGCGTGCTGGAGAGCCTCGGGACACCGGAAGCCGACGCGGATTGAGCTGAGCTCGAGTTGGGGCGGTGTCCGAAACGCAGCGGCGCGGCTGAAGCTCTCAAGTAGCGCGCGAATCCCCCAGCGCGGGCGATCTGCTCCAGAGGTCGCCCGCGCCGCTGAGGCTTCGCTCTCAGTTCTTCGGTAGCTTCGCGGCTCGGTCCATCAGTGCGACGAATTCGCTGCGCTCGTGGCGCAGGTCGGGGCCGAGCGCTCCCACGGCCATCGCGCGTGCCTTCGGCAGCTGGGCGGTGCTCACCCCTTCGGCGCCGCGAAGCGCAAGCGAGTACTCGGCGACGGCGGCGCCGAAACGCAGCGACTCCGACGTGCTCGCGAGCGGCACGGGGTGGTCGGCGACCGGGCGCG
>CAYUAW010000099.1:0-4874 GCA_964442485.1 uncultured Polyangiaceae bacterium
TAGTACGGGCTCGACGGATCGTCGTTCGCGGCCTTCGCGAAGTCGAGCGCGTGCAGCGCTTCCTTGCCCGTGCCCGTCTCGCGTGAGTTCGCCGCGATGATGAAGAAGCCGTAGGACGCGACGTAGCGCAGGAGGATGCCGTAGCCCTCGGGCTGCGCGCAGGTGCCGTTGGCCCAGGAGATGACGGGGATCTTGCCGGCGGGCCAGGTCGCAGGCCGGTAGGCGGCGTAGAGCTTGAAGTCGATGCAGGTGCCGGTGTTCGGAGCCGTGGCGTTGCAGGGCTGCGTTCCGACATCGAGGAGCTGCTTCGTCTCGTCGGCGGGCTCGTTGAAGAGGGCCGCGAAGTTGCCGCAGGTGGAGTAGTCGGCAGGGTCGGTGTTCTCGAAGCCCTTGCCGACGTTCTCGTCCATGATCGCGCCGAGAGGGCCGAACTTCACGTTGGTGCCGAGCACGGTGGTCATGTCGCCGCACGCCTGTGTGTTGGGCATCGCGGACGTCGCCGACTTCTGGTCGCAATGCGCGAGCGGCACGCCGCCCATGCCGCCGGCACCGGCCGTTCCCGCAGTGCCGCCGCTCGCGCCGCCGCTCGGGTTGCTGCCGCCGGCTCCCACGCTGCTCGCTCCACCTGCGCCGGTCGCTCCCGCGGTGCTCGTCGCACCGCCCGCGCCGAGCGTTCCCGCGATGCCCGTCATGGCGCCGCTCGCGCCGACCGTTCCGCCGAGGTTGCTGCCGACTACACCGCCGGAGCCGACCACGCCCGGACCGCCGGCGCCCACCGTACCGCCGCTCGATGCCGGCGCGCCGACTCCGCCGCCCGCACCGATGGCGCCGCCCGCTGCGGGGGCACCGGCGACCCCGAGTCCGGGGATGCCGTTGCTCTGGCCGTCGTTCTTCGAGCCGCACGCAGCCACGCCTACGACGATGCACGCGCCCGGCAGCAGCACGCTGCACAGGTGCACGATGAGTTTCGAATGCTCCATGGTCCCGATCCTTCTGTTCGCGGCCACAGCGTCAGATCCGGTGACGCATGCGGAATGGCGAGGCGCCGGTCACGATGCCCGAGCAGCCGACGGAAACCTCCCGCAGACGCGATCGTCTTTCCAGCAATCGCAATTAGCTTCCCCCGCCGTCGCCATTAGCTTTACCGCAGTCTCAACCCCTCACTCACCCCCTTGCCCAGGCTCCGCCCCTTGCCCTTGCTCTACCCCGCTCACTCCCACCGATCATGAGCGCCGCGGCACGACGCTCAGAGCGGTGATACCGCGCGCGCCGCCGGACCCGGAGCCGCGACACCTTCGCCGGCGCTCGAGTCGACCGCGGCCTCCCGCGGCGACCGCTGCACAGCGAGCTGGGCCTGGATCTCGCGGTGGCGCTGATGCGTGATCGCGTAGCGCGCATAGAAGAAGACGCCGATGACTCCGGAGATCGCCGCGCCTGGGCCGACCAGCAATCCGAGCTTGAGGAGCACGTCGCTTCCTACTTCGCCGGGCTTCGCGCCGGCGGGGAAGCCGATGAGATCGAGGGAGAGCCCCGCGACGACGTGACCGAAGGCCGTGGTCAGCTTGCCGAACAGGATTCGCGCCGAGTAGAAGAGCCCCTCCTGGCGGCGACCGGTCGTGAGCTCGTGCTCGTCCGCCACGTCCGCCACGGCGGAGAGCACGCTGATGAGGACGATGGCGAGCGCGCCGTACGCCATGAAGATGGAGAACATCAGCGTGGGCAGGAGCGCCGGAGACCCGTTCGACGGGAAGAACCCGACGAGGCGCAGGACGATGGGCAGCGCCCCGGCGGCGACCAGCGTGACGGCTGCCGCCACGAGCGTGGCGCGCTTCTCGAACCGGCCGTGCAGGCGTGCGGTCACGATGAACGCCAGGATCGAAGCGGGGGGTGTGGCCAGCCCGAACGCGCGGATCTTGTCTGCCGGGAGCTTCCAGAAGAAGAGGGCCATGTACGAGTCGAGCGTCTCGTGCACGCCGATGACGACACTCAGGCACACCAGGCCGATCACCAACATGCGGTAGTTCCGGTTCGTGAGACAGCCGCGCATCTCGCGCGCGAGCCGTGCAAGGCCGAAGCGCGCCGACCGCGCCGGCGTCGCCCGGATGAGGCGAGGGATCTGGTCGCGGGTCAGGCGCGTGCACGCGAGCATCGAGAGCGCCGCGAAGATGCCCACGCCGAGCGCGAGCCCCGGATAGCCCGCGCGCACGGCGGAGCCGCCGTGGACGTGGCCGAGGCGGGTCCACCCGTAGAAGTAGACGGCGGCCCCTCCGATCACGCCGAACAGCGCGGTGTAGCTCATCACGATCGAGCGCTCCCGGTAGTCGGTCGAGAGCTCCGCGCCGAGCGCGAGATACGGGATGAAGAAGAGGCTCATCGCCTGGCGATGCAGCACAGCGAAGACCGTGAGCCACGCGAACAGCGAGAGGCCGTGTAGCGACGAAGGAGGCGAGTAGAGACAGTAGAATGCGAGCACGAAGGGCAGCGGCGCCACGTACATGAACGGGTGGCGCCGCCCGAGCCGGGACCGGAACCCGTCCGAGAACGTTCCGATCACCGGATCTACGATCGCGTCGAGGACGATCGCGCACGTCGCCGCGAGGCCGCAGAGCGTGCCGGAGAGACCGAGTACGCTGTTGTAGAAGAGGAAGCTCCAGGTGTTGAACGCGATCTGCGCAGCGGCTTCCGGCATCGCTCCGACGCCGAACGCGAGCTTCGTACCGAGACCAAGGCGGGCGGGGTTCTTCATCTCACGGGCCTCCGTCGCGGGGCTTGCCGACCGCGCCCGGCATGCAATCGGTGGGGCACGCCCGGAAGCATGCACCGGCCGGGGTCGCTGCGGTGACTCCCGCGAGGAAGGCGGAGCAGTTAGCGGTGAGGCACGAATAGTCCATCTTGCCCGCCATCGCGACGAAGTCGGGGCAGTTCGACGCCACGCAGTTGATGAGGTCCCAGCACGTCTGGTCGCAAACATCTGACGTCACAGAAGTGCGGCACATGTCGCTCTGTGCACACACGCACTGCCGGCAGGCTTCGGGCTCCGTCGAGAGCACGTGATCCGAGCACTGCTGGACGACCGGGTCCACCACCGAACCGACGGTGATCCGGAGCGTATCGGGCGTGCTGATGGCCCCGCCGTTGTCGATGACCCACAGCGTGAACGCCCAGATCCCCTGACCGAGCTCCACGTTCGGTGAAACGACGTCGTCCGGCCAGTCCGGGGACTCGCCGTCGGGCACCCATCGACGCGACACGCCCATGCCGCTCGCCAGGGGAATGCCGCCATCGCCCGCGAGGTTGCCGCTGAGCCAGCGATAGGTCGTGATGCTTCCATCCGAATCGTAGGACTTGCTGGCGTCGAGCGTGATGGCGACGGGCGTGCCGGAGAAGTCGAACTTCAACGCGGCGGCGCCGTCGGTGCGTTCGTTCACGCTCTTGCCGTCGCGGAGCACCCGGGCGTCCGCGACGGGTGGCTGATTGGCAGGCTTGATCGTCGGGTCCTCGCGACAGCCGGCAGAGAGCGCCGCGAGCGCGATGGCGAGGAGCAGGGTCTCGGAGTGAATGCTCATCGTCGTTCCCTCAGAACTGCGCGGAGAGCTTCGCGAACAGCATCCGCCCGCGCGGGTCGTGAAGCGTGTAGTCGTAGGACGTGGTCAGCCCGTTCACCCTCGGGGGACTGGCGTCGAACAGGTTGTAGAGGCCGATCCGTGCCGTGACCTCGCGGCCGATCCAGTTCTTCAGAGTGTAGCCGTACTGGACGTCGAAGGTGACCCAGGCCGAGATGGTGTCGAAGCTGCCGTCCGGCCTTGGATTGACGTCGTCCTGGTAGCTGCTGATGAAGTGCGTGATGAAGGACGCGGAGTGGCCCAGATAGCTCCAGGTCAGCGGGAAGTTCACCTTCAGCCGCGGCATGGCTTGCCAGACGTTGTTGAAATTCCGGATGCCGGCGGCGCTGCAGGTGTTGCCGTTGCAGGGCGCGGGAGGGAGCACGACGGCCGGGTTGGTGTTGGGGATCTGGCGTGGCGCCGCCTCGGATTGTGGATAGTTGAAGGTCAGGAGATAAGTGCCGATCGCGCCCAGGCTGAGCTTGTGAGATCTCTCGTCGGGGACCTTGCCGCCGAAGGTGCGGTTCGTCAGCGTGACGAAGGTCGAGAAATCGATGCCGTCCGTGATGACGTCGCCGGCGATGTTCACGTACTTCGTCGTGACACGCTCGATCTGGTTGCTCGCGGGATCGACGATGACCCGCGGATCCATGCCGCTCATGAGAAACTGATTGACGATCTGCTGCGCGTTCTCGAGCTCGATGCGATCCTTGTAGTCGTAGTACCAGAAGTCACCGGAGACGCTGAGCTCGTTGATGGGCGACCAGGAGAAGCCGCCGCTCACGGCGAGCGCGTGCTCGGGCTTGAGCGCGGGATTGCCGAAGCCCTGCACCGGCAGATACGAGGGAAGCGTCTGGCCGACGTTCAACGCCGATGGCTGGACGACGTACCCCGGGAAGGACTGGTAGAGGTTCGGGGCGCGGAACGCCGAGGTCACCGTGCCGCGGAACTGCAGCTGTCTTAGCGACGGCGCAGTGCGCTTGCGCCCCGCGAGCTCAGAAGGAGTGACGGTGAGCCCGGCGCTCGGGCTCAGCGCGGCGCGCTCGATGTCCGTGTAGTACTCGACGCGACCGGCGGTCTGTACTCGCACGCCGTGGACCAGGGGCCAGCCGAGCTCGAGATACCCGGCGTACACCTCGCGATCCGCCTTCGAATCGGTGTTGCCGATCAGGAACGAGTAGCGGTTCTGCGTCGCGTCGTGATCGAGCGTCGTCGACCGCGACTCGTGGCGCACCTCGCCGCCCAGCGCGACCGCGACATCGCCGCCGGGCA
>CAYUAW010000099.1:4974-13926 GCA_964442485.1 uncultured Polyangiaceae bacterium
CGCGACTCGTGGCGCACCTCGCCGCCCAGCGCGACCGCGACATCGCCGCCGGGCAGCTCGAAGAGCGGCCCCGTGAGGCCGCCGTTGTAGGTCTGCATCAGTGAATCGGTGGTCGAGTTCTGCGCGCCGTAGAAGCTGTTGACCAGTGCCGTGGAGTTGGGCGTCCCGGTGCCGTCGACCGACGAATAGAACGGATTGTAGCAACCCGAGAGGTTCGCCGGGTTGGAGCAGCTGTTGAGCGCGTCCTGGATCGGCCCGCGCAGGGTGTCGGGGAGCACGAAGCGGCTGCGGTCCGCCGCCATGCTCATGTACGCCTCCCACTCCCAGCCCTCGAAGAAGCTCCCCGCCGCAGCGTCCTCGAAGTCGCCCTTCAGACCGACGACGCCGCGCAGCGTGTCGTCGTCCGTCTCGGCGCGCGAGCCGCCGGCCTCGGCGCCAACCGGGCGAATGATCGCGAGCACGTTCTGGCCGAACGGGTTGTCGACGTGGTTCGCCGGCACCGAGAGGAACGGGGGCGGCACCGGGAAGGCCGGGCTCGAGATGTATCCGCCGCGGAGGCGTGACGCGAGGAGCTCACCGAAGAACGTGAGGTGCTTCGTGAGATCGTACTCGCCGCTGCCGAACGCGTTGGCGCGCTCCGCTTCGGGGCTGAGGGACGCGAAGCGCCGGTACTGGAACGAGCAAAGTGGCCCCGCGGCACCAGGCGTGACGGCGGAGCCCGGAACGCGGCTGCACGCGGGATCCACGACCGTGTTCGTCCCCACGACGAAGCTTCCGGGAAAGCCCTCCGAGCTGACGTAGCCGTCCTTCGTGAAGTCGCGCTGATCGGCCCTGAGCTCGCTCCGCCGGAAGTAGCTCATGGCGATGAACACCCGACCCCGCTTGCTGACCGCACCCCACGCTGCGCTGACGGTGCCGTCTCGCTGATCGAACCGCGTGCTGGTCTGGCCGTCGAGCTCCACGAGCGCGCCGTCGAAGTTCCTGCGAGTGATGATGTTGATCACGCCGGCGACCGCGTCCGAACCGTAGATTGCCGACGCGCCGGCCTTCAGCACCTCCACCCGCTCGACGGCGGCGAGCGGGATCGTGCTGAGGTCCGCGAACTGCTGCCCCTTCGGATTGTAGGCAGCGCTGAGAGGTAGCCTGCGGCCGTTCAGCAGGACGAGCGTCGCGCCTTCGCCCAGGCCGCGCAGGTTGATCGACGCGGTGCCGAAGGACTGGGAGCCGGCCCCCTGGAAGCCCGAACCCTGGCTCACCGTCAGGTAGGTGACCACATCTGCCATGTTGGTCGCGCCGGTCTGCTCGAGCTCCTTCCTGTCGATCACCTGCACCGGCGCCGCCGGGCTGAACGACGAGGACTGCTTGATGCGCGAACCGGTGACGACCATCTCCTCGCCGGCGCTCGGTACCGGTTCGGGAGCTGCGGCGGCTCTGCTGCTCGCGGCGGAAGCGGGGGCGCCGCTTGGCGGTGCGCCGCCGTCAGCTGCCTCGGCGGCAGGTGCCTTGGCCGCAGGCGCAGGCGGGGGCGTGCCGCTGTCTGCGACGGCTGACGCCGTGCCCGCATCGCCCGCGCCCGGCTCCCGCGATTGCCCCAGTGCCGACGCCGCGTGTGCGAGCACGAACGACAGCGCCAGAAGATAGGTTCTCCGTATCACGCTGTCGTCTCCAGGAGATCGAGGACGCCTCGAAATCGAAGTGGGCCTCGCGCCTCCCGGCGCGAGCCGCACGTGTGTTCCCGCTCGGACACCGCGGAGAGTAGTCGAGTTCGTCGTACGGGATCAAGGTCATCGGTACTCGGGGTAATTGTAGAGCATCACGGTTACTCACGAACACCCATGGTCGCTCTCGCGCCAGCGTGGTAGCCACGCTCGGGAGAGGGTCGTCATGGACGAGACACATGATGGACGAGCGGCGGCCGCCGAGTTCCTCGCGGTCGTGCGGCGCAAGATGCCGGCGGCGCTTTCGACGGGCATGGGGCTCGCGGTCTGGGCGGAGCTCTTGCCGCGCGTCGTGGCGGTGCACGCCGGGGCCCAGGTGCGGACGTTCGAAGAGCTGAATGCGCGCGCGAATCAGCTCGCGCGGGCGCTCCGGGCCCGCGGCCTTCGCGCGGGGGACGGAGTGGCGCTGCTGTGCAGCAATCGCGCCGAATTCGCCGAGGTCTACGCCGCGACGCGGCGTGCGGGGCTACGCCTGACGCCCGTGAACTGGCACCTCGGGGCCGACGAGGCCGCGTACATCGTGCGCGACTCCGACGCACGCGCGCTCGTGGTCGAGGCGCGCTTCGCGGCGAGCGCCCGGCGCGCCGCGTCGCTCGCGCCCGGCGCCGCCGTACGGCTCGTGTGCGGTGGCCCCCTCGAATACTTCGAGGACTACGACGCGGCGCTCCGGCGAGAAGATTCGACCGACATCGCGGACCCCGTGCCCGGCACGTCCATGCTCTACACCTCCGGCACGACGGGCCGCCCGAAGGGGGTCGAGCGCGCCACGCCGCCTCCACCGCTCGGCGAGGACGCCGCGTCCCCGCTCGGGCAATACATCCCCGGAAGGACGGTACATCTCTGCACCGGGCCCCTCTACCACTCCGCGCCGCTGTCGTTCTCGCTCGCCGTGCCGCACCTGTACGGGAGCACCGTGGTCATGATGGACAGCTGGGACGCCGAGGAGATGCTCGCGCTCGTGGAGCGCCACCGCGTGACGCACACGCACGTCGTGCCGACCATGATCCACCGCCTCCTCTCGCTGCCGGAGGCCGTTCGCACGAGATATGACCTCCGTTCGCTGCGCTACCTGATGCACGGAGCCGCGCCGTGCCCGGTCGCATTGAAGCGGAAGCTCATCGACTGGCTCGGCCCCATCGTGACGGAGTACTACGCGGCGACGGAAGGGATGGCGTCGATCGTGGACTCGGCGACCTGGCTGGCCCGGCCGGGTACGGTCGGCATGCCGGTGGACCCCGACGGCGTGCTGATCCTCGACGACGCCGGAGCCCCGATGCCTGCGGGACGGATCGGCACGGTGTACCTGAAAGCCGGCCCCGATCGCTTCTCCTATTACAAGGACGAGCAGAAGACCGAGCGCGCGTACCGCGGCGACTACTTCACGCTCGGCGACCTGGGATACCTGGACGCCGAGGGTTATCTGTTCCTGACCGATCGCAGCGCCGATCTGATCGTGTCCGGCGGCGTGAACGTCTACCCGGCGGAGGTGGAAGAGGTCCTGTACGGGCACGGCGCGGTCGCCGACGTCGGCGTGATCGGCGTCCCGAACGAGGAATGGGGCGAGGAGGTCAAGGCCGTCGTGCTGCTCGCGCCGGGCGTCGCGCCGTCGGCGGCGCTCTCCTCGGAGCTCATCGCGTACTGTCGCGAGCGCATCGCGCACTACAAGTGCCCGCGCAGCGTCGATTTCGTCGCCGAGCTGCCGCGCCTTCCGACGGGGAAGCTCAACAAGCGCAGCTTGCGCGCGCGCTATCGCGCCGAGTGAGCAGCGGCGCCCAGATGGCGCACGAAGAACGACTCGTAGCCCTCGCGCTCGAACGCGGGGACCTCCACGTGCCCCCCGGGGTTCATGTGCACCGTCTTCGTCTTCGACCCGAAGACCATGAAGAGGGCGAGCCCGGCCTCCAGGGGAACCAGCTCGTCATTCATCTGGAAGAGGAACAGCAGGGGAACCGTGACGGCCCGCGCGGCGCGCTCGAACGCCTCCGCGCCGGGGCGCAGGCCGAACAGGCCGAGGACGGCGCACTCCACGCGTGGCTCGTCCGCGATGAACCGCACGCCGATGGACGTTCCCATGGAGAGCCCCCAGTAGCCGACGGGACCCCGGTCGACCTCCGGCAGCTGCTCCACGGCGTCGAGCGTCACCTTCCACTCCTTCGCCGCCCTGTCCGCGTTGGCCTCCATCGCGAACCGTTGCTCCTCCGTGAAGCGGCCGCTGACGATGAGCTCCCGGAACCGCGCGGTGCGTTCCGGTGTGCCGCGATCGCCGTGGTCCGGCGCGTCGATGGCGACCGCGGCGTAGCCCAGATTCTTGACCAGGGCGCGTGCGAGCCGGAGCACGTTCTCGACGCGCTTGTGCTGCGTGCCGCCGTGACCGATGAGGATCAGCGGCCGCGGGCCGACGGCCCTTTCGGGCGTCCACACGATCCCCGGCACCGTGCTTTCGCCCACCTGAAGCGCGAAGCGCCGCTCGGTGACGCCGCTCTCGCTCTCCGCGGATACGAAATCCATGTTCGCTCGCCGGCGCCGCGCTCAGGCGCCCATCATGTACTGGAAGTTCTTGCTGTAGAACTGGTCCTTCTGGGGCTCGTCGATGTCGTGCATCTTCTTCTCGAACCGACCGACGGGATCGTCCGTGCCCTCCGGGTGCGGGTAGTCGCTCGAGAACATGAAGAGCTCCGGGCCCGCCTCGCGGATGAGACGCCCGACGTCCTCGCTCGGGAAGGGCGTGAAGCGGACCTGGCGCCGGATGTAGTCGGATGCCTTCATCGAGAGCTCCGCGAGCTGCGGATCCGAGCGCTGGAAGAGCTTCTGCCCCACGTCGAGCGTGCGCAGGAACTGCGGAACCCAGCCGGCGCCGAGCTCGATGACGCCGCCGCGCAGCGCCGGGAAGCGCTCGAAGACGCCGTCGAAGACCATCGCCGAGAGGAACAGCTGCGGCGCGAACGAGAGCGCCATGAAGTCCCGCACGCGCAGGTTCTCGCCGCCGCCGACGATATCGGGGGGAAGGGGACGGCCGTTGTTGAGATAGTCCTTCGATACGAACTGCGTGTTCGGGCCCACGTGCACCATGAACGGCGTCCCGGCGTCGCAGAGCGCCTGCCATACGGGATCGATGTCGGGGTGGCCGGGGGCGCGGTCGCCGGCGGGCATGGCGGGGATCCAGAACGCGCCGCAGCCGGCCTCGGCGCCTGCCTTGACCTCCGCGACGGCCCGCTCCGGATCCTGCAGTGAGAGCTGACCGACGGCGATGAGCCGGGGGTCGTCACTGCAGAACTCCGCGATCGCGCGGTTGTGCGCTCGCAAGCCGCCGTAGCGCACCTCCATGTCGTCGTGCCGCAGATATTGCCCGGCGGCGAACGTCGAGAAGACGAGCTGGCGCGAGAACCCGAGGTCGTCGAGCGCCCGCGAGCGCTCCCGGGCGTCGAACGCCCCGGGCGCTTGCCAGCCCTTCGAGCCCGCGATCACGTTCGCGATCGGTGTGCCCTGCGCGGCGCGGGCCTTCGCGCTCTCCACCGCGCGCTCGATCGACTCGAACGTGGCGGTGCCGGCCTTGCTCAGGCCGAGCGGGGAGAGCCGCTCGCGGATGCTGGGATCGGCGTGGCGCTCGAGCCACCCAGGGATCTCCATGAGGTGGCTGTCGGCGTCGTACATCGGTCGGGAATTCGCGTACGTCATGTGAGCCTCCAGAGCGCAGGTGGGCCAAGGTCGCCCGCTGGTTGACGAGGGATGCACGGGGGAAGGGGAGAGACGTCAGCCATCTTTGCCGCCCCTGATTGCCCGCAGCTTGCCGCGCCGCTCGAGCGCGCCGCCCGCCCAGACGGAGACGGCCATGCGGATCGCGTCATGTCGTGAAACACGGAGCCGGTCGGCGAACTCGGGGAGCAGGACCGCAGTGAAGATCAGATCCAGAACGGCCAGCGCGACGTCCTTGTTGAGCTCCGGCTTGAGCAGCGGGCGCAGGAGCGTTGCGCCGCGCTTCTTTCGTTCGGCGACGACCTCGCGGTAGCGCTGCCAGACGGCGGGGTAGTCCGTCTCCAGATCGCGCCGGAACACCGGCGAGAGATCCGCGTTGGCCTCGGCCCACGCATCGACCCAGTGCATGAACTGCTCGAACCCGGCCCGCGGTTTCCTGGGGTCCTTCTTCGTCGCCTCGGCCGCGCCGAGCTCGTGCGCCCAGCGGTCCACGCACGCCATCGCGAGCGCCTCCTTCGACGGGAAGCGCTTGTACAAGGTTGCCGCGCTCATGCGAAGCTCGGTGGCGAGCTCCACCATCATCACGCCGCGGATGCCGACATGCTTTGCTCTCGCCGAGAAGGCGGCGAGGATCTGCTCCCTCACCTGATCGGGAGCGCCGCGCTCTGGCTTCCCGCCCTTACGCCTAGTCTTCGATGAAACCATGATGAGTAACTACAATACCTGACGGTTACTTTCAATACGCCAGCTCGGACGAGGCCCCAGCCCGAGAAGACGTGTCGGCCTTCCGCGATCTCCGTGAGGGCTATTCAGTGTCCCGCAATCGGGTCGGTCAGCACGGCGATCGTCGCGGCCCCGCCGGCGCGCGCCAGATCGAGGGCCTCGACAGCGCTGCCGAATTCCGCGTCGTCCTCGGCGTCGAAGAAGATCGTGCGCTGCTCGCGGGCGGCCAGCACCCGGCGGAGCTTCTCCGAGAAGCCGGTCCTCGGAACCACTTCCCTGTTGATCCGGATCTCGCCGTTCCGGGTCACGCTCACGACGATGGATTTGTCCTTGTCCGGGGTGTCGTGCGCGGGCTCCTTCTCGACCTTGTTGGGCAGGTGGACCCAGAACTGCTTCGCCAGGAGCGGCGTGATGACCATGAAGATGATGAGGAGGACGAGCACGACGTCGACGAGCGGCGTCACGTTCATGTTCGGCCGCGGCCGTCCGAACTTTCCGTTCTTCGGTCCCTTCGGTCCCTTCTGTCCCAGGTCGAATGCCATGTTCTCTCCAGAACTAGTGCATCGATTCATCCGAATCGATGCACGTCACGACAGTCAGTGCTCGAGTCAGACGGGCCCACGGCGCAGGAATTTCGAGGCCCTCGCCCGACGGGGACTCGAAATTCCCATCGCCGCGATGGACTCGAGGCACTAGCGAGCGGAAAGTCCTTCCTTTCGCTCGTTGACGCGCAGCGAGATCCCGGGAAAACCCACTTCCTGGCACGCCTTGAAGAGCTTGCGGACGTCCGCGTAACGCGCCGCGCGGTCGGCGCGCAGCACGAGGCGCCGGTTCGGCTCGCGCCGGTTCGACTCGCGCAGCCTGGAGAGAAAGGTCGTCTCGTCGAGGCGGTCGCGCTCGAAGTACAGGGTGCCGTCCAGGGTGAGCGAGAGCGTGAACGGGTCCGTCTTCCCTTTGGCATCCGGGTCGACGTTGAAGATGCTCGGGAGATCCACGTGAGCGGACTTCTCCATCATGGGAACCACCACCATGAAGATGATGAGAAGTACCAGGACGACGTCCACCAGCGGTGTGACGTTCATCACCGGCTGCGGGCGGAACGAGCTACGGGAGAGCGAACGCATGCCTGTCCTCAGCGAAAGCGGTCCCGCAGTGCGCTCTGCGCGGACGCCGCGAGCTCGGGCCGGGGCTGCGGGGCCGGCGCCACGGACGCCTGGGGCTTCGGCTGCGGGCGTGCGGGAGCGGCGTCGCTGCTCATTTCCAGCCGATCCACGAGCTCGCTGCCCGCGTTGAGGAGCCCCGCTTCGTAGTTTGCGATCCGCGACGAGAGGAAGTTGAACACGAGGACGGACGGGATGGCGACGATCAACCCGTATCCCGTCACCACGAGCGCCTCCCCGATGGCGGCGCCGATGGAGCCGATGCCGCCCGAGCCGGTGGCGGCGATGAGCTTGAACGCATTGATGATGCCGAGCACCGTGCCGAGCAGTCCGACGAACGGCGCGGTCGAGCCGGTGGACGCCAGGATGTTCATGCCGCGGTTCAGATCACGGCTGATGGCGTCGCCCTTGCGCTCTAGCGCCCGGCGCGCGAGCTCCGCCGCGTGGGTCGCGTCCCCGCCAGCCTCTCTACGCGAGAGGAAGGTACGAAGCCCCACCTCCAGGTAGCTCGCGAGGTGATTGTCCGGATGAAGGGCGGCGTCACCGAGCACGGACTGGTAGGCCCCGGCGGCCATCGCCGCCTGCACGGAGTCGGCGAACGCGCGCGCCCGGCTCGACGAGCGCGCCAGGAGCACGACTCGATCGATCGTCACCGCGACGCAGCCGATGGCCTCGATGGTCAGCAGCGCGACGACGGCGCGGACCAGGAAGCCCATGTTGTGCCAGATATCGATCAGATTGACTTGCATCGCTGTTGCTCTCTCAGTGTGGGCTCAAGCGTCCTCGAGCCTGAAGACGATGGACTTCTTCATCCGGAAGCGAACCTTCTCCGCGCCCCGGTGCGCGGGCTGGAAGCGCCACGACATCACCACCCTGAGCACGCAGTCGTGGAGCTCCGGAGGACCGCTCACGATCTTCGGGCTTCCGACGGTGCCGTCCTCCAGTACGTCGAAGGCGACGACGACGGTCCCTTCGATCCCCTTGCGCTTGGCCGCTGGCGAATAGCGCGGCTTTCCATTTCCGCCCATCTCGACGGGGGAGACCAGCGGCTCTGCCTTCGGTGGGGGTGGCGGAGGTGGCGGGGCCGGCCCGCCGGGGGCGTTGCCCTTGCCGCCGGGCGCGCCGTCCAGAAAGCCGTCGATGGGGCCCCCTTCGCCGGCTGGAGCAAGGGGCTTCGACGATTCCTTCGGCTTCTCGTCCGAGATCTTCGTCGGGGGAGCGAGCTCGGGACGCTTCGCCCGCGGCCGTGCGTTCGGTTCCGGCGGCGCGGCCTGCGGTGGTGGTGGCGGCGGGGGCGGCGGCTCGGGCTCCGGTGGCGGCGCGAACTCGACCTGCGTCTCCTTCTCCTGCACGATCTCGTGGACGGTGGCCGTGGCGCCGACGACGGCAGCGCTCGACCCGCCGTAGATCACCAGCGCCGCCGCGAACGAGCGACGGAACCGTGAGCGCGATTGGCGCATCGTCGCGGACGGGCAGAAGTCGTCAAACATCGGCAATACCGAGCGACCGCGCCGCAACGAGGTGACCCCGGGCCGCGGAGCGAGCGAGACGCGCGCGCCGGCAGCGCGAGCCGATGGCGCCCCTGGTCACGGAGAGTAATTACAGTTCGATCAGATTACTGTCAATACCGCGGCCCGGGCGCGGGGACGGTGCGACGG
>CAYUAW010000099.1:14026-19961 GCA_964442485.1 uncultured Polyangiaceae bacterium
GAGTTAGCGAACGCTAACTAACGGGCATGCCGTCCCCCCCGGCCGAGTTTCTTCTCCTCCCGGGAGATCCGCCCTCCAAGCGCGAGGTTCTTCGCTGCGCGCTCCACCTCTTCGTGCGTGACGGGCTGTGCGAGACGAGCATCCGGGACATCGCCCAGGAGTCCGGTTACACGAATCCCGCTCTGTACAAGTTCTTCGAGAGCAAGGAGGCGCTGGCGCTGCACCTCTTCGAGCGCTGCTACCTGAGGCTCGCAGGCGCCATCCATGCGTCGCTCGAGCGCGAGGACTTCGCCAGGGATCTCGACTCGCTCGTGGAGGCGTACTCGCGCCTCGTCGACGAGAACCTCGAGGCCGTCCTCTTCGTGAACGAGACGCTCCGCCAGTTCTGGCCCCGCCTGCCGAGGGCCGCACGGCAGCACTCTCTCGTCGGCGATCTCCGTGCCCTCATCGCGCGTGGGATCGAGAGCGGCGCCGTGGCGCGCACCCTCGACGTAGACCTCGCCGTGGCGATGCTCCTTGGCACCATGGGTCAGGTGGCGCGCATGGCCTACTTCGACGAGCTCGACGGCCCGAGCACCCGGCGCGTCGCCGGGATGCGAAAGCTCTTCCGCAGAGCCCTCATGGAGAAGACACGATGAACGAGAGCATCGATACCCTGGAACGCTTCGATCTCGGCGGCCCTCCGCAGTGGGCGCTCGTCCGCGGGCGCAACCGGGCCAATCCCGTGCTGCTCCTGGTCCAGGCGGGCCCCGGCTTTCCGATCATCCACGACGCGGCGGTCATCGAGCGGCGGCTCCGCCTGGAGGAGAATTTCCAGGTCGTCTACTGGGACCAGCGCGGGACGGGAAAGTCGTTCGACCCGCGCGACCACGAAACCCTGACGGTCGAGACGCTCGTTGCGGACGTCCGCGCTATGGCCCGCGCCGTCTGTGAGCGCCTCGGTGTTTCGGAGCTCGACGTCGTCGGCTTCTCGTTCGGCGGAAGCCTCTCGCTCCTTGCGTGCGCGGAGGATCCGCCCCCCGTCCGCTCGCTGACCTGCGTCGGCCCCGACGTGGATCTCCTCGAGAGCGAGCGCTTCGCGTACGCTTTCGCGCTTTCGGAGGCGGAACGCCGTGGTCACCGGCGTGCGCTCCGGACGCTCCAGGCCATCGGGGAGCCCCCGCACACCGACGCCAAGCGGTTCATGGCGCGCGTGAAGTGGGTCTCGAACTTCGGCGGCATCCATCGCGGCAAGAACTTCGGTGCGATGCTGCGAGAGAACGTCGCGCACCTGTGGGCCTCGCCGCATTACTCGCTCGGCGAGATGCTCGGCGCGCTCCGGGGGATGGGAGCGACGCAGGAACGCGTGCTGGCCGCACTTCAGGGATTCAATCTGCTCGCGGCGCCGCTCCGCGTCGGAGCGAAGACGGCCATCTTCCAGGGACGGCTCGATCGCGGAGCGGTTCCGGAGCTCGCCGCCGTCCTGGCCGAGCGCTTGGGCGCCGAGCTGGTCTGGTTCGAGCAGAGCGCACACACGCCTCACGAAGAGGAGCCGCTACGCTTTCGCGAGGAGCTGCTTCGGTTTGTATCAACGGTTAGCGGTCGCTAACCCGATGCGCTACCGATTCGGGGTGACCATGGTGCACTTTCGATCGACGCAACCGGGTACGGTGTTGCCCGGAGCGCAGGGCAAGCCGCTGTGCGGGTCCGGGCAATCACGAGCGATTCCACGGCCTCTTCCTTCAGTTCCTGCGGTGACGGTATCCGCCCTGGGGCGCCCAGGCGAGGTGACACTTGGGTCACCAGCAGGGACTCATGTAGGGGCGTGGCCGACGAATGGTCGCGCTCTCATGCAACGCCGCGAGCGGCCGTAGCAACACCTGGGGAGCGCCACACCTGAACCTCTCGATGCTCGCATCCGCCCCAGGGCTTCCGATTGGCGCGACGATCGCCAATAGATACCGCGTCCTCCACCTCATCGGCCGCGGGGGCTCCGCGGAGGTCTACGAGGTCGTCGACTCGACGCGGGGCACGACGGTCGCCCTGAAGCGGCTACTCCCTGAGGTCGCAGACAGCCGTGATTCCACGCTGCGGTTCCGGCGGGAGTTTGCCACTCTCGCGCAGCTGTCGCATCCACTCGTCATCCGCGCCTACGACTACGGCGTCGATCGGCAGACACCGTACTACACGATGGACCTGCTCTCCGGAGAGGATCTCCGGGGGCTCGGTCCGCTCGAGTGGCGAGCGGCGTGTTGTCTCCTCCGCGACGTGGCCTCCGCGCTCGCGATCGTTCACTCGCGGCGACTCGTCCACCGCGACGTGACGTCACGCAACGTACGCCGGACGCTCGACGGGCGCGCCAAGCTCCTCGACTTCGGCGCGCTCTCTCCGATGGGGGTCGCGCACGAGATAGTGGGGACGGCTCCCTTCGTATCGCCCGAAAGCCTCGCCGGGCAGCCGCTCGACGGTCGCTCGGATCTCTTCTCCTTGGGCGCGCTCGCGTACCACCTTCTGACGGGCCAGCATGCCTTTCCGGCCGCGTCGTTCTCCGACCTGTACGGAATGTGGAGCCGCCGCGTGGAGGCTCCCTCCATCATCGTCCCGGCAATCCCTGCCACGCTCGACGCGCTCGTCCTGTCGCTCCTGTCCCTGAACCCGCTGGCTCGCCCAGGCAGCGCGGCGGAGGTATTCGAGCGCCTCACGGGCATCGCGGGGCTGCCGGTCGCGGACGCCGCGGAGATCGCCCAGGCCTACCTCGTGACGCCGACGCTGGTCGGCAGGGACGAAGCCGTGCATCGCTTCCGGAGGCGGCTGCTGCGGGCGCGTCGCCGCCGCGGCGGCACGCTGGTGATCGAAGGGCAGAGCGGTCTCGGGCGCTCGAGGCTCCTTGCGAGCCTCCTGACGGAAGCGAAGCTCGGCGGAATGCTCGCCGTGCAAGCCGAGGGCGAGCAGGTCGAGGAAGGTCCCTTCGCGGTCGCGCTCGCGCTGGTGCGCCGCCTCATCGAGAACGAGCCGCTGCTCGAGGACGCAGCCCCGCTCGACGAACGCATCCTGTCGCACATCCAGGCCAACGGTCGTCCCCCGCGGACACGAGAGGCGATACCCCAGGAAGACTGGCCCGCCATGGTGGAAGCCATCTCCGGATGGCTCATCGCGTTCGCGTCGAGGGTGCCCCTCGCGCTCGGCGTCGACGACGTCGACGCGAGCGACGAGCCGTCGCTCGCCATCCTGACCAAGGTGGCAGAGGCGGCGCCATCTCGGCAGCTCGTCGTGCTCGCCTCCACTGACCCCGGCTCGACCCGTCCCGCGGTCGAGCGATTGCGACGAGCCGGCAGCTCGCACCTGCTCTTGGCGCTTCGCGCCCCGGAGACCCGGCAGCTCGTGTCATCGGTATTCGGTGACGTCCAGCATGTCGACGGTGTCGCCGAGTGGGCGCATCGCATCTCGGAGGGGAGCCCGCGAACGGCGCTGGATCTGCTCCAGCATCTCGTCGACGGCGGGGTGGCTCGCTACGAGCAGGGCGGCTGGGTGCTGCCAGGTTCACTCGACGGACTGAGCCTTCCCGAGAGCGTGCATCAGGCGCAAAAAGCCAGGCTCGAGCGTCTCGGCCCGGCGGCGCGCGAGCTCGGCGACGCACTGGCTCTCACGGCCGACCACGAGCCCCTCCGGCTCGAAGAATACGTCGACCTGCTGGATGAGGGGGCGCACGTCTTCGATGCGCTGAACGAGCTGGTCGCGGCGTCGATCCTCGTGGGACAGGGCTCCACCTACGTGTTCGCCAACAAGAGCATCCAGCGCGGGCTTGCCCGTGCGCTCCCGGCCGAGCGGCGCCGCGACCTTCATCACCGGCTCGGGAAGGCCTACCGGGCGGGCTCGATCGTACTCGCGGCACATCATTTCTTTCTCGCAGCGGAAGAGCGACAGGCGTTCCAGCTCCTGGTCGAGTTCATCGCGAACAGAAGCGAGCACTTCGTCAGGGGTAGCGGCTTCACTCGTTCCCAGGCCGGGGCGACCTTCTTCGAGCGGCTGTTCGAGTGGGGGATGGAGCACGGCGCGCCCGCTCGGGACCTTGCTCTCGTCGGAAGGGGGGTGCTGGGCCTCGCGTCTGTGGTGGACTCGCGCCTCGCGCGGCACGCGCCCAAGATTCTGAGCCGGCTCGAGAGGGACATCGGCCTCGTGTACTGGGACGAGTTCGCGACCGTCGCCGACCCGTTGGAGCGCATCCGGAGCTGTATCGGGCGCGCCCTCGCGGTTCGAGAGAAGCTGCCGGAGGACGAGCGCGGGCTCCATCCCGTCAAGGCCATCCAGGAGTTTGCCATGTGCACGGGGTCACTCTCGGGCGTCTATGCGCGCACCGCGGACCCGGAGAACGCCAGCGGGCTGCAGCGGAACATCGACCGCCTGCGTCCGCTGTCACCGGCTGTCGACGTGCTCGCGGATGTCGTCGCGTACACCGTCCGCGCGCAACGCGGCTGGGACGCATCGGACCTCCGGCTGCGCGTGCTCGAGCGGCTCGCCCAGCCCGTGGCGGGGCTCGAGGAGACGTACAGGGGCCTCTTCCGGATGGCCACCATGTACTATCAGGGCCTCCACGAGGCGATCGTTTCGGCCGAGACGGTGTTCGACCGCATCGCAGTTCTGGAAGAATACCCGACGCACGCCCCGCTCGCGTGGCAGGTCCGGATGCTCGCTCACCTGTTCAAGGGCGCGGAGAAGCAGGCGGAGGCGTGTCGGCGAAGGCGTGACCTCGCGCTCGTGGGCCGGTTGGACGTCGATGGACAGCTCGAGACGAGCCTCGCACACGAGGTCTCCGCCTACATGTTGCTGGGAGATCTGATGGCCCTGAAGCGCCTGCTCCCGGTGCTCGAGGAGCGCGCCGGAAAGTGGCCAGGCTGGCTGCCGTATTACCTGCTGGCGGAAGGTACGTATCGCGGGCTGCGAGGTGACCTCGACTCGGCGCTCCATCTCTCCCGTCGGGCCGTCGAGCTCGTCAAGCCGGGTGAACACGCAGTGTGGTTCACGGGAATGAATCGCATCGTCCGCATCTTGCTGCTGCTCGACCGCGCCGGGGAGGCGCGCGACGTCGCGCGGGCCTCCCTCATGGAATGTGAAACGCGCCCGGTCCTATCCTTTCAGACGGATCTCCTCGAGATGGCTCTTGCCATCGCAGAATCCAGGACGGGGGAGGCGGAAGCAGCCAAAGAGCGTGTGCAGAAGGTGCTGGCTCGCGCCGAGAGCCGGCACACGACGGGGATCTTGCTCATCGAACTTCTGGCGGGGCAAGCGCAGGTGGCGCAATACCTGAACGACGACGTCGCGTTCGCTGCCGCATCCAAGAGGATCGGCGAGATGTGCGCGAAGGTGGACAGCGTGGCCTTCGCGACGAAACTCTCGTCGCTCCTGCGGCTGCCGCTCGGCGCGGGGTTCGAACCCGTCGATGCGTCGAGCGCGACGAGCCTCCACCGTGCGACGCACGCGCAGGTCGACGCCCGGCTCCGGACGGAGATCGAGCTGTGTCGTGGGGCGGAGGAGCGGGCGAGGCGCGTCCTGTCGACGGTGCTCCGGTGTGCCGGGGTTTCCCAGGGCTTTCTCTATCTGAACCAGCCCGAAGGCCCGACCCTGGTGGCGTCGCGCTCCGGCGATCCACCGCCCGTGAAGATGGAGGAATACCTGCTGAAGTGCCTCCGGTCGTCGATGAAGTCAGGGAGCGACCAGACGGAGACGACCCGCGCGGGAGCGGGCGGTCCGTTCGGAAACCGCTTCGTGTTTCTCGCGATCTCGACGAAGCGGAGCGACGACGTCGTGACGGCAGCGGTGGCGATGCTCGATTGCGACGGCGTGCGTCCGCGCATCGTGTCGAGCGCCGTCCTCAACGTGCTCGCGGACGCGTTGCTCGACGCAGGCGACGTGCAGGCGATCTAGCCGCGACGCTGGAACGAGGCTCAAGGCAGCACGC
>CAYUAW010000100.1:0-1144 GCA_964442485.1 uncultured Polyangiaceae bacterium
GCGGCCCGCAGCACGATGTCCTCTTGCTCCTGTGCATCGATCGCCGGGTGCTTGTACTCGTCCCTGGCACACACATCCAGGTTCGATTCGCTGGCATCTATGAAGTCGTTCGCGCCGCCGAGCGCGGTGACCCACCCGGGATCGCTCATCTCCAGCG
The DNA here is from genome assembly GCA_964442485.1 of uncultured Polyangiaceae bacterium. Taxonomy (GTDB): domain Bacteria; phylum Myxococcota_A; class Polyangia; order Polyangiales; family Polyangiaceae; genus DASZVB01. The sequence goes on from CAYUAW010000100.1 coordinate 158, forward strand.
CCTTGCCGACAGCGCCGCAACCGAGCCCATCCGTGTTGCTGGGATCGGCGCCCGGCGGAGCGATGAAGGCGTTCAAGAGCGGGACCAGGCCGGGGCCGAAGTCGAACCCGAACGCGGCGTGCGTTCCCCTGGCGATGGTGACCAGTATCGCGTCGGGTGCTGCAAACTCGAATGAGCGACGCGCATTTGTCGTGTACTCGAGGATGGCATCCAGATCGCCGGCCACCAGAAGCATGGGAACCCGTCGCGTGTGGTAGAAGCCCCTGGCGAGCACCTTGCTCAAGGGGGCAATGGGCATCGCCACCTTGACGCGCTTGTCCTGGAACCTGGGATGAAATGTGACCAGTAATGTGGTCAGACCTCCCAGGGACACGCCCAGAGCCCCGATCCGCGCCTCGTCGACACCGCCCGCCAGCACGTGCTGGGGATCGTGCGAGAGCATCAGCAGCTGATCGATGAGGAACGATAGATCACCTGGCTGATTGGCAGCATCGATCAAGTCGGGTCCGCCACTCGCCCCGATGTTGCTGAGCGGGAAGTCGGCTGCAACCACGATGTAGCCGTAGGATGCCAGGCGCGTGGCGACGCGAGCCGCCTCGCCGCGGTTCGACGAGTATCCGTGGCTGTACATCAGCATCGGAAACGGCCCGCCACTGGCGAGCGGCGGCGTGCCGAGCAAAGGGGCGGGGCCGGACGACGGATAGTAGACGGTCGTTACCAGCGTGCGCGACGGCGCACCGGGCTGCTTGGCGGTAGCCGGGACCGCGCGGGATTTGTCCTCGAAGGTGATATCCATCGTGGCTGCCGTGAGCGGGCCTGCCATCGAGAAATCAGTTCGCTGCGGGATGGACGAATCGGCGGGGCAGCGCCTGTCCGGCGCGGTCTTGATGACACCCGCGTCGCGGCCGGCAGCGTCAGCCCCAGCACCCGCATCAGTCCCTGCATCGGTCCCCGCCTGCGTCGGCGAGCCGCCCGCTCCGGTCCCTG
>CAYUAW010000100.1:1244-5052 GCA_964442485.1 uncultured Polyangiaceae bacterium
TGCGTCCCCGGCGTCCGCGCGCGTGTTAGCCTTGCACAACCTTGGAGGTGTCGATCTTGATGGTCAGCGTGCTCGCTGGCGTGGTCGAGCGAGCGGGTGGAAGGCGCGACCGGTTCCTCGGCGAGGCGCGGATCGAGCCGGGCTGGCTCGAAGAGGGCACCAGGCGGCTGTCGCTGGACGAATACTTCCACACAGTCGACGCAGCCATCACGGTCACGGGTGACCCGGCATTCGGGCTTCACATGGGGGAGCAAGCCCGCTCCGCCATGTTCGGTGTGGTGGGTTCACTGGCCGAACAGGCCGGCACGCTGCGTCAGTGCGTCGAAGCGATGGAGCGCTACGCGCGGCTGCTGGCGGATGGAGGATTCGAACCGGAGCTGCGCGAGCAAGGAGAAACCGCCGCGATCCGGTTTCCGGCCATGCGCGGGGACCAGAACCCGAGGCGGATGGCCGCCGAACGGATGACGGCCGAGTTCGTCATGACCGCGCTCTCGTTCACGCTACCGGTGTTCGCAGGAGGTAGTGCGCGTCCGACCCAGGTGCGCTTTGCATACGCGGAGCCGCCGTATGTCGCCGAGTATCGGCGCATCTTCGGCAGCGCCGCGCGTTTCGGGCAGGAGTTCACCGAGCTTTTGTTTCCACGAGCGTGGCTGGACGAGACGCACCGGTATCACAGCCCGGAGCTCTACAGCGTGCTCAAGGACCAGGCCGATCGCTCACTCGCCCGGCTCGAGCGCGACGGATCGCTGCGCGTGCAGCTCGAGCGGATCATGGCCAAGCACGGTCCGCTACCGCTCACGATGGAGGGTGCGGCGCGCTACCTCCGGATGAGCGCGCGCTCGTTGCAACGCCGGCTCACGGCCGAAGGACTGATCTTCGCCGAGCTGGTCACTCGCCACCGCGTGGACGTAGCCAAGCGTTTGCTCGGGCGGCCGAAGGCTTCGCTCCAGGAGACCGCGTACGAGATGGGCTTCGCGTCGGTGACCGCGTTCCACCGCGCTTTCAAGCGCTGGACGGGCATGACACCGAAGCAGTATCAGGACTCTTTCTGAGCGCTCAAAGTTCGACACGAACATAGGCGGAACCGGCGAGAATGAAGCCGCTGCTTGCGAACCCCGGCCAGCCGGGATTGTTGGTCTGGAGACCCTGACGTCCCTGGACGGGCGCGCCACCCGCTAGCTCGTCGTCCGGAACTTCGTCTTTGACGAGCTGAGGCGCGAGATCGCGCCCGCTCGAGTCGGTCGGCGTGGGCAACTTGTACTGATGTCGCCTGATCAAATAGTTAGGTTGAAATTGCAGCCCGACGTGCAGGGGAACGCCGAAGGTCTCGAAGGCGTACTCACCCCCCAGCGCTCCCGAAAGGCGATCGTTGTCGACATAGTTGCTGCGGCCGGTTTGTAGTGGCACGGGCGTGGGCACATAGGACACGTCGGCCAGCAGGCTGACCTTTCCGACGCTGTAGCGAGCGCCGAGCATCGGCGACAGGGTGTCGGCCCATGGGTACGCCGACGTGGGCCTTTCGCCGTGGCGATCGACATAGTCGCTCCAGGTCGCATACATGAGCGTGGCTACCGCGGTCAGCGTCTGTCGGGAGCCACGAATGACGTCGAACGACGCTCCGACGCTGGCCATCCAGGGCGTGTAGTTCAGCACGAAGGGAACACCCGATTGCTTCGAGCCTTCGTTGCCCAGCAAGAAAGAGAAGTTCGTGCCGAACTCCACCTTCTGCGGGGGATGCACGGTTGCGCTCAGCCGGAGCCGCTTGTCCAGCATGGTGTAGGAGGCGCCGAAGTGAGGTACGAGGGAGACCTTCACTCCCGTGTTCATGTCGATCAGGATCTTGTCGAGGTTCTCCACGCTGGCCACGTAGGTGGGTGCCATGGCATTCGCCTTCAGGCTCAACGTGGCCCCCACGCCGAGAGACAGGTTGTCGATCACCCTCACCGCCGCACCGAAGGCGATCGAAGGTGCGGTCAAGCGGTCACCGTAGAGCTCCGGGTGCAGGCTATTGGAGAAGTACTGCTCGCGCTCGTCGTTGAAGAACGGTTGGATCTCCGTGAAGTTCCCGAATGGAATGAGCCCGTACACGCCGAGCGCGAAGCGATCCTTGAAGCCCTTCACCACGACGCCGAACCCCATGTATGTGTAGTTCTGGTGCCCGGTGCCTGCTCCCTGGCGAGGATGCGGTGCGAAGCCGCCGGGGTTGGCCTGGGACGGCGGCACCCCTTTCTGCAGGTCAACGGTCGGGAGCGGGTTGCCATCGACAGGCGCGAAATTCGTGGCCGCCCCGTGCGATGCGCCCTGGATCCCCCGCGGGACGTTGTACTGGGGTCCGGGGCGGCCATCGAGCGAAATCCCGATCTGCTGTCCGACGAACACGAGACCCAGCTGCACGCTCGTGGGGCTGTCGGTGAGCAACGCGGGATTGAAGTAGGCCGCCGCAGCGCTGCCCGGCACGGTCCAGGCTTGAAGCCCCCCCATGCCCTGCGTATCGCCCGTCAGATCGAACGGCGGCGAGGCTTGGGCGCGGCTCGCGTAGAAGGCGAGCGCAGAGACCAGCCCCAGTCGAATGGGGATTGATGACATTGAGGCGATGTCGTTCAGATTGCAGCGGCGTCGGGGGTCAGGGTCGGTGCAAGCTTCACGATCTGGCTACAGATATCCTGATCGCTGCCAGTTGCCTGAGCCGCTGCCAGTCGCGCGAAACCGACGAAGTGCAGAGAGGGATCGTTCGCGACGGTCGCCGACATGAGCAGGATGAGGTTGTTGGGGGGATCGCTCTGCACCACGTTCTGGTCCTGACCCCAACCCGCGAGGGACAGCTTGAACGTCGACATCACGTTCGGCACCGTGCCTTGGGGCTCGTCCCAGCGACGTGGCGCGGCGAAGATCTTTCCGTTCACGGCACTCGATTGAATGGTGCCGGTGATGCCCGGGTTGCCGTCGTTATCCCAATCCTCCCACCCCGGCGTCTTGCCATCGGCGCTCGCTTGCTGCATCGCTGTCGGCATCGGACGCGACGGATCTTCGACGTAGTACGGGACAGTGGCCCCGCGAACCAAGTACTGCTTGGCGAAGTGAACATCACAGCCCCCGGCGCTCATCACGCTGGTCGCGGTTCGCCCCGTCACGTTCACATGCTTGAACACCGAGGCGTTCGACGCGTCGAAGAGGACCTGCACGGCGACGAGGCCGCTCCCGTGGGCGAAGTCGCCGCAGTAGAGGCCCTTGTTGACGGCGAAGCCATCGCCCTTCTTTCCGATCTCGTAGTACACGTAGCTGTGCGCGGTCTGATTCGCGCCCAGCGCAACCGTCACGTAGTGCGTGGTCATGAGCCAGCGTCCCGTGAGGTCGCAAGGACCGGACGGCGCTGGTTCACCGCCGCTGCCACCGCTGCCACCGCTGCCGCCGCTGCCGCCATTGCCGGTGGTGCCGCCCCCGGACATGGTGCCGCCACTGCTCGCCGTCGCGCCCGTTTCCGTTCCACCGGTGCTCGTCATGCCGGCCGTGCCGCCGACGACGGTGTCACCGCCAGTCGCGGGGCTCGTGTCGCCTCCGCTGCTCGTGTCGCCTCCGCTGCCCGTCGCGGGACCCGTCCCACCGATGCTGGAGCTGGAATCCCCGCCGCCGACGAATCCGGCGCCCCCGGTCTCGTAAAAGGACTGCCCCGCATTGTCCTCGTTACAACCGCCTTCCAGCAAGCAGGCAGCGACGGCAAACGAAATCAGTCCAATTTTGTGCTCTATCACGGCGACTCCGAATTCCAAACGAACGTTCGAGAACGAATGAGGCTACGTAGATCCATCAG
>CAYUAW010000100.1:5152-6893 GCA_964442485.1 uncultured Polyangiaceae bacterium
CAGTCCAGTTGGCGAGTCGAATCGGTGTATTCGCCGGAAATTCAGACAAAACTGCTCAAGTCGAGTTTAGTGCGACGAAGCGGAGCGACGCTGGAACTCCATCGGCGTCACGCCCGTCCATTGCTTGAACGCTCTGTGGAACGCAGTCGAGTCGGAGAAGCCCGTCGCGACCGCGGCTTCCTGCACGGAACGTCCCGGAGTTTGCAGCGCCTGGATCGCCGCCTCCTCGAGCGTCGCTTGCACCAGCGCGCGATACGACACGCCTTCCTCGGCCAGCCTTCGGCGGAGCGATCGGACGCTCATGCCGAGCTCGCGGGCGGCGACGACCATGTTCGGGATGCGGCATGGTGGACGCGCCGCGAGGTAGTGCTTCAGACGCTCTGCGTGACTCTGGCCGCGCGCGACCGTGTCGATCGAGCGGCGCGCCTCGGCATGAATCAGGGCGTAAAGCCTGGGATCGTGGTGCAGCTGTCGAGCGTCGAGGAGGTGACGCGGGAACTCGATGCCGGTGAAGGATTGGTTGAACCGCTCCGTACCTTCGAAGACGCGGGCATACTCGGAGTGATGCGCGGGCGCGGCGTGCTCGAAGTACGCGCCGGAGATGCGCGCCCCCGGCCCTGCGAAGATGCCGATCAGGCGGTGTAATCCGGCGATGACGAATTCCGCGTGCATGCGGTCCGCACGCATGGAAGTTCGCTGGAAGTCGTGGCGGATCCTTGCGACGTCGATGAATTCCTCGAGCTTCTCGTGAGCGTCGCCGAAGAGAAGCCCCCCGAATTGCGAGCCGAGCTCGAGCGCGTCTCGCAAGGTCGGGGCGAGCGACAGGAGATTGCCCACCACAGCGTACGCGGCCTGGCTCCCATGTTCAGCGAGGCGGAACCCGAGTGTCTCGTCGCCGGTCAGATCGAGCGCGACGCACTGCATGAGGTCGAATTCTTGCAGAGTGAAGCGCTGGTCTCCGTCCGACAGCCGGTGTTCAGGAAGGCGCGTCGCCTTCAGGAACTCGCGCCGCGGCACGCCAGCACGTTCGACCACCTCGATCAGGGCACGCACCATGGGGACGGCTACGGACACGGTTTCGACTCCTCCCGTTTTTCGGCGCGGCTCGACGAGTCACGCCTCTGACTTCAGCAAGGCTTGCACAGCTTGAAGGTCGTGGAGGAACCCGGTGCGGGTTCGGTGCAGCACTCCCCGACCATGCAGTTCGAGTCACAGTAACAAAGTTTGCGGCAACTCCCATTGACGCACGTGGACGTCGGCGCGCAGGTATCGGTCGTCGCGTCCACCACGCAGCTTCCGGCGTCCGGGGTAGGCAACGTACTGCTCCAGGGGAACACGCACCGCCCCGTCGCGACGACCTGCGCAGGATCGATGTCGCAAGAGGAGAACGGAACGAGGCAACCCAGGTTCTTCACCGGATCACAGATCGCCGGCGGTGTGGCAGGCTGGCACGCGCTCGGTGTCGGCGACACTCCGGCTTCCGGACCTGCTGTCCCTCCTCCGCCGGTGACGCCGCCCGCGCCGCTGTCGGTCCCGAGGCGGCCACCGGTCGTCCCCGCAGCGGCGTCGGTGGCGCCGGTACCTCCGGTGTTACCAGTATCGCCGGCGTTGCCGGTACCTCCGGTGGTGCCGATACCTCCAGCGTTGTCAGTGGCTCTGGCGTTGCCGGTACCACCCGTGTCGCCAGTACCACCCGTGTCGCCAGTACCACCCGTGTCGCCAGTACCACCCGTGTCGCCAG
>CAYUAW010000100.1:6993-16041 GCA_964442485.1 uncultured Polyangiaceae bacterium
GTACCACCCGTGTCGCCAGTACCACCCGTGTCGCCAGTACCACCCGTGTCGCCAGTACCACCCGCACCAGTGTCGCCACTACCACCGGTTTGCTGGCCGCCGCCCCCCGATGCACTGGTGAGTGGCGCTTCGGCGTACGGGTCCGTAGCGGACGCGCTGACGCGGCAGGACACGACGGCGAGCGCGACGATGGCGACGATGTAGGACTGGATCCTGAGGCGCCATCGCCGTCTCGGGCGCTCGAGCATTCCTCCTTCAGGACGGCACTGCGCCTCCTCCTTGGCGATTTCGTCGCGTGCGGAAATCATGGGTTTATGACCACGCGCCTTCTTCAGTGATGGCGGAGGACTGGCCCCTCAGTGAAACGTCCGCCTCGGAGTTCGCAGGCCATCGCGAGCCAAGGGCAGGCGACGCTGAACGCCACGCGTACCACCCCGTGTCGCCATGGTCGCGGCCAATTAGATTGCAAAATGGGCCACGCCGTTCGCGGGCACTTTCGTCACTGGCCCAAGGCGCAAATGAATGGCCCGCACCATCCGGGCCGCTGGAACTAGTCTCCTCGACGATGCGAGGCCCCTCGCTCTGGGACGCTGCGATTCATCCGCGGCATGACCGGCGGTGGTCTGGTCGGTAGCAACGGGAGATCCGTGCCGTCGGCAGCGTAAGGGCCCATCGTCCGTGTTCCGTTCAAGGAGAAGCTGCTAGATGAAAATTGCTGCGATCGTCACTGCCGCTCTGTTGCTGTCCGTGTCGTCAGCCCCCGCGCACGCCGCGCCTCCGTCGGCGGACACGAACCTCGGCGCAGACCCGCTGGACACCACGTTCCCTGCCGACTCGCTCGTGGGCAGCTGGTGGTCGGAGGGTAAAGAGGGGCTGATGAAGATCGTGAAGACCAAGAGCGGTCTTTTCGAGGTGCTTCTTCAGGACGGCAAGGACGCTGACAAGAAGGACGTGAACAACCCCGACCCGAAGCTTCGCGAGAGAAAGCTCAAGGGCATCGTCATCATGTGGCATCTGCGCTTCGAGGACGGCGAGTACGTCGACGGCTATTGCTACAACCCGCGCGACGGCAACACCTACCGCGTGAAGATGAAGATCACCGGCCCTTCCTCGCTTCGCCTACGTGGGTATCTCGCGATCCCGCTGCTCGGCCAGAGTCAGGACTGGACGCGCGCAGGGTGAGAAGCCATCCGGTCACGATCGCGGCCTTCTTCGTGTCGCTCTACGGTCTCATGCCAGCGTGCGCGCGACGGTCGGCGGACCAGGTCGAGGTGCGAGTGGAACCGGCGATCAAGGTGCGAACCGAGGCCGTGAGCACGCTGGTCGTGCCGGAGTCGATTCGAATCACGGGCAACCTGAGGGGCAACAGGGAAGTTGATCTGGCGGCCAACGCCGCCGGGCGCGTGGTCCGGACGGATATCGAGCGGGGGCAAGTCGTCAAGGTGGGGCAGGTGCTCGCGCAGCTCGACGTGCGGGCGGCATCGCTTTCCGCGGCAGCGGCTCGCGCACAGGCCGAGAGTGCAGGGGCAGAAGCCGAGCACGCACGGGTCGACTGCGAGCGCAGCGAGGTGCTCCACCAGCGCGGAGCGATCGCCGACGCCGAGTACCAGCTCCGGATGACGCAGTGTCGCACCATTCCGCTGTCGTTCGAGGCGGCCACCGCGCGGGCCGAGCTCGCTGCTCAGAACGTCGGTGATGGCCTTGTCCGCGCGCCCTTCGATGGCGTCGTCACGGATCGTTACATCGAGGTCGGTCAGTACCTTCGCCAGGACTCTCGCGTCATCAGTCTCGCGTCGCTCGACCCCCTGCGTCTCGAGATGGCCGTGCCCGAAGCGGAGATCGCAAAGCTGCACGTGGACGCCGACGTTTCCTTCGCCGTGTCGGCCTATCCGGACCGGCGGTTCGACGGCAAGATCCGCTACGTCTCCGGCGCTGTTCGACAGACGACGCGCGATCTGCTGGCGGAGGCGGTCGTGCCCAATGCCGACGGAGCGTTGAAGCCGGGTATGTTCGCCGACGTCGAGATCGTGACGGGGCAGCGCTCCTTGCCGAGCCTTCCGCGTGGGGCGATCGTGGGGCGTGACGGCGAATCGCACGCCTTCTTCGTCGTCGGCGGCCGCCTCGAAGAGCGGGTTCTCGCGCTGGGTCCTGCCGTCGGCGATCGAGTCAGTGTCGCCCGTGGAGCGCGCGACGGCGAGCAGGTGGCGCTGGGCGAGCTCTCGGAGCTTTCGAACGGCGCGCGTGTCGAGTAGGCGGCAACCATAAATGCAATGGCTCGCGAGAGTCTGCGTGCAGCGTCCGGTCTTCGCCGGCGTGCTCATGCTCATCATCTTCGTGCTCGGGGGCGTCGGGTATACGCGGCTCGGTGTCGATCAGCTGCCGAACACCGATTTTCCCCTGGTGCTGATCACCACGGCGCTGCCCGGGGCGGCTCCGGAGGAGGTCGAGAGCGACGTCACGGACAAGATAGAGGGCGCCGTCAACACCATCGACGGCATCGACGAGCTGCGCTCGACCTCGACTGAAGGGTTCTCGCAGGTGGCGGTGCTCTTCAAGCTGGAGAAAAACGGCGAGGTCGCCGCGCAGGATGCTCGCGACAAGGTCACCAACGTCGTCCGGGCTCTGCCCCGCGGCGTCGAGCCGCCGGTGGTGAGCAAGCTGGACCCCCAGGCTGCACCCGTGCTGCTCGTGGCGCTGCGCTCGAAGCTTCCCGTTCGTGAGGTGACCGAGATCGCGGACAAGCGGGTGCGGCGTCAGATCGAGAGCATCTCCGGCGTCGGACAGGTCACGCTCATCGGCGGCCGGTCTCGGCAGATCCACGTGTGGATGGATCCGATCAAGCTCCGCTCGTACAACCTGAGCGCGCTCGATGTCCAGCGCGCGCTCGCCTCGCAGAACCTGAGCACGCCGGGCGGAAGCCTCGAGGCGGGCCCCGATTCCGTCACGGTCCGCATCAACGGCCGCGTCGACCGCGTGGATGACCTCGAGCGCCTCGTCATACGCTCGACGAGTGGCGCCCCGGTCCGGGTCGGTGACGTTGCGCGCGTCGAGGACGGACAGGAGGAGCTCGCCAGCGTCGCGACCTACGACGGCGAGCGCACCGTGATCCTCTCTATCCAGAAGCAGTCGGGCACCAACACCGTGAAGGTCGTCGACGACGTGCTCCGGAGACTCGAGGATGTCCGTCACCGGCTGCCGCCGGGCGTCCGCCTCGAGGTGATCCGTGACAACTCCGCGCCGATCCGCACCGGGGTGGACGCCGTGAAGGAACACCTCGTGGTCGGCGCCCTGCTGGCGGCGCTCGTCGTCCTGTTCTTTCTCGGCAACCTCCGCAGCACGCTGATCGCCGCTGTGTCGATCCCGATATCGATCGTCGGCACGTTTGCGTTGATGTGGGTCGAAGACTTCACGCTGAACATGCTGACGCTGCTCGCGCTGGCGCTGTCCGTCGGCATCGTCATCGACGACGCGATCGTCGTGCTGGAGAACATCACCCGCTACGTGGAGGAGAAGGGCGTCAAGCCATTTCCCGCCGCGGTCCTGGCCACGCGGGAGATCGGTCTCGCGGTGCTCGCGACGACCTTGTCCCTCATGGCCGTGTTCGTGCCGGTGGCGTTCGTCGGCGGCATCATCGGTCGCTTCTTGAAGGCGTTCGGCTACACGATGGCCTTTTCCATCGGCGTCTCGCTCTTCGTGAGCTTCACGCTGACGCCCGCGATGAGTGCCCGGTTGCTCCGTCCTCGTTCCGGCGATGCCGGGGTGAGCGTCCTCTCGCGTGTCGTCGACGTCCTGTATCGCCCCGTCGAGCGCGTGTACGTGCGGCTGCTCGCGTGGTGCATGCGGCATCGTTGGGTGATCGTCGTCGCGAGCTGTCTCACCCTCGGCTCCTGCGGCGAGCTCGCGAAGCGGATCCCGAAGGCCTTCATCCCGGTGGACGATCGAGCAGAGTTCCAGATCAGCCTGCGGATGCCCGAAGGGACGAGCGCCGACGAGACGGCCCTCGTGTCCGAGCGCGTCGCACAGGACGTGCGTCGCATCCGCGGAGTGGCTCACACGGTGGTCACGGTGGCGGGCGGAGACGACAGGACGGTGAACCTGGCGAGCATCTACGTCGGCCTCACCGAGCCCACGACGAGACGGGCGACCCAGGTCGAGCTCATGGACGAGGCGCGACGGAACGTGATCGCCAGGCTGCCGAAGGAGCTGCGGGTGAGCGTGTCCGAGGTGCCGCTCTTCAACGCAGGCGTATCAGCCGAGGAGGTCCAGTTCGTGCTCGCCGGGCCGGAGCTGGCCCAGCTGCGGCAATACGCCACCCAGATGGGTGAGCGCATCCGGAAGAGTCCCGCCGTCGTCGACTACAGCACCAACTCGATCGACGGCAAACCCGAAGAGCGCATCTCGATCGAGCGCGACCGCGCCGCCGACCTCGGCGTGAGCGTGGCGGACGTCGCCGAGACGCTGCGCATGCTCGTGGCCGGAATCAAGACCTCGTCCTACGCGGAGAAGGGCGAGGAATACGACGTCCGGCTTCGCGCCGAGAAGCGCTTCCGTCGTGATTCGAGCAGCATCGCGCTCATGACCGTTCCGTCCGTCAAGTATGGAACCGTCCCGCTCAGCGCGGTCGTGCACGTGTCCGAAGGAACCGGGCCAGCGCAGGTCGATCGACTCGCGCGCCAGCGCCAGATCACGTTCATGATGAACGTCGCCCCGGGTCACGGCGAGGGCGAGGTCGCGCAGGTCATAAAGGACGCGTACACGGCCGTTCACCCGCCGAGCGAGTACCGCCTGGTGCCCACGGGCCGCTCCAAGTCGTCCGCGGAGGCGGGCGCAGGGTTCGCGCTCGCGTTCGCCATGTCGTTCGTGTTCATGTACCTGGTCCTCGCCGCGCAGTTCAACTCGTGGCTCAACCCGATCATCATCCTCCTCTCCCTTCCTCTCACGGTCCCGTTCGGTCTGCTCTCGCTCCTCCTCTTCGACCAGAGCCTGAACCTGATGTCGGCGCTCGGGCTGCTCGTGCTCTTCGGCGTCGTGAAGAAGAACGCGATCTTGCAGGTCGATCACACGAATCACCTCAGGGCCCTCGGCAAAGATCGCCTCGACGCCATTCTCGAAGCCAATCGCGACAGGCTTCGCCCCATCCTGATGACCACTGTCGCCTTCGTGGCCGGGATGGTCCCGCTCGCCTTTTCACGCGGCATCGGATCCGGCATGAACCGCAACATCTCCGGGATCGTCATCGGGGGGCAGGCGTTCTCGTTGCTTCTCACGCTCCTCGCCATCCCCGTCGCGTACTCGCTGCTGGACGACGCGCGTCAGTGGCGCCCGCGGCGCGCGAGGGCAGGGGACTTCGACCGCGGGGAGGGCGAGCTCGAGGATGCTCTGAGAGAGGAGAGTCGCAGCGCGGCCGAGTAGCCATGTCTGAACGTGACCCGACTTTGACGGGCCCGATCCTGGTAGCTTGGTGGTCGTGAATCGGTTCCCCACTTTTCGCCGCCTGTTCGTCGCCAATCGTGGCGAGGTCGCGGCGCGCGTTCGCCAGACGTGCGAGCGGCTCGGCATCACGCCGGTGTTCGGCGTGTCCGAGGCCGATAGTGACGCGCCGTGGTGCCGCGGTCACGAGCGGGTGGTGCTCGGACCGGCACGCGCGGCGGCGAGCTACCTCGACATGGAGCGCGTGGTCACCGCCGCCCGCGAGACGCGATGCAGTGCGCTGCATCCGGGCTGGGGCTTTCTCTCCGAGAACCCGCGCTTCGCGAGCCTCTGCGAAGCGTACGGCGTGACCTTCATCGGTCCGCCCGCGCACGTGATGCACCTGATGGGCAAGAAGACGCCCGCCAAGCGCGCGATGGCACAGGCGGGTCTCACGTTGATCCCCGGCAGCGACGGCATCCTGCGCGACGCCGTGCACGCGCGCGAGGTGGCCGATCAAGTCGGCTATCCGGTGCTTCTGAAGGCCGAGAGCGGCGGCGGCGGTCGCGGCATGCGCATCGCACGCTCGGCCGCCGAGATCGAAGGCGCCTACGAAGAGGCAAGCGCCGAGGCGGTCGCGGCGTTCGGCGACGGGCGCATGTACCTCGAGAAGCTGATCGAGGGCGGTCGCCACGTCGAGGTGCAGCTGCTCGCCGATCGCTACGGTGATGTCGTGCACCTGGGCGAGCGCGATTGCACGGTGCAGCGTAATCACCAGAAGCTCGTCGAGGAGTCACCCGCGACCGTGGTTCCGCCCCAGGAGCTCGCGCGAACGCTGGAGGCCGCGTGCCGTGCCACGGCGCGGATCGGCTACACGGGTGCCGGCACGATGGAGTTCTTGCTCGACGAGGGCGGTACGTTGCGCTTCATGGAGATGAACACGCGGCTGCAGGTGGAGCACACCGTCAGCGAGATGCGCAGCGGCCTGGATCTCGTCGAGCAGCAGATCCGCGTTGCGGCCGGGCATGCCCTGGCGTTTTCGCAGGCGGACCTCGCGCTCAGGGGCCACGCCATCGAGTTTCGCATCAACGCGGAAGATCCGAGCGACGGCTTTCGCCCTGCTCCGGGCCTCATCACGCGATGGCAACCGCCCGAGAACAGCGAGAACGTGCGCGTCGACACCCACGTCGAGGCCGGCTACGTGGTGCCGCCGTTCTACGACAGCCTGCTCTGCAAGCTGATCGTGCGCGGCAAGACACGCGCTGAAGCCATCGAGCGTTCGATCGTGGCGCTGGAGAGCTTCGTGTGCGAGGGTCCGGCGACCACGATCCGCATGCACCTGGCCATCCTGCGTTCGGAAGCGTTCCAGCGCAGCGAGTACACCACGCGCGCCATCCCCGGCTGGCCGCCCGCGGGAAAGGGGGCGTAGCGATGGCGCACATTCCATTCAAGCCCATCGGCAAGCCGCGCTCGCAGGTGATCGACGATCGCGCGTTCAGCGAGCACCGCGAGGAGCTCGCACGTCGTGAAGCACGGGTCGACGCCGTTCTCGCGGAGGCGCGCGCGGGCTGGGGCGACAAGTACGTCGAGCGCGTGCACGCCAAGGGCAAGCTCACGGCCCGCGAGCGCATCGACCAGCTGCGCGACCCCGGGAGCAAGCTCTACGAGGTGGGCACGCTCGTCAACCACGGCGAGAAGTTCGGCGAGCAGAGCTCGCCCGGCGCCGGCGTGGTCACCGCGTTCGCGCGCATCGCGGGCCGCCTGTGCATGGTCATCGCGAACGACAACACGGTCGCCTCCGGAGCGTGGTGGCCGAAGACACCCGAAAAGATCGAGCGCGCGCAGACGATGGCGCTGCGGCTCAAGGTGCCGACGATCTATCTCGTCGATTGCAGCGGCCTCTTCTTGCCCGAGCAGCGTCGCAGCTTCGCGGGCGGCACCGGCGCCGGGCACATCTTCAAGATGAACAGCTTGCTGTCCGACGCGGGCGTTCCGCAGATCGCCGGCGTGTTCGGCGACTGCATCGCGGGCGGCGGCTACATGCCGATCATCAGCGATCGCGTGTACATGACCGAACAAGCGTACATGGTCATCGCGGGCGCCGCGCTCATCAAGGGCGCGAAGAGCACGAAGATCACCTCGCTCGACATCGGCGGCCCGGAGGTGCACGTGCACGAGAGCCGCTGCGCCGACGTGCGCGTGCCCGACGACGAGACGTTGCTGCGATCGATCCGCGCGGAAGTGGAGCGCTTGCCGTCTTCGGGCGCCGACTACTACCGCGGCGGCATCGGCGGCATCGAGCCTTCGTTTCCTGCGAGCGAGCTCTCGGGTCTCATCCCGGTGGATCACCGGGAGGCCTACGACGCGAACGAGGTGCTGGCGCGCCTCTGCGATCAGAGCCTGTTCTGGGAGGTGCTGCCGCACGTGGGCCGCGAGATGATCTGCGGCATCGGTCGGGTGGGCGGCCTCTACGCGGGATTCGTGATCAATCGCCAGGGGCTGATTCCCGACTCCGACCACGCCGGCCAGCAAAGGCCCGCCGGCATCCTGTACCGCGAGGGTATCGCGAAGATGAGCGCGTTCAGCCGCGCCTGCGATGCCGACGGCGTGCCGCTGATCTGGTTGCAAGACATCAGCGGCTTCGACATCGGCCTGGAAGCCGAGCGCCACGGCTTGCTCGGCCTCGGCTCCAGCTTGATCTACGCCAACAGCACCAATCGCGTGCCGATGTTCACCGTGCTCCTGCGCAAGGCCTCGGGCGCCGGCTACTACGCGATGGCAGGCATTCCATACGACCCGGTCGTGCAGCTGTCGACGCCCATCGCGCGCTTGAGCGTGATGGAAGGGCGCACGCTCTCGATCGCCACCTTCCGCACCAGGCTGGACGACGACTTCCGCATCCAGACGGACGACGCCGAGGAGCGCGCGAAGATCGAGCGCGGCATGTCCGAGGTCGAGTCGCGCATCGAAAGAGACATGGACCCCGTCGTGGCCGCGAGCCAGATGGACACCGACGAGATCGTGAAGCTGCATGACCTGCGCGACTGGCTCGTGACCTTGATCGAGATGACGTATCAGGGCACGGGCCAGCGCCGCATCAAGAACTCGCGCATCTGGTCGCTGCACGACCTCGCGTTGCTTGCCGAGCGCGGCCAGGCGGCCGCCGAGGCCGCCGCACCCGGCGTAGACCACGCTCGCGCGGCACCGGCTGCTGCCTCCGTGGAGGTCGACGGTCTCACGTTCCGCGCGCCGATCGCCGGTCGCCCCTACTTTCGTCCTTCGCCCGGCAAGCCTCCGTTCATAGAGGTCGGTGACGTGGTCGAGCGCGGCACGACGCTGTGCTTGCTGGAAGTCATGAAGACGTTCAGCCGCATCTCGTACGGCGGGGACGGGTTGCCGGAACGGGCGCGGGTCGCGAAGATCCTCGTGGAAGACGGCGCTGACGTCGACCAGGGCGCGCCCCTCTTGAAGCTCGAGCCTGCCTGAGCCGAATCGCTCGGCGGAATCATGGCCGTGGCCGGCCGAAGTCAATCATTGGGCGGATTCAGTAATGCATTGGCCTCCGATGCGGCGTCGTCGTCGCGACAATAGAGGCCAGGACTCGAGTGCGGCGGATGTTCCGAGGCGGCCGGTTGGGGA
>CAYUAW010000100.1:16141-19934 GCA_964442485.1 uncultured Polyangiaceae bacterium
ACAATAGAGGCCAGGACTCGAGTGCGGCGGATGTTCCGAGGCGGCCGGTTGGGGAACGCGAGCGGGTGATGGGGGCAACGATGAACGGAGCGCTCGACTCGACGAATCAATCGCTGAGCGGAACGTGGCGTCTCACCGGCGGCACCACCTTGCAAGACTGGTGGTGGACGGGTCCGTGGAAGGTGAGCTACCAGGGGCCATGAAGCAGATGATCAGGCGAGCGCAGCACACCTCGACGCGATGCAAGCCGCGTTGTCGGCACAGAAGCCGAGCGGCGGCACGCCGATCGTCGGCGCGATGATGCTCGCGTACAAGCACCTCTATCAGACGCTCGGGATCGAGGGCAGCGCTCACGTGGTGCTCATCACCGACGGCAGCGACAGCTGCGCACCTTACTACGCCACTCAGCCGTCGATTCCTCCCGGTGATCAGGTGAAGGCGCTCACCTCCTCGGGAGCACCGAGCGCGCTCGGCGTCGGTATCAAGACGTGGGTGATCGGTGCGCCGGGGAGCGAGGTCGGGCGCTCGACGCTCTCGAGTCTCGCCATCGCAGGGGGAACGCGTCGCTCGGCAGATTGCACGCCGGGAAGCGCCACCGATCCCACCGTCGGCGACTGCCAGTACGACATGACGAAGGGAAACTTCGAATCGACCTTGTCGGAGGCGCTCGGGCACATCCTGTCCGTGGTGACGTGCGGCGCGATACGGTGAGCAACCGCGCTGGTCGCTACCCGGTTCGCGTCGTTCGACTGCGCCGACATCGGAGCCATCAACGAGACAAATTGTTTCGAAATTGGCTCCTGACTGCGCTGGTTCGGGACAAATGAATGCGTTCTTCGCTTCCGGACTGGAAAATTCACGACACATTGCCGCGTTCCGGGCTTCCGGCAGCGTTTATCGAGACAAAACGAACGAGATAGCGACCATGTGCCGCGTAATTTCGTTCGTTTGACATCAAAGAAGGCAGCCGGGAGCTCCGCGCCGTTCGTTTGGCGTCAAAGAGGGCAGCCGGGAGCTCCGCGCCGTTCATTTGACGACAAGCCGGCGACCCGGGAGCTTCTGGCCGTTCGTTGACGACGAGGCGGGCAATCGGGGAGCTTCTCGCCGTTCGTTTGACGACAAAGCGTGCATGCGGGGAGCTTCTGGCCGTTCAATTTGACCACAAGTCGGCAATCCGGGAGCTTCGCGCCGTTCGTTCGAGACGAACCGGGCTTCCCGTCAGCTCGTCCGGACGTGGATCTCAGGTTTGCGGCTCCCCTGCCGGGACGACGTCGGCAGCTAGCTCGGTCGGCGGAGGCAAGAACGTCGCCTTCACTCGCTTCGATGCGAGCAAATACACGGCCCACGCGCCCCGGCCGAAGGCGGTGGCTAAAACCAACGACCAGGGAGCCGGCGCTCCACATGCAACATCTCGAGCGCCGCCCAGTTGTCGAGGACGTGCGCAAACGCCGATGCAAGCATGACCGTGAAGCCCAGAAGAGGAAAGGACCGGTGCTTCGTCCAGAACAAGAGCGCTAGCTGGACGCTTCCCAGCAAAATGAAGATGTCGAAGAGCATCTCGATAGTGACGACAGAGACGAGCCCGCTCGTGTCCGCGTCCAGAGCGTTCAACGCTGCCCAGCCCGTTTCGGTGAACGATCTCGAAATGGTGGAAATGGCGGAAAGCGAGTGGAAGGGAGACAGGGTCACTCCGAGGGCCACCGGGATGAGCCACCCCGTGCGACCGGCGAGCTCTGGCTGCCACGGCACTCTCGCCCGCTTCAGGTAGGGCTTCTTGCGCTGCACGAAGACGAGCGCGGTCGTGACGACGGCCGTCCACACCGCGGCCAATGAAAGCACCCCCCATCGGGGGACGACCGAGCCTGGATTCCGGGGTGCGGCGGTGGTGATGTTGTAGTCGAACGCCGGCAACATCTTGTCCCAGCTGGTCCGGTATTCGGAGAGGTCGCCGCTTCGAACCACCTGCGTGTGAGCGTCGTACCGGAAGTGTAGAACGGCGGTCTGCAGGTTGGGGAACTCCCGGGTCGCGGTGAAATGGAATGCGTGGGGCGAAAGGTCGACCGAAAACGGCTTGCCGCGGAGCCCCATCGGAAGGCGGACGATGGACTCCTGAGCGACGGCCAGCGGATACTCGAGCGCGAGGGGCTGGGTTCTGTTCGCAGCGATTGCAGGCAGCGCGTCGGTGAGCCAGGTGGGTACGATCGCGAGGGCTGGACGGCTATCGAGGTCCGCCCAGCATCCATCGAGCTTGAAATGCTGCCGGACGGCGACGACGTTTTTCTTTTCATCGTCCTCGAAGTCCGTCGAGCCGCTGCGCTCTGCCTTCGGGTACGACCGGAGCACCGACGCGGCCACGCCGGCGGCGAGTTCATCGACTGAAGCGGAAGCGTGGGCCGCTCGCACGGACTCCGCCATGACTCCGCCAAAGCGCGTCTGCACCACCAGCGACGAAGCGCCACCGAGGCGCTCCACCTGGTACTCGAAATGACTGTCGATCTCGGGATAGCGTCGCCGGGGCTCGACCACCGTGCTCAGGCCCGACTGATCCTCGGCGAGCACGAGAGCATAATGGAACCCTCGCGCGGCGACCTCGGCGAGGTCGCCGCGCTGATACAGGCGCGTCGGGTCGAGAAACCACTTCCGATGATCCACGATCACGCTGACGATCGCGTGATCGAAGGCGACGATGGTCGGAAGCATCGAAGGCAACGATTCCCCCTGCGTCGTGTTCACGAGCGCGACGTCGGCGCGAAACCCGAGCGCGCGCAGGAGCGCCACCATCAGCAGCGCCTTGTCCTTGCAATCGCCGAATCGCCGGGCAAGCACCGTGTCGGGCAGGGCGGGCCGATGCGTGCTCTCGGCCAGCGACATCGATACGTACCGGACCTTCTCCTGCACCGCACGGAGCACCATCAGCACGGCTGCACCGGGATACGCTTGCTCCTTGACGGTGGAGACGATCGCGTCAAATTCCCGCGAGTGCTTCTCCGGCACCTGGAACAGGGACATTCCCCATTTCGTGACGTCGCTCCAGTCCGTGAAGTCCGTGAGCTGTACCGTCGCGAACGGTTCGTAATCCGGAGGCAGATTCTTTTCGAACGTGATCGGCTCGACCTGGGTCGCGCTCGTCGAATACTCGTAGAGTCCGCCGACACGGCCTCGCTCGACCTTCGCCGCGCCGGCGCTCGGGCTCGCGAACAGCGGATGATCCGACAAGGTGCGATGACGGATCAACCCGACTCCGTTGGGCAATCCGAGCGGCCAGCGCTGCATCACGTGACCCCCGAGGACGGGGTTCGTCCCGACGCTGGTGTACTCGTACGCAACCAGGTCGCCCACGCGAAGGTCGCGGAGCTCGACTACTGCGGTCTTCGCGCCCTCGTAGACGCTGTTCGACAGGCCGCGCTCGCGATCGATGACGCGGATCCGGTCCTTCTCGAGCTCGGGCAATCGAGCGCCGTCGCGTCGAATCTCGAGCATGTTCAGAACGAGGTGTTCGTACGGCGGCGTGAAGTCGAAGAGCCGCTGACCGGCCTCGCGAATGCCGAGCTCGTTCACGACGCGCATCACGCACCGCACGAAGGTTTCGCGCCGGCCGCCCTCGTATCGCGATTGCGACTCGAAGAGCAAGACAGCCACGCCGCCCGAAGGCTGCGGGTCCTGCGCGACGTCCGGGGCGTCCGTGACCCAGCCCGGGCGCGGCGCAATCGTCACCGTGTCGGCGCCGCCAGCCGCAGCGCTCTCGGCGCAGAAGGTCAGAAGCAGCACCGCCGCGCTCAACGCTGTGAACAGC
>CAYUAW010000101.1:0-2256 GCA_964442485.1 uncultured Polyangiaceae bacterium
TCAGGATGACGTATAGGAATCTTGGGGTATGTGTGGTTCTGGCGGCTGTGGTCGTCGGTTGCGGCGCGGCCGATACGAGCACCGATCCCGGAGGTCAGGGGAGCGAACCGAAGGTGGACGGTCAGGAAAAAGCCAACACGGTTGGCTCCTCGACAGCTCAGCTTTCGATCGCCGAGCAGATCGTCGCTGCGAATGGTCAGGCTGACCGCGACATGCACTTGGTTGCGCGGAAGGTCTTGAACAACGGCACTGAGGTCGCTGAGCTCTACGAGCCGGTTCCCGGACAAATCATGTTCTCGGCGGCCGGCAGCCCGCTCGGCAAGTCTGTGATTCAGCGCGACCAGATCCAGGGAAAGACAGCAACCGAGGTGTGGGGCGTCATCGCTCCCGGCGAAGCCGTTCCGGAAGCCCTGAGTCAGGCGATTGAACGGAGCACGCATCCGGATCTCGCTACCGAACCGAATGCGCAGAGCGCGCTCGCCGAGCCAGCCCAAGCCGAAGCCCATAAGGCGGCGGATCCCGCGGTTGCAGTCCAGGCCAACGGCCAGACGCTCCTTTCGGGTGGGTACTGCACGAACCAGTTCTGGACGGACTTTGGGAACAACTGGGGACAGGGCGCGAAATACCGCTTTGTCGGGGTGTACAACTTCACCTGGAACTCGCGCAGCTTCAGCGGGATCACCGGCACTGCGGGGTACGCCGTTTGTCCGCAGGGGGATATCTCCGGCCAGGGAGGTAAGCTGACCGTCAATCAGCCCAATGGCTCCAACCCCTTCTGGAACGTCGCGGTGAACAACTACCGCTGGAGCACCTGGACCGCTGGCGTGACGTGCGGCTGGGACATCTCGTGCGGGGTCTGCAATCCGGCTCCATTCTGTCAGATCGGAGGCACCAAGTGCACACCCAATGGATTCAACATCAACGCGCGATACGACGCTGCCTCGGGCTCGGGTGATCACTACGACTGGGTCAGCTTCGCCAGCTTGGCAGGCTCTTATTGCCAGTAGCGCAGCCCCGGTGCGCGCCGAGTCCTGGCGGGAATCCGCCTACGACTGACGTATCAGTGCCTCTTCGGTGATGGCAGTAAGGCGACGAGGGCGACCCGGGAACGGGCCGCCCTCGCAGCCCCGTGCCCCTAGTCCAGTTGGTTGTCGGCGCTTGTCTCGCTCGAGGTCTTCGATGTTCGGTCGCTCGCTGGCGCCTGTTCTTGTACTTCTCGTGGTGGCCCTCGGCTGCTCCGATGGCACTCGCAGTGAGGACGCCGACGAGCCCGTCGCCACCTCCCGTGAGGGTATCGTTGGCGGCCACGCGGACCCCGGCGATCCCGGCGCGGTGCTCGTCCTGTGGGAAGGTGCCGGCACGGGATTTTCGGCGTGCACGGGCTCGCTCCTCGCCCCGAACACGGTGCTCACCGCCCAGCACTGCGTCGCCCGCGTCGTCGAGGGCCCAGAGGGATTCGACTGCGCCACGACGTCGTTTTCCGTCCCGGACGTGGCCGGTAACTTCCTGGTGTCGACGAAGGCGCAGAGCTCGATGAACCTGAACGACTATCATCGGGTCAGCGAGGTCGTGGTCCCTCCGCAAGCCGGCGAATCCAGGGTGTGCGGCGACGACCTGGCTGTGCTCATTCTCGCTGACGACGTGGCCGCCACGGAGGCCGTGGCACTGGCCCCTCGCGTCGACACACCCGTCGCTGCCGGCGAGCAGTACTCGGCGATCGGCTTCGGCAGCACCGGAGATACCAGCGACGACTCAGACCTGCGCCGCCGCCTCGACGGCCTCACTGTCGACTGTGTGGGCGCAGCCTGTGCGGGGACCGACGCGAACTCGCTCGAGACGAGCGACGAATTCATTGGTGATCGCGGCATCTGCCTGGGAGATTCCGGAGGGCCCGCAGTCGATGCCCAGAACCGGGTCTTCGGAGTCGCCTCTCGCGGCGCCAGCGGGTGCAGCTCGCCCATCTACGGCGACGTTCAATCGCACGCTGACTGGATCGAGCAGACCGCACGGCACTCAGCCAACGTCGGCGGCTATTCTCCCCCGTCCTGGGCTGCTGGCTCGCCCGCGGATCCCGCCGACACCGAGCCAGGGAAGCCTGTCGACGGCGAGCAAGTCGCATCAGCGCGCTCCGCGTCGGGGTGCAGCGTTGCCGGAGGCGATCCGACCAGCCACATGTCGTGGCTCCTTCCTGGAGCGATGGGCGCTCTTCTCCTCTTGCGAAGGCGGCGATCCCGACCTCACAACGACTTCAAGTAC
>CAYUAW010000101.1:2356-5065 GCA_964442485.1 uncultured Polyangiaceae bacterium
TCGGGTTCATTCGATGCATCTGCAGGCTCGTTTCCTCCAGCAGCGGTTGCGGCGTTGCGACCGCTCACGCCTCCCGTCGACGGCCGATTGCCGCCGGAGCCTGAGACGGTGCCGCCGGAACCGGTGACGGCGCCGCCGCTGCTCGCGCGACTGCCGCCGCTACCGTTCCGAGCGGCTGACCCGCCGGTGCTTTCACCGCCGTCAGCGGGCGCGGCTCTCTCCGGATCATTGCTGCAAGAAAGCGCCAATGAAAGCGCGGTTCCCGAAGCCCACGTGGCGATTGTCGTCGATCGGCGCATTTCGTGCTCCTATCCATCCGTTTGTGAATGGAGTGAGATGCGCCCGAAAGGTTTCCCGGTAACATCGCGTCCGCTTTCGCGCTCGCTCGACGAGAAGCGCTGCGCGCCGATGCCGCTCGCCGTTCTGGTCGGAGCGCGCTTCGGGCGAGGGCTCCGCCCCCGCTACTTCTTGCGAGATCCTGACTTCGAGCGCCGCGCAGGCACCTTGGCGCCCGCCTTGCGTGCTTCGGACAGTGCGATGGCGATGGCCTGCTTGCGGCTCTTCACCTTCTTCTTGGAGCGGCCGGAACGGAGGGTGCCGTGCTTCCGCTCGTGCATCACCTTCTTGACCTTCTTGCTCGCCGCGCTGCCGTACTTCTTCTTGCCGGTCTTCTTTCGTCCGATCGTCTTCTTCCTGGTCGCTGCCACGATGATCTCCTCCGTCGCTATCTGAAGCAGGTTCAGCACCCCTGCGAGGATCTGCATATCGCGGGACCACTCAGCAAGGATCGCGCCCGCCGTGCCGACGACGACGCCATCCTCGTCCCGGCCGCGTCATCCAGGGAGCGATCGTCTCGAAACGAGCTCGGCGTCGAGATTGCGATCGCGTGTCGGGTCTCCGGTCGCAATGTGACAGTCTTACACTCCCTGCGAGACGCGGTGTCCGTTGTGACACGACGCACCGCACGCCGATCGAGACCGCAGCGCTCGAAGCGCCGCGCACCGCCGATGGCGAGCTCGTCTGCGGCGGGGCGCTGCCCGCGGGTCCGTGGAGACGAGAAGCCAAAAGGACTTCACGGAAACGGGGACGCGCCCGGTCTAGCTGGAGGCGCATACGAGGGAACGAGCGCGACCGGAGTCGGAGCCCGACGCCAGGTGAACAGGTCCGACGCGCGCCGTCGAAGCAGCCGCGCGAGCGCGCCGCAGTGACGACCGCACACCTGCGCCAGGCCGCACACACACCACACGACCACGGCGAAATCCTCGGGAAACTGCGGGACGCCCGCGACGCGTTGCGTTCAGCTGTGGCTTTTTGCCACGACTTTCCGCTGGATTCCTCGGAGAAGTACGGTCTTTCGGAAGCGTGATCGTCGACGGTATGATCCGAGTTTAATCATGCCGAGCAATCGCCTTCGCAAGCGTGGTGCCGCTGCGTCCGCCGATGGTCACGATGCACGGCCCTCCTACTGGCTGCGGGTGAAAGCGAACGAGCTCCAGCTGGTTCGCGCCGAGACCTTGATCGGTCGCAGTCATGAGTGTGCAATCAAGCTCTCCGATCCGATGGTCTCAAGACGACACGCAAGGATCTTGCTCGAGCACGGCGTCCTCCGGCTCGAAGATCTGGGGAGCTGCCACGGAACGTTCATCAACCAGCGGCTCGTGCGGGAACCGACGGTGCTTCTGGCTGGGGACAAGATCGTCGTCGGAAGCTGCACGATAGACGTCGTCTGTCGAAGCCTGGCCACGCCGGGGAGCTCGTCAGGCTTCGCCATCGTCCCCACCAGTGGAGTGCGGCTCATCGAAGCCGAACGGGAAGCCGCGGTGCCCGACAGCCGCGATACGTGTGACTCGCCGACCGGCGTTTCGGAGTATCTGACGGGCCCGCGCCCGGTCATCTTTCCACCCGGCATGCTCGACACCGCCTCGGCAACGCTGGCAAGTCACGTCCAGCATCTCCTGAACGCCATTGGGCGAGAGCAGCCGGTTCCCGACGCGGTCATCGACACCGCGGGCTGGTACTGCGTGAAGATGGGGCAGGTCACGCATCAGAGCCGATGGCTCGACGCCGCCGTCCAGCTACATCTCGCGGGCCGTCGCATCATGCGCGACGAAACGCTCGCCGAAGCCCTGCGCTTGACCCGCAGCGGTGTTCAGTGCGACCTCGCCCTCGTGCGCAACTACATCCGCGCGGTCGTCGACGACAACCCGACGTTCGCGGACGAAGAGCGCCAACATCGTCCCGCATTGCGCGAGCGGCTCGCGGCGCTCGCGCCCCCCTCCTGACCCTGGCCATTCCGTCGATGACGGTGGCGCTGCCTCACAGTCCTCTCGCGAGAGCATGCTACTCGCACGCGCAACGGTAGCTCGCTATCGCAAGTGGGCGGCGCAAGGGCGTCTTCGCCGCATTGAAGCCTGCGTTCGCCGTCGTCATGCCATCCGTACACCTCGGAGAGTGGCACACCTCGCATCGCGTTGCTCTTCATCCGTCGGGAGCTTCCTTCGGCATTTCAACGGGGTGACGCGGCAGGTGTGCCAGTCTCGAAGCCTGCCTCGAGTGGCATGTGTTTTGCTCACGAGAGACCCATGAAGTCGCCGGAACCAACGAATGCGGTCGGTTCGAGACGGTTCGCCCTCGCCGTGACGGTGCTCGTCGCCGGCGCGTCCTGTTCCAGCCAGTCATCGGACCGAACGCCATCCGGCGGAGACGCTT
>CAYUAW010000101.1:5165-13075 GCA_964442485.1 uncultured Polyangiaceae bacterium
GGCGCGTCCTGTTCCAGCCAGTCATCGGACCGAACGCCATCCGGCGGAGACGCTTCGTCCGCAACGACCGGGGGCGGTCGGACCGCCACAGGCGGCGCTGCTGGCCACCAATCAGGATCGGGCGGCGGCAGCTCGACGCGCGATGGTGGAACCGGAAGGGGTGGGACAGGTCAAGGTGGCGGCCGCAACGGCACCGGCGCCACACAAAGCAGCGGTCTTCCGGACGCGAGCACCGGCGCACGCGGAAACGGCGGAGCCGCGACGGACGCGGGCGGCACGGAAGGAGACGCCGCGCTCGTGGCTGCCTGCGCTGGCTTGCCGCTTCCTCTGGCGAAACCGCTGGGCGAGGCGAGTACGCCGGACCCGAACGCGACGCTGAAGGAGATCGCTATCAGCGGTCCTCCTTCGACCTATTCGGTGGGCGGACCGAGCGGCACCGTGGGGATCATCTCCGCCTCGCTCCTGGATCAAGGGATCTACAGCGACGGGAGCGTTCGTTATATCGAGAACCTCACCGCGGACATCGACTATCATACGAGGGTCGTCTGGACATCGAGCGATCCCACGATCGCGGGCGTGGCGAGCGGCGATTCGCGGACTGCCGGCGGCATCGAGGGATTTCGCGCCGGCACAGTGACGATCACCGCGACGCTCGACGGCGTGAGCAAATCCGTGTGCTTCGTCGTGACTCCGCCGGTCGTGGCGATGGTCTCCATCACCGGCCCCGGTTCGATGAATCCGCCGATCGTCGCCAAGCCAGGGGATGCCCTGTCGCTCACCTGCACCGAGACGCTGACCGACGGCACGAAGGTGGACGCGACGACGAAGGCCGCCTGGGCCTCGTCCCAGACGTCGGTCGCGACGGTCTCGTCCACCGGCTCGGCGCACGCGCTCGCCGCAGGCTCGACGGTCATCACCGCAACGCTGCCCCCATCGACACCGCGACCGCGCAACGCCTCAGGGCCTCTCGCGGGAACCGCGACGCTCGATGTCATCGGCAGCACGGGTCTCGGTGTGGGCGCTTCGTGCGATGGCACCACGCTGATGTGCGCCGCCGGCCTGAGCTGCTGTCAGTCCCGCGGTGTTCCGTCCTCCTGCGCGCCGACGCCGTGCCCGCCCCCGACACCGTAGGGGCTTCGCTTTCGGCTCGACCCGGCGCGCCGTAGCGCGCCTCGTGACGTTCGCGCTATGAGCTGTCGCGCGCACTCTTCGCGCGCGTCCTCACCGGCTTGCCCGCTGCGCGGCGCGCACGCGGCCGCGCCGCTCCCTCCGGCCGCAGACCGTCGAAGATGATCCCGAGAGCGCGCGTGGCGATGTCGTGGCTGTTCGTGGCGTGCTCGGCGGCGTGGAAGGCGCCGGCCATGAGTGCCATGAGCTCGGGGACCTGGACGTCCTTTCGCACGGTGCCGGCGCGCTGTGCGCTGGCGAGCAGCTTGCTGATGGCGGCGCCGAGCTCCTTCTTCGTCTCGTGCGTCGCGCCGCGCACGTCGACGCCCGCCGCGGCGAGCGCGTCCGCGTACGCCTTCTTCGACGAGTTCTGCTCGAGCATGTGATTGAAGAACGTGAAGAGCGCGGCGCGCGGATCGCCGGACGACGAGAGCGCCTCGGCCTCGTCGACGAGGCAGCGGAGCCTCCCGACGAGCAGCGCCTCGAGGAGCGCGGCCTTGGTCGGGAAATGACGGAACACCGTGCCGATGCCCACGCCGGCGGCCGTGGCGATCTCCTCCGTCGACGCGGCCATGCCTTTCTCGTCGAACACGCACTCGGCGACTTCGAGGATGCGGCACCGGTTCCGGCGCGCGTCGGCGCGCAGGTCGTCCGGAGCGGACGGGCCGGCCTCGGATCGTCCCGGTGACTTCTTCACGCTCAGAGTCATACCACCTCGCAGCGCTCTGTCTTACGCAGAAAAAGACGCTGGAGCAGACCACGACGCGGGGGCCGTCAAGCGGAGTTATGACTCCGCTTGACAAGCGGAGTACGGACTCCGTATATACCTTAACCGGAGCTGCTACTCCGCTTGATGGGCGCACGCTCCGCCGGGGCGTTCGCCGGAAAGGAGTTTCATGAGCGAATCCCATGATTCCCCCCGCGCGGTGGTCGCGGCGACCCACCGGGCCATGATTTCGGGCGACGCGGCCGCGTTCGCGCGCTGCTTCGCAGACGACGCCGTGCTCGAGTTTCCGTTCTCCGTCGAGGCGGCCGTGCCGGCCCGGGTGGAGGGGCGCGCATCGATCGAGAAGGTGGCCGCCGCGCTGGGCGAGCGGTTCCGTCGCGCGGGCACGCGGCTGCGCCGCTTCGAGAACCTCATCGTCCACGAGACGACCGATCCCGAGGTGCTCGTCGTCGAGTTCGAGGCGCTCGGCGAGGCGCGCGGCGGCACCCCGGGCTACCGATTGCCCGACATCCAGGTGTGGCGAGTGCGTGACGGGCGGGTGCGCTCGATGCGCGACTACCTCGGCACTCAGGCTCATCCGACGGCGTCCGCGGCGCCCGAAATGCGCTCTTGGGGTGGGTCGGCCTGGGGCTGAGCCCGGGACGTCAGAAAAAAATGGGGGGAAAACGGCCGCGGTTCGCGGCCGAAGCGGTGCCGGGGGCCTGAAAGCCTGAGCAGGGAGCGATGCGGGCGCTCTCTTGCTGGCCGAACCCCCGAAGGCGCACTAGTTTGCGCTCCTTCGGAGATGGGCGCCCGCCTGCGGGCTCGCTGAATTTCCGGCGCCGAACCAAGGACCCCCGAGACCTTTCATGCTGACCTGGGTAGCCAAGAAAATCTTCGGTACCGCCAACGAGCGGGCCGTTCGCCGCATGCAACCGAGAGTGGTCGCCATCGGCGCGCTCGAGGAGAGTCTGAAGAAGCTTTCGGACGCGGAGCTGCAAGCGAAGACGCCCGCGCTGAAGCAGAAGCTCGAGAACGGCGCGACCCTCGACGACGTCCTGGTGGAGGCGTTCGCGGTGTGCCGCGAGGCGAGCCGCCGCGTGCTCGGGATGCGCCACTACGACGTGCAGCTGCTCGGCGGCCAGGTGCTGCACTCGGGGTCCATCGCGGAGATGAAGACCGGCGAGGGCAAGACCCTCGTCGCGACGCTGCCCATCTACCTGAATGCCCTCGAGGGCAAGGGCGTGCACCTCATCACGGTGAACGACTACCTGGCCACCCGCGACGCGGAGTGGATGGGGCGGCTCTACCGCTGGCTCGGTCTCTCCATCGGCACCATCGTTCACAACCAGACCGACGCCGAGAAGCGCCAGTCGTACCAGTCGGACATCTGCTACGGGCAGAACAACGAATTCGGCTTCGACTACCTGCGCGACAACATGAAGTTCTCCGCGCTCGAGTACGCGCAGCGCCCGCTGAACTTCGCGATCGTGGACGAGGTCGACAGCATCCTCATCGACGAGGCGCGCACGCCGCTCATCATCAGCGGCCCGGCGGAGGCCGCCAGCGAGAAGTACCGGACCATCAACGAGATCGTGCCGAAGCTCCGCAAGGACGAGCACTACAACGTCGACGAGAAGCAGTTCAGCGTGACGATGACCGACGACGGCGTGGAGCTCATCCAGAAGCTCGTCGGCATCTCGAACCTGTACGACCCGACGAACATCCAGACGCTGCACATCCTGAATCAGCTCCTGCGGGCGCACGCGCTCTACAAGCGCGACGTGCACTACATGGTGTCGCAGGACGGGAAGGTGCTCATCATCGACGAGTTCACGGGCCGCGTGCTGCCGGGAAGGCGCTGGAGCGACGGCCTGCACCAGGCAGTGGAGGCGAAGGAGAACGTGCGGATCCAGGAGGAGAGCCGCACGATGGCGACGATCACGTTCCAGAACCTCTTCCGCATCTACAAGAAGCTGGCCGGCATGACCGGCACGGCGGAGACGGAGGCTCAGGAGTTCCACGCGACGTACAAGCTCGACGTCACCGCCATCCCAACGAACCGCGCCATGGTCCGTCGCGACGAGGAAGACGTCGTCTACAAGACGGAGCGCGAGAAGTTCACCGCGGTCATCAAGGACATCCTCGAGAAGCGGGAGCAGGGCCGCCCGGTGCTGGTCGGCACGACGAGCGTCGAGAAGAGCGCCGCCATCAGCCGCATCCTCGGGAAGAAGAAGGTGCCCCACGCGGTGCTGAACGCGAAGCACCACGAGAACGAGGCGTACGTCGTCGCGCAGGCGGGCCGCAAGGGCGCCATCACCGTGTCGACGAACATGGCCGGCCGCGGCACGGACATCATCCTGGGCGGCAACCCGGAGATGCTCGCGCGCCTGGAGTTCAAGGAGAACAACCGCCTCCCCTCGGCGGAGCCCGACGTCTTCGCCGAGCTCGTGAAGAAGTACGAGGGCTCCTGCAAGATCGAGCACGACGACGTGATCGCGCTCGGGGGCCTGCACATCGTGGGCACCGAGCGGCACGAGTCGCGGCGCATCGACAACCAGCTCCGCGGCCGCGCAGGCCGCCAGGGCGACCCCGGCTCGAGCCGCTTCTACCTGTCGCTCGAAGACGACCTGATGCGTATCTTCGCGGGCGACCGCGTGAAGAACCTGATGGACCGCATGGGCATGCCCGACGACGAGCCCATCGAGCATCCGTGGGTGACCCGCAGCGTGGAGAACGCCCAGCGGAAGGTCGAGGAACGCAACTTCGACATCCGGAAGAACCTTCTCGAGTACGACGACGTGATGAACGCGCAGCGCAAGACGGTGTACGCGCTCCGCCAGCAGCTGCTCGAGGGTCGATACGCGCCGGAGGAGGTCGACGAGCTCGGCAAGGCGACGGGGAAGGTCCGCGAGATCCCCATCGACAAGGGCATCCGCGAGAGCGTCGCGCCGCTGGTCGCGCAGCTCTTCGGGATGTTCGCCGAGCAGCCCGTGACGCCGCGCGACGCGAACGGCCGCGCTCGCCCGCCGTCGAAGGACGAGCTCGCGGCGATCGGGCAGCTCGTCGAGCTCGAGACGCTCGAGCGCGAGATCTACGGCCTCTGGGGCGTGAAGATCGACGTGAAGGCCGCGCGCGAGAAGAAGCCCGTCGACTTCTACGCGGAGCTCGAGGAGCTCGTGGCCCACGGCCTGAGCGAGCAGCGCGAGCGCGTCCTCGACCTCATCGATCGCGTCATCTCGGCGATGGTCGAGGAGTCCTGCCCCAAGAACCGCCAGCCCGAGGACTGGGACTGGACCGGCATCCACGACGGTTTCAAGGAACACATCCAGAAGAGCCTTGGCAAGGACGTGGACGACCTCGGGGAGCTCGAGCGCCTCGTGCGCACCGTGTTCGAGCGCGCCGAGGCGGCGTTCCTGGAGAAGGAGAAGGAGGTCGGCGTCGAGCACCTGCTCCGCCTCTTCCGTCACTTCTACCTGGAGGAGATCGATCGCGAGTGGGTCGACCACCTGACCAACATGGAGCACCTGCGCGACGGCATCGGCCTGCGCGGGTACGGCCAGCGCGACCCGAAGAACGAGTACAAGAAGGAAGGGTACAACCTCTTCTTGAACATGATGGCCAACGTGTCGTCGAACGTCCTCGTGAAGATCTTCGAGGTGCGGCCGCAGCGCGCGGAGGACATCGCGGCGCTCGAGGCCGAGGCCGAGGCGCGACACCATCAGGAGCTCGAGGCCGCGGTGGCCCGCCACCCGGGCGCGGAGGACGAGGCGACGGTGGACCCCGCCGCGCAGCTCTCTCGCATGCGGGAGACGGCGCAAAGCGTGCCTCCGCGTGCCTCGCCGGCAGCGGCCGCGCCGAAGATCGGCCGGAACGATCTCTGCCCCTGCGGCTCCGGCAAGAAGTTCAAGAAGTGCCACGGCGCCGCGCTGGAAGACGAGGAGGAGGAGCAGCCGACTGTCTGATGCAGTCCCGCTCCTCGTCATCGCCGGCACGCGCCCGGAGGTCCTGAAGCTCGCGCCCGTCGTTCGCGCCCTGTCCGGAGCAGGCGGGCGCTTTCACGTGAAGACGTGCCTCTCCGGCCAGCACGGCGCGCTCGCACGCGACATCGCGGCGGAGATCGGGTTTCGCGCCGACCACGATCTGGGCGCGCCCGACGGGGCGAGCGACGTGCGCCCCGAAGGCGCCACGCCGCGCGGCTCGCCCCTGTCGGCGGCTCTTGCGCGGCTCCTGGAGCGGCTGTCGGCCCTGATCGCCCTGGTGAACCCGGCTGGCGTCGTGGTGCAGGGCGATACGACCACTGCCCTTGCCGGAGCGCTCGCGGCGTTCCACCTCGGCATCCCGTGCTTTCACGTGGAGGCGGGGCTCCGTACGTCGAATCCGCTGCGCCCCTTCCCGGAGGAGATGAACCGCAGGCTCCTGACGCGGCTCGCGGCGCTTCACTTCGCGCCCACCGAGCACGCGCGGCAGAACCTGCTCGCGGAGGGCGTCCCTGCCGGCGACGTGCACGTCACGGGCAACACCGTCATCGACGCCCTCGAGCAGTTCGCGGGTCAGCGCGCGCCGCATGCGCAAGGCGGTTCGAAGGACGAAGCCACGAGCACCGCACGGCCCATGATCCTCGTCACGCTCCACCGACGCGAGGGCTCGGAGATCGCCCCGGCCATTGCCCGCGCCGTTGCGGAGCTCGCGAGCTCGGGCGGCGTGGACGTCACCTGGATCCGGCACCCGAACCCGACGTCGGAGGCCGCGCTCGCTGCGCTCGGCGAGGACTCCCGCGTCCGGGTCTTGCCGCCGCAGCCGTACGCCGCGTTCGTGGCGCTGATGCGGCGCGCGCGCGTCATCTTGACGGACTCCGGGGGCGTGCAGGAGGAAGCACCGGTGCTCGGCGTGCCCGTCGTGGTCCTGCGGGGTGAGACGGATCGGCCGGAGGCCGTCGCGGCGGGAAACGCCGTGGTCGTCGGAGGCGACGCCGTGGCGATCGCCCGCGCTTGCCGCGAACTGGTCCACGACGCTGAAATCCATGCCTTTCGGAGCCGTGCCACGAGCCCTTTCGGCGACGGCGGCGCGTCGCCCCGCATCGTGGCCGCCCTCGACGCCTATTTCGCTGCACGACGCTAACCGATTGCGGGTGAGCGGCCTTACACTACGGGCATGCCCCGCGTCACCACTCGCGAATCCGGGAGCGCAGCCGTCGGCGAGGTCTTCGTGCTGGAGGACGAGCGCAGGCAGAGTCGCGTCGAGATCGCACCGAAGCGTGGCGCGCTCGTCACCTCCATGCGCGTCTTCGGGCGCGAGCTCCTCTATCTGGACCAGGGGACGCTCGAGGACGCCTCGAAGAGCGTCCGCGGCGGCATCCCGGTGCTGTTCCCTTCCCCCGGGAAGCTCGAGGGCGATGCCTACCGCGAAGGCGACCGCACTTTCGAGATGAAGCAGCACGGATTCGCTCGCACGCTGCCGTGGAACGTCCTCGGCACCCGCGCGGAGCGCTCGGCGAGCGTCACGCTCGGGCTAGCGTCGAACAAGTCCACGCTCTCGCAGTATCCGTGGGCGTTTCACGCGAGCCTCTCGTTCTCGCTTTCGGACGCGGTGCTGCGCATCACGAGCAAGGTGTGGAACGACGCGGGTAGCGAGCTGCGATTCGGGCTCGGTTACCATCCTTACTTCGCAGTTGACGACAAGGCGCACGTCCGGGTGGACACGAACGCGACGCGAGCCTTCGACAACGTGAAGAAGCAGGCGGTGCCCTTCCGCGGCTTCGATTTCACGGGTGGAGAGGTGGATCTGCACCTGCTCGACCACGGGAGCACCGAAAGCGCGCTTCATTTCCGCGATGGCGCGCGCATCGACGTGCGCGCGTCCCCCGAGTTCGGACGCTGGGTGGTCTGGAGTCTACCGGGCAAACCCTTCGTCTGTGTCGAACCTTGGACGTGTCCAGGCAACGCGCTCAATACCGGCGAGCGTCTCATCCGCCTCGCGCCGGGGGGCGCCCACGAATCCTGGGTCGAGATCGCATTCCACCGGTAGAGCCCTGTCC
>CAYUAW010000101.1:13175-19840 GCA_964442485.1 uncultured Polyangiaceae bacterium
GGGGGCGCCCACGAATCCTGGGTCGAGATCGCATTCCACCGGTAGAGCCCTGTCCCTGAATCCGGTGCGCCTGTGCCCGAAGGCGGCCGAGAATTCTCTTCAATTTGGGTGAGGTGTGAATCGACGGCCTGCGATGTCGATGCGCGCGTGAATTGGTCAGCCACATCGCTCCGCCCGCGAGGCAAGCCCCTCGATGACTCCGTTCGCAAAGCGAGGAGGTCCAATGCGAGGTGGTACACATCGAGCCGTTCGTGCTCGAGCAACATGAACGCCCCATCGGGGCGCCACGCTTTCCAGTTGCCGGCACCTGCCGGCAAACGTCCCTTCGCGAGCACGACGGTCCAGCCCCGCACCAACAAAACTCTTTGGCGGTTGCTGAACGCCTCGGTCCGGCGTTTTCCGATCGGGCGCGGGCACGTTTACGGGCAGAAAATATGGGGACGCGCGTCACGTCTTTCGGTACTGTCCGCTCCCGATGCGTCGCGTACTTCTACTGGCCGCCCTGCTCGGCGTGTCGCTCGTGTACCCCGGCTGCAAGGAAGACGATGATCAGTCGTCCGCCGCGTCAGCGTCGCCCAGCGTGTCTCGCTGCAAGCGCGGCGTCGAGCGCGCGGTGAAGGCAACGACGACGAGCGAGGCGACGAGCATCTACTACTCGGAGTGCAGCGCGCTCTTCTCGCAGCCCGCCTGTCGCGACGCCTGGGCGGAAGCGGGGAAGCTCCCCCCTGCCGAGCAGATCCCCCACGTCGCGACCGCGTGCCGGAAGGCATACTGCCCGGCGCTCACGGCGTTCGCGTTCGAGGCGTGCCGCGACGATTTCAAGTCGACGCCGGAGGCGCTGACACGCGCGTGGCCTCCGCTCTTCGACGCCATCCTGACGCGAGAAGCCGGCGCGGCGTCGCCCGAGGTATCGGCCTCGATGCTCGTCCTGTACGCGCGCCTGCGGCAG
Source organism: uncultured Polyangiaceae bacterium (assembly GCA_964442485.1). Classification (GTDB taxonomy): domain Bacteria; phylum Myxococcota_A; class Polyangia; order Polyangiales; family Polyangiaceae; genus DASZVB01. The sequence goes on from CAYUAW010000101.1 coordinate 14,125, forward strand.
CTCGAGGCAGCGGCGCCCGCGCCTTCCGCGAGCGCCGCTCCGGAGGGCTCCGCCGCGGCGCCCGCTGGGTCGGGCACGCCGGCGCCTTCGGCCACGGCGCCGGTCGCTTCCGGCTCCTCTTCTCCGCCGGCACCGTCCGGCTCCGCACACAAGGGTGCCGCGAAGGCATCGCCCCTGAAGGCCAAGCCATGAGGACGAGCTAGCCGGAAGGGACTCCCGAATCCTCGTGCCGCCGATCATCTCGGTCCAGAACCTCACCAAGAAATACGCCTCCGGCTTCGAGGCGCTGAAGAACGTCAACCTCGACCTCAATCAAGGCGAGATCTTCGCGCTCCTCGGCCCGAACGGCGCCGGCAAGACGACGCTCATCAACGTCATCTGCGGCATCGTGAACCCCAGCGGCGGCAAGGTGCTCGCGGACGGGCACGACGTCATCCGGGACTTCCGCGCTGCACGCGCGAAGATCGGGCTCGTCCCCCAGGAGCTCTCGACCGACATGTTCGAAACGGTGGTGGCGACCGTCACGTTCAGCCGCGGGCTCTTCGGCAAGCCCAAAAATCCCGCCCACATCGAGAAGGTGCTGCGCGAGTTGTCGCTGTGGGACAAGCGCGACAGCAAGATCCTCACGCTCTCGGGCGGCATGAAGCGCCGCGTGCTCATCGCGAAGGCGCTGTCGCACGAGCCGAGAATCCTGTTTCTGGACGAGCCAACCGCGGGCGTCGACGTAGAGCTGCGCCACGACATGTGGAACATGGTGCGCTCGCTCCGGGAGACGGGCGTCACCATCGTCCTCACGACGCACTACATAGAAGAAGCCGAGCAGATGGCCGATCGCATCGGCGTCATCCGCAACGGCGAGATCATCCTGGTGGAGGAGAAATCCGCCCTGATGGCGAAGCTTGGCAAGCGGGAGCTCATCCTCTCGCTCGAGCACCCCCTCGAAGCGGTGCCGGAGTCGCTCTCGAGCTTCACGCTCTCGCTCGCGCGCGACGGACACGACCTCGTCTACAGCTTCGACGCGGCTGGCGGGAAGCCGAAGATCGCCGGCCTGCTGCAGGAGCTCGGCAAGCTCGGCATCGGCTTCAAGGACATCCACAGCCGGGAGAGCTCCCTGGAGGACATCTTCGTCGGCCTGGTGAGGGCGAAGTCGTGAACCGGTACGCGATCCGCGCCATCTACGGGTTCGAGATGGCGCGAACCTTCCGGACCCTGATGCAGAGCATCCTGTCGCCGGTGATCTCGACGTCGCTCTACTTCGTGGTGTTCGGCTCGGCCATCGGCTCGCGCATGACCAGCATCGACGGCGTGAGCTACGCGGCCTTCATCATCCCCGGCCTGACGATGCTGTCGCTCCTGAGCGAGAGCATCTCCAACGCGTCGTTCGGCATCTACATGCCGCGCTTCTCCGGCACCATCTACGAGGTGCTCTCGGCCCCCATCTCCTTCGTCGAGATCCTGTGCGGCTACGTCGGTGCGGCCGCGAGCAAGTCGATCCTGCTCGGGGCGATCATCCTCGTCACCGCGCGGCTCTTCGTCGAGTATCACATCGAGCATCCCCTCTGGATGGCGGCGTTCCTGGTGCTCACCTCGGTGACGTTCAGCCTCTTCGGCTTCATCGTGGGGATGTGGGCCGACGGCTTCGAGAAGCTCCAGATCGTGCCGATGCTCATCGTCACGCCACTGACCTTCCTGGGCGGCAGCTTCTACTCCATCCGGATGCTGCCCCCGATCTGGCAGAAGATCACGCTGTTCAACCCGGTGGTGTACCTCGTGAGCGGCTTTCGCTGGAGCTTCTACGGTACCTCCGACGTCTCGGTCGAGATCAGCCTGCTCATGACGCTCGCCTTCTGCGTGCTCTGCCTGGTCGTCATTGGCTGGATGTTCAGGACGGGGTATCGCCTTAAGGCGTGAGACCCGGGTGGCATCCGGGACCTCGGGAACCGCGGACTCCTTCGAGCGCAAACCACCGAGTTACGAGTGCAAAAACGAGCACTCCCCTCGCACCGAGAAATGGGCGTAATACCGCGTGTGAGTGAACGTCAATCTGCTGATCGACGCGATCGTGCGCCAGACCACGGTGCTGATTGCACAGCTGGCGACCACGGCCGGCGCGCGCTCGCCCCTCGCGCACACCGCGAACCGCGTCTTTCTCGACCTGGTCCGTGAGCTGAAACAGCAGGGCCTCGGCAGCAAGGTCATCTCGGACATGTTCGGGCTCACGCTGCGCGCCTATCACGCGAAGGTCGCGCGCCTCTCCGAGAGCGGGACAGAGCGGGGGCGTTCGCTGTGGGAGGCGCTGCTCGGCTTCGTGCAGGAGCGCGGCTCGGTGTCCAGGCTCGACATTCTCGCGCGCTTCTCCGGCGACGAGGAGACGGTCGTCCGCGGCGTGCTGCGGGACCTGGTCGAATCCGGGCTTCTGTTCCGTTCCGGGCGCGGCGACTGGACGACCTTCCGTGCCGCAACGGACGAGGACCGGAAGAGCGGCGACGACCAGGGCGAACGACTCGCGCACCTGGTCTGGATCGTCGTCTACCGATACGGCCCGGTGACGCGCGCCCAGATCGCCGAGCGCATCGTCCTCGACGCAGGCGAGCTCGACGCGGCTCTTTCGTCGCTCGTGGCGGACGGACGGATCACGCTGAGCCAGCGTGGCCAGAAGACGACCTATTCGACGGACGGGTGCGTCGCGCCGCTCGGCAGCCCCGCGGGGTGGGAGGCCGCCGTGTTCGACCACTATCAGGCGCTGGTGACCGCGCTGTGCACGAAGCTCCGACTCGGCCGCGCTCGCGCCGTGCCCGGCGAGTGGCTCGGGGGGAGCACGTACTCCGCGAACGTGTGGGACGGCCACCCCCTGCACGACGAGATGCTCGGCCTGCTACAGCGGACACGGGACCACGCGAGCGCGCTGAGAGCTCGCGTGGAGGAGTATAATGCCACGCACCCGGCTCCCGTGGACGGCGACAAGCGCGTGATCTTCTACGTGGGACAGGCCGTGCTCGGTTTGGAAGAAGAAGGAGACGACGAATGAGGGGTCGAAGCTACGGCGTCCTGGTGGTCGCCGGCGCAGTGCTCATGAGCCCCGCCTGTGAATCGGGCGGCAGCAGCAACCGCGGGAGCGAGACACACTGGCTGACGACTTGCGACTCGGATGACGTCTGCGGCGCGTCGCTCCGGTGCATCTGCGGCGCCTGCACGCTGCCGTGCACGCAGAGCAGCGACTGCATGCGTCTCGGCGCGGCTGCGACGTGCGCGCCGCCCTCGGTGGTGGAGCTCCTGTGCCCTGGCAGCGAGCACACGAGCAGCCTGTGTCTGTCGAGTTGCGACATCGCGGGAGGGTGCGGCGACGCAGGAGCGTGTATCGACGGTGTCTGCTCGCCGCGGCCGCTGCCGAAGAGCGACAGCGGCGCGCCTCCCGTCCCCGACGGGGGCAAATCGTCACCGACGATGGATGGCGGTGGCCCTGGCGAGCCGCCCGATGCAACGGCAAACGTGGACGCCAGCCCGGATGCCGAAGCCGGGATCGGTGGATTGCATCGCGAGGCCGGGGGGGCCCTCTCCGACACCAGCGCCCCGGCGGACGCAGCGTCGGAGTCGGGTAGCGCGGAGTGCCAACCAGGGCATCACGTGGTCAGCACGGGCGACTGCAAGCCGATCCTGTTCTCCGACGACTTCGAGAACGGAACGCTGCCCGGCGATTGGTCGCTCTGGCGGCGGGCCTTCGTGAAGACAGGCGGGCGTATCCAGGTCGAGGACGGTCCTCCGCAAGCGAGCTTCAACTATGGGGCCGCGGGCAACGGCCGCGGCGGGACCATCGCGACGCACATCGACGACACGACCTGGACCGACTATCGGCTCGACTTCGACGCCGAGCTACTCCAGGCGGGTTCCTACAATCCGTACGGGCTTTCGACCTGTACGCGGCGGCTCGACATGTATTTCCGCGTCGAGCAGGAAACCGCGAGCTGGAACCAGCCCGAGACCGCCTACGCCATCGGCGTGCAAACCAAGACGTGCGACCAGGACGTTCAGGGCACCGTGTCGCTCGGAACCTTCAACGGCTACTACTGCCCGGGCATCGGATGGGGCTGCTCCACCGCGGGCGAGAGCCGCGGCCTCGACACTCTCGTCACCTCCGCCATCGTGGACGGCGCCAACCACTACACCATCGAGATCGTCGGCAAGCGGATCCAGCTGTGGGTCAACGGCGCCCACGTCTTCGACTATACCGACGACGTCGTGCCTTACCCGTCCGGCACGTCGCCCGTCACTCACGGCGGCATCAGCTTCACATGGGTCTGGGAGCTGCTTGGCTGGGCAGACAACGTCGTCGTGACGGACATGCGCTGAACAGATGCAAGAGACGCCCATCGCTACGCGGCCTGTCTCGGGAAGCTCGGTCATCTCGCCAGCGGCGTACGCAGCGACATCGGAGCCGGTGCGGCCCGCACCTGGTCACGGGAGCGCGGTGTCCCAGAAGTCACACTTGGCCTTCTTGTAGCCCGTCTGGCCAGAAGATTTCGGGAGATCGAGCTCCATGTTCGGATCGCTGGCGGCGGCGTACTTGGACCACGACGGGCTACCGCTCCCGTTTGGATCGCCGGCAGCCGCCAGGCGTGTCCAGTAGCCCCGGACGGTGGTGCCGAGCGGCAGCTCATCGGGTTGTGGGGGGTCGAGCGGAAAATCCGTCCCGAAGACGTAGCCGAGCTCCGACGAGTGAAAGACGCCGAGGCCCGCAACGAGCGGCTTCTCCGGCGTGTGAGTGAAGAGGCGTACAGGAACACGTTCGATCCCGCGGCGGTCGCGGCCCGAGCGAGCTGCCGCGCGGAGCACGCGAAGAAGGCGTCCGTCGTGACCTCGTTCAGCGCGTCGTTCGCCGAAGGGAAAGCGGATGATGGATATTCCGCGAAGATCTTCGCCGCCGCAGCGCCGAAGGTGCGCGCGAGGGCCGCCTGGTACTCGCCGTCGTTCGCGACGGGGATGCCTCCGAAGAGCGCCGGCGAGGTGAACAGGCTGCCCTCGTCGGAATTCGTGCCGAGCAGCGGCAGCACCTCGCGAAGCCAGCGCCCGTCGTGCCGATATTGGCCGGGATGACGACGCCGTCGTTGACGGGACTCCACGGGCCCGACGCCGCGGCGCCCGCGTCCGGTGCTCCGGCGGCGCCCGCGTCCGCTACCCCGGCGTCGCCCTGTGCGGCGCCGCTGCCCTGGAAGAACAAGCCGCCCGGCAACATCGGGGGCGACATCATGTTGACGAAATCGTCGGCGGCATTACCACGCATGCACTGGAGCAGGGTCGCGCCATCGCTGCACCCCATGGTGCGCGCCACCGCTTCGCCGCGCGAGTACTGAGCGTCACGCGTCGTGGCGGTGAGCCGGCTGCAGATTCCGCTCTCCGAGATCGCGCGCTGGAAGAGGCCTGCGCTATCCGGCGCGATCAGGTGAGCGCACACGCTGTAGCCGCCTGCCGACTCGCCGAAGATCGTCACCTTGCTCGCGTCGCCTCCGAACGCGCCGACGTTGTCCTTCACCCAGCGAAGAGCCGCCTGCTGGTCTTCGAAGCCGTAGTTGCCCGACGTCGGGTGGGCCTTGTCCTCCGTCGTGAGGGCGGGGTGCGAGAGAAAGCCGAGCGCCCCGAGGCGGTAGTTCGTGGGTGTTTGCTCACGGCGCTGGGTCGGCACGCCGACTCCCGTCCATGCCTCACAGATCGACGACGACGT
>CAYUAW010000102.1:0-2882 GCA_964442485.1 uncultured Polyangiaceae bacterium
TCCCCCCGCCGCCTTCGGCGCGCTCGCTCCGCTCGCGTAGGTCCGCATCTTTGATACCTCGGGGACGGCGTCTCCCCGCCGATGGGAATCTACGGCCGGCCCGCTCGCCGCATCAACGTGCGGGCGTAGTCGACGAGCGTCGAGGACCGCTCGCCGATGACGCGCTCGAGGACCTGAGCCACGGGGAGCGCCTCGGTCGAGCCGCGCAGCCGGAGGCGGAACGCCAGCGCGTCGTCGGCGGAATCGACGCCGTAGACCCACTCGCCACCGACGAGCTCGCGCAGCGTCTCGCCGAGGTAGCCTCCCGCGAGCACCGAGACGCGCCGCGTCCAGGCCGCGTCCGCGTCGATGGGCGCACCGCGGGGCGCTACCAGATCGAGGTACGTGTCGAGTGCGATGAGGCTCGCCGCCGTGCGATCGAGCGCGCCCTCGGCGAACTCCTCGCAGTACCGGCCGATGGGCGATTGCGACAGTGACCGCCCGATCGCGCCGATCTGGCTCGGCGGCGGCCAGGCGTTCGGCGCCCACGGCACCGGCGGGGCGACGGGATTCTCGAAGCGCGTTCGCCACTGATCGGAGCCCGGGCGAGCGGGGCCGAGCTGCATGGAGCTCGCGAACGCGGTGCGTCGGCCGTGATGCAGCCGCGCTGCAAGGATGCGAAACGGATAGATCTCCTGCTCTGCGAAATCCACCTTGGCGCTGTCCAGATCCGCCGCGCGACCCTCCCAGCGTCCGGAGTGAGCGAGCCGGATCGTCTCGCCCAGGTAGCAGCCGAGCAGCACGACCAGGCCCGTCTCGTGCTCCGGCAGCACGTCGCCGCCCGAGCGGCCCGCGATCAGGTCCAGCCCGGCTTCCAGCCGGCGAAGGCTCCAGAGAGACGCGTCGAACGGCGCGAAGCTCGACAGAACCGGGGCCGTGGTGAGAAAGCTCGCGCCCACCGTCGCGATCGCGGTGAAATCCTCCCGCAGCACGGACTTCGCCATGCGACGGAACGCTTCTCGCGCGAATCGCTCGAGCGCGCCGAGCACTTCCTTCCGCTGGCCCGCGGCCATCTGTGCATCGACGGCCGACCACAGCGGCGAGGCGTCCATCGCCGGTACCGCTTGCTTGCCCGCGGCACGCTGTCCCGGCTGCGACAGCAGCAGTCCGATGGCCTCGCCCTCCGCGGGAGCCAGCTCGGACAGCTTCGACCAGGCCTGGCGCGCGTCGTGAACGCGACCGAGCTGCGACGCCGCCTCCGCGAGCGCCGCGAAAGCGTCCGGTGACTTCGGGTCGAGGCCGAGGGCGCGCTGCGCGGTAGAGATGGCGCGGTTGGGGTCGCCGATACCGGCCTGGATGCACGCACGGAGGGCCAGGTAGAGGGCGGGGAGCGGTCCCTCCCTGGCGGCGAACTTCTCGAGCGCACGATCGGCCGCCTCGAGGAGAGACAGATCCCGCGTGCGCCGGCAGGTCCGAACGGCCGCGAGTGCGTACGTCAACCGGATGAGCGGGCGCTCGGAGTCCGCCTCGAGCGCGTTCTTCGCGATGGCGAGCGCGCGCACCGGATCGCCGAGCTCGACGAACAGGCGCGCCGTCGCAGCGCGGAGCTCAGGATCCGCCGACGGCGTTCTGTCGAGCTGCTCGAGCAAATCGAGGGCTTGATCGACGTAGCCGGCCCCCGCCAGCGCGCGAGCCCGGAGCACGGCGTACTCCGGCCCGACCCTGGGCCCGGCGCGGTTGATCGCGGCGACCGCGTCGCGGAATCGGCCTTCGTCGATCCAAGACGCGATCTCGAAGAGCGTCGGAATCGCCGTCGACGTCTTCGGGGGAAACGCCGAGCGGATCCGTTCGGGCGTCTGCGGCGTGGTCTCACGGCGTTGCCGCTGCGAGTTCGGGATGGAGGGCGACGGCGCCTTCGACGGTTTGCCGCGCTTCGGGCGAGCGGGCTCGATGACGTCGATGGACGCCGGCATCTCGCTGTACCGTCCGGCGCTCCGCGGAAGCAGGCTCTTGCCCTTGAAGATATCGGGCTCGGTGGTGCGCCGGTTCGGCGCGTAGCTCGGCGGCGCCTGGTTGTCGCGGAAGTGGGGCAGCGCGGGCGCTCTCGGGATCTCCGGCAGCGAGGTGCCGCTCGCCCCCGACGCCGCCGGTGGTTCGGGTGCTCGCGGGGATTCCGTCGCCTCGAAGCCGGTGACGGGGGTGAAGATCCTCGGGCCCTTGCCCCGGCGTTTGCTCGCAGGACGCGACGTCGGTCGTCGGGGAGCGCGTGCATCCTCCTCCGCCGGCGCCTTCGACGAGCTGAGTCGCGGGTCCGCTGGCGGCGGATCGACCTCGGGATCGGACGGGACCTGAGGCGTTCGCACGGCCACTCGACCGTCGTCGTCATCCGGCTCATCCGGGACGACCGGCGTCGCGGGGCGTGGCTCGGCCGGCGCGGACGGAGCGCCGGCCCGCGCGCTCTTGTGCGCCTCGGCCTGCGCCAGCAGCGCGAGCGCCTCTTCGAACTTCGGAGCGACGGCCAAAAGCTCGCGCAGCCGCTCGGCGACCCCCGCCAGATCGAGTCGCCCTCGCGCGTGCAGCAGGCGCGTCGTCAGGAACGTGATCCCGTGCGACATCTCGGGGCGATGGCCGAGGCGCGCGAGCCGTCGCTGCGCCTCGGCGACCTCACGGTCGTCGAGGAGCTGCTGGACCTCGAGCAGCTCCGGATGATCGAGAGGCCCTCTGCGCCCCATGATCTTCGGATCCTAACCCGCAATCCGGCCTCTAGTACACCAACCGCGGAAATGCGGCCGCCAGACGCGTGCCCGTCCCTCACTCGAGCTGCACCCGTAAACGTGCCCGTGCCTGAAGAACAAGCGTCCGAAACGTCCCTTCGCGAGCACGCCGCTGCAGTCCCGCACCAA
>CAYUAW010000102.1:2982-18392 GCA_964442485.1 uncultured Polyangiaceae bacterium
CGGAAGCGTCTCTAGTGCCAGACGCCCACACTGACGCCCCAACCGAGATATCTCGCCGCGGCGTCGAGTGACGTCGTCAGCCGCCACTGAGTGTCCTCCTCGAAGAGGCCAAAGGCGGACCATGGGAACACTTTTGCGTCGAATCCCAGCGTTCCGTGGACCCGCGCCGAGCTCGACGCGAACCTCGTCGGCTCTCCATAAGTGCCGGCACGGAGCTTGAGCCACCCGGGCACCACCTCGGTTTCCAGTCCGAGTCGTGGGGAATAGACGAGCTTTTCCCCTGACCGCGCGACGACGCGCTGAAGGAAGGACTCGATGCCGACGGCGTCGTTGATGGATCCGGTCAGCACGAGGGAGATCGCGAGCAGGGCATAGGGACGAGGTAGGCGCGCGTAGGCGAGCTTCATGCGCTGGCGGAGATCGCGCGCCACCCGCTTCACGTGCAGCTCGTCCATGGCTTCGTCGCCGTCGAGCTCGGCGTCGATGGCGTCCTCCGTCACGGCGTCGAGGCCGCCCTCCGTCGCGTACCGGCGAACCAGGAGCGCGCGCCGGTAGGCTCTCTCCATCTGCCGACGGGCGACGGCGACGCGCGCGACGTCGACTCGATCGGCGGGGTCCGTCCAGGCGGCGTTGAACGGTCGCGGTCCCATCTGGACCGCCAGCCCCAGGTTCAGGTCCCACGGCTGCTCGACGCGATCCGGCAGCCAGAACGAGTTTGCCGGATCCCCCACGGTGCCGATGATGCGATCGCCCTCGCTGTTCGGCAGGACGCGGCTCTGCGGATCGGGGTTCGTCGACACCGCGGAGCGAAACGCCGCACCCAGACGGAAGGGCTGCTCGAGCGGCGCCCACATGAGGCCCGCCTCCACGCCGACGCCGACGGTGGTAAACAGGTTGGTCTGCCCGGAAGGTGCCTGCGGATTGTTGACGTCGAGCTCGAGGACGCGCAGGCCGCCGCCCAGCACCAGCTGACCGCCGAAGAAGCGATTGGCGGCTTGCACGTGGCCGATGAGAAACTGGGCGTCGAACTCGTCACGGCGCAGCGTGGAAGAAACGCCGGAGCGCAGCAGGCTGTAGTTCTGGAGCTCGAGCGTCACGCCCACTCCGAAGTCGCCCCAGGCGAGGTTTATCGCGGGAGTGACGAAGAGAAACCCCTTCTTGTCGGCGTCACTGAGCTGGGTGCGCTGGCGGCCCGTGTTGAAGAAATCCGTGGTCGTGACGGAGACGGGGAGGGTGAGGCCGAGCCCGAGCTCCATCTCGAAGTGATCGACCGAGTACAGCGTGCGGACAGCCGGCGCCACCGGCGTCTGGATGTCCCCGTCGATGCCCTCTGCGATCGCGACGTAGGCGCCGGCGAGGCCCGTGACGCGCGCCCCGGCCTGGATTGGCGTCTGCGTCAGGTCGACCCCGTAGCGGCTCGTGCGAATGTCGGAGCCGTCACCACGAAGCGGGCCGGAGGCGTGCACGTCGCTCGCGAAGAGGACGGCGAACGCGAGCAGCACGGTTGCTCCGGCGACTTCCCGGCGGCGCGTTCCAGGAGCGGCCCGAAAGCGGCACACCGGCCCGCGGTTCATGACGGCGGAGACGCGGCAGCGGCGCGCCGCTCGCGGGCCATCTTCGCTTCTGCGCCGAGCACGTTGGCGAGGATCCCCACCGCCGCGGCCGCGAACACGACGAGCATGGGGCCGAGCAGATCGAGCGCCGCCGCGATCAGCGTGAGGAACACGAACGTGTCGCGCTTGAACAGCGGAGCGATGGCCGCGAGCAGCCCGGTCGAGTTCGACGCGGTCTGGCTCGTCGGATACTTCAGGAGGTCTCCGGAGCCGATCTTCGCGAGGTAGCGGTACTCGATGAGGCTGGCGGTGACGCCCGAGCCGACCGTGATCGCGCCAGCCAGCAGATAGAGGTTGCTCCCTGTCTTCGCGTGGAGCCCCACCGCGGTGCCGGCGAAGAAAGCGTAGTTGGTGACGTCGTCGCCGATGGTGTCGAGCCACTCGCCGAGCAGAGAGCCGCGGTAGCTCACCCGGCTCATCTCACCGTCGCACCCGTCGAGGATGCTCTGCGCCTGGAAGAGGAACGCGCCCGCGAGCATCGACCAGTAGCTGCCCTGCGCGGCGAGCCAGGCGCCGTAGAGCCCGATGGCGAGGATCCCGACGGAGATCTGATTCGGGGAGAACGGCGTCTTCACGAGAAACCGCGAGAGCGTCAGCGACACGTACCGATTCAGCCAGCGCGCCGTCCACCCGTCCTGCGGCTTGCGCAGGGAGCGAAAGAGCGCTCGCTCGGCTCGTCGGGCCGACGCAGAATCCACGACATCGACGGCTGCGAACCCGAACGGCGTCCCTTCCGGCGGCAGAGCGCCCGTCTGGAGTGTGACGTCGCCGTCGGCGGTCGCGCATTCGGCGAGCGCGCCACGGTGCACGACGAGGCTCGCGCCCAGCTTGACCGTGCGCGCGCCATCGGGTGGCCGTTCGAGTACGTCGAGCAAGAGGCGCGGGTCCGCGAGGTCGCTCTTGCCGATTCCGGATTCCGGAGTGACGACGATTGCCTGCGCGCCGGCGCGCTGTGCGTCGAGCGCGAGCCTGAGTGCGAGGGAAAGCCCGCCCAGGCGCCGGAGTGGATCGCCGCTCGGCCGGCTTGGAACGAGCACCCAGGGACGGCTCACGGCCGGGGACCGTACCGCGGCGGCCCGCCGGGGCAAAAGCTATGATCGGCGAGAGCGCCCACTTCACGGCCCGGCAATCCGAGCGGTTCGAGCTATAGTCCCGCCGTGCAATACACCTGTCGATTCACCTGCTTCGCCGGCCATGAAGGCTCATGGGAGGTGACGGAGCCCATCTATCGGTGCCCGAAGTGTGGAGGCCTGCTCGAGGTCACTCACGACGTCGATGCCCTGCGAGATCGCAGCGGCGCCGCGTGGATGAAGCTGTTCGAGCAGCGCTACAAGGGCACCGCATGGCCATACGGCTCCGGCGTCTGGGGGAAGCGCGAGTGGGTCATGCCGACGGTTCCCGACGAGCTCATCGTCTCGATGGACGAGGGCGGAACGAACCTCTTCTGGGCCGAGCGGTACGGGCGCACCATCGGTCTCACCGACCTGTGGGTGAAGCTCTGCGGCAACAGCCACAGCGGCTCGTTCAAGGACCTCGGGATGACGGTGCTCGTCAGCGTGGCGCGGCTCGCCATCCAGCGAGGCCTTCGCGTGAAAGCGCTCTGCTGCGCGTCGACCGGTGACACGAGCGCGTCGCTCGCGGCGTACGGCGCTGCTGCGGGTCTCCCCGTCGTGGTGCTGCTCCCCCGCGGGAAGATCAGCACCGGGCAGCTCGTGCAGCCGCTCGCCAACGGCGCGCTCGTGCTCGGGCTCGACACGGACTTCGACGGCTGCATGGAGATCGTGCAGCGGCTCGCCGCCGAGGGCGTCATCTACCTCGCGAACTCGATGAACCCCCTGCGTATCGAGGGGCAGAAGACCGTCGGCATCGAGATCGTGCAGCAGTTCGACTGGGAGGTCCCCGACTGGGTCGTGATCCCGAGCGGCAACCTGGGGAATGCGTCCGCCCTGTACGCCGGCTTCAAGATGATGAAGGACCTCGGGATCATCAGCCGCTACCCGCGCCTGGCCGTCGCGCAGGCCGAGAACGCGAACCCGCTCTATCGCGCATGGAGCGCGGGCTTGAAGGAGGTCGCGCCCATCACGGCCAAGCCGACGCTCGCGACGGCCATCCAGATCGGCAACCCGGTGAGTGCGCCGCGCGCCGTGCGTGCCATCGAGGCGATGAACGGGGTGGTCGAGCAGGCGAGCGAGCAGGAGCTAGCGGACGCCGCCGCCCGTGCGGACCGGACGGGGATGTATACCTGCCCGCACACGGCTGTCGCGCTCGCCGTCATCGAGAAGCTCGTGAAGAAGGGGACCATCCTGCCGCACGAGCGCGTGGTGTGCGTCTCCACGGCGCACGGGCTCAAGTTCACCGAGTTCAAGGTGCGCTACCACGAGAGCCAGCTCCCCGGCATCGACGCCCGGCTCGCCAACCCGCCGCACTATCTGCCGCCCGACTACGGGCAGGTCATCGACGCGATCGGCAAGCACTTCGGATAGGGACGGGCGAGCGAAGCAGCTCGCGCGGCTCTCACCCGCCGTTCGACTCAGAACGTCAGGCGAGCGGCCGCACCCTGCGTGGAACGCGTGACGACCGGCGCGATGTCGAGCCGCGCACGCGCGGGCCGACGGGCGTGCTCCTCGCGCGCCGTCACCTCGCTCGAATCGTCGGAGACCAGCAGCACGACGCCGGTGATCCCGAGCGTGAGCGCGACGGCGAACCCCATGTCGGCGATGAGCGCGTCGCGCTCCGCGCGATCGGCGTTGTCGTTCGTGGGCTTCTTGTCGAAGTCGCTCTTGGCGCTGAGCGCCTGCACGCCGAACACCGTCCCGACGACTGCGCCAACGGCGCCGACGCCGAGGGTGATGTAGGCCGGGAGCAGGTTCTTCGGTTCCTTCGGGGGCGGGGCAGGGGGCGGCGTGGCCGCCTTCACCGGGACCGGGGCGGGCGCGACCACGGGCGCGGGTGGCGGCTCCGGCGATTTCGTGAGCTCGACGTTCTGGTCGAGCTTCTGGCCCGGCGTGACCGCCAGGTCCGTCTCGTAGTGATCGTATCCCTTGAGCCCCAGGCCTAGCCGATGCGTGCCGGAGAGGACGCTCACCGTCACGGGCGTGACGCCCGGCTGGGCGGCGCCGTCCACCGACACCTCTGCACCCGGAGGGACGGAGGTGACGTTCACGGCGGCGGGCGTCTTCTTCAGCTCCTCGAGGCGCGCGGTCGCGGAGGCCACCTTGTCGTCACCGAGCTTCGACGCCTCCGGAGAAGCAACCACGTTCGACAGCCCCGCGTATGCCGCGCCCGCGTCGCTTCCATAAGACGCTGCCATCGCCATCCAGTACTCGGCGTGGATGGTCGGGATGAGATCATGCGCCTTCTTGAACTGGTCGTAGGCGGTCGTGTAGTCGCCCGCGGTGTAGGCCTTCTCCCCGGCGGCATAAGCCTCGCGCGCGGCCTTCTTGGTGGCCGCATCGGGACCCCCGGCGGAGGCCTGCGCCGCGTCCGACGCGGCCTTCTTCTTGGGGGTCGCACCTGCCGCGGCCTTCTTCGGCGCGGCACCGGCGGTTGCCGCGGGTGCGGCCGCTGGCGCCGCGTCGCAAACCGTCCCGTGGAGGAGGGCGGCGGCCAGGAGGCCCACCCCGAGAAAGAGCCGGCCGATACTGGGCTGAAATCGCATCATGAATCTCCGTCGAAAATGCTCGGGGGTCCCCTCAGGCTAGAACGCTCTCCCATCCGGCGACAAGTCCCCGCTGATACCTCTATAGTGTAACGGTTCGGGTTTCCTCTGGCTCGTGCGGTTCGTGCCGCCGAACCCCGGGGAATCGGCTCGTGTCCGTCAATGGCAGACCTCGACTCCAATGCGTCGTCAGAAGGCAGCGCGCTGCACGAGCGTCCTTCCGACAGGGGCACGCGCTCCGTCGAGACGGTGCCGCCGCGCCGCCAGACCTTGCCGGCACCGGACTGGTCCGCGCCGCGCTCCGTGTCGGCGCTCGCCCTCGAGTGGCTGTCACGCCACGCGCCCGCTGCCCGGCGGCCCGGCGCGCGGGCGGAGCTCGCCTCCCTACGCGCGAAGCTTCGCAGTGCCACACAGGCGCACGACGTGGAAGCCGAGCGCATCTGTGCGGCGTCGCTCGCGCGGGCGCTCGCCGCCCGCGGCGCGGAGCTCGACACCGCCACGCGGCTCGCGCGCCGCGCCTTGCTCCTCGGTGAAGACCCGTCGCTTCGCGAGGAGCTGTCGTCGTGGTTCGCCGCGCTCGGCGAGCCGGGCCTCGCGGCCGCGACGCTCAAGGCGCTCGTCGAGACAGAGCTCGGCGAGCGCCTCTCTCGGCTGCTGACGCGCATCGCGGTCTTTCTCGGGCGTCACGGCGATCCACGAGGCGCGTCAGAAGCGCTCGCGAGCGCCTCGCGCGCGAACTTGACGGATCCGGTGCCCGACGAGCTGCGCGGCGCCATCGCGGCGTGGGCGCCCGAAGCGGTGTCCCCGAAGGACGCCGCCGACGCCTACCTGGAAGCCGCGCGCCGGCACGAGACGCAGGGCGACAGCGCCGCGGCGTTCGAGGATCTGCTGCGCGCCTTCGAGATGGCGCCGGGGCACGCGCCCGCCGCGCAGCGCCTCGCCGCGGATCTCGCGATGCGCGGCCGCGGCGGAGCCGCCGACGAAGTGCTCCGCGAGCACGCCCGAGCGGCGACCGATCGCGGGCTCGCGACGCACCGCAGCCGCCTGCGCGACGCGGTCGTCGACGGCGATACCATCCGCGCCCTCGGCGCCGCCTTCGACGCGCACCTCGACCAGGTCTTCGACCCGCAATCGCTGGCGCGGTCGGCCTCGTCGGAGGATTCCGGCGAGGAGCTCCTGACGTTCGAGCGGATCCTCGCCGACGTCGGCCTCCACGACGTCGTCGCGGCGCGTCTCGAGCTCGCCGCCGAAGCGCTCACGGGATTCGACCGCAGCCGCGCGCGCGTCGCTCTCGGCCGCGTCACGGGCGGCGCGCTCGGCAGCACGGAGCGCGCCGTCGACGCCTTCATCGACGCGCTCGCGGCGGATCCTTCGAACGAGGATGCCAAGTCGCTCCTGCGCGAGCACGCCGCGGCCTCCGGAGACCACGGGCCGCTCGTGGAGGCTCTGGTGCGCGCGGGTTCCGTCGAGACATCGGCCCTCGACGGTGAGCGCGCGGCGTGTCTGCGCGAGCTCGTGGTCCTCGCCGACCAGCGGCTCGACGAGCCGCCGCTCGCCCTGTGGGCGGCGCGGCGCCTCTTCGCGAAGGACCCCCGTGACGACGAGCTTCGCTCCATAGTGGGCCGCCTGGAGGAGCGCAGCGCGGCGACGGCGATGGCCGTCGCGTCGGCTCGCGCGGCGGTGGAGGCGGAAACAGGCGCGCCCCGGCTCGACGCGCTCCGGCATCTGGCGACGCTCCTGCGCAGCCGCCCGGACGACGCCGAGGAACTCGCGAACGTGCTCGACGAGCTACTGCGCGACGCCCCCGAGGATCGCGCCTCGCGCCACGCCTTCGAGCGGCTCCTCACTCGGCTGGGTCACCCGGACCGGCTCGAAGCTCTCTTCCGCCTCGAACTCTCGCGGCAATTGCCGCGGCCGCAGCACGAGCGGGCGCGCCTCGGGCTCTCGGCGCTCGTGCGAGCGCGTGGTGACGTCGAGACGGCGGTCGAGGTGCTCGTCCCGGGCGGGGACGACAGCGGGACTCACCGCGCTGCCGCCGGCATGGTGTTCGCGCTCGCGACGAAGCACGGCAGCGGCAAGGCTCGCGGCGATGCGCTCTGCCGGCTCGCCGCCGGCACCGACGGTCCGCTTTCGGCGCTGCTCTTCAGCGTCGCGTCGGAGGTTCTGCTCGCCGAGGGTGACGCGGAGAACGCGCGGCGAGCCGCGGAGCGGGCGTGCCACGCCGACAGCTCGTCGCCGCGCTCCGTGGTTGCGCTCGCGCGCGCCACCATCGGGCAGCGCGACCGGATCGCGGCGGTCGCCCTCGAGCGCGCCGCCGGAGTGGTGCTGCCCCGGGTCTCGCTTTGTCGTGCGCTCGCCGAGACGTTCGACGCTCTCGGCGAGCCTGCGTCCGCGCTCGCCTGGACGCAGCGGGCGCTCGCGCTCAGGCCGGGGGATCGTGCGACCGCGAGCGCGCTGCTCGAGCGCGTCGTGGAAGCCGGCAATCCCGCGCGCATCGGCGATTCGCTCGCGTGGCTCCTGTCACAGCCGGAGCCCTTGCTGCACCTGGTGCCTCTCGTCGGGCACGCCATCCTGCGTCTCGCGGAGCTGGACCCCCCGCGCGCCGCTGCCCTCGGCCGTCGCGCGCTCGACGTGTTCGGCCCGCGCATCCCGGAGATCCGCGAAGCCGTCCTCCGCGCGGCCGACTCCGTGGGCGACTCCGGGCTCGCCATCGCCGTGCTGGAGCGCCAGCTCGCGTCGGGGACCCCGGGCCGGAATCGCGCACAGCTCCTCCTCGAGCTCGCGTCGCGGAGGCGGCGAGCGGGCGACGCGGACGGCGCTGCGGCGGCGCTCGCACGCGCCCTCTCCGAAGGCGCAGATCCCGCCGCGGTGCTGGCGGAGGTGGAGATCGCCTTGCCGCCGCGGAGCTCGGACGGCGAGCTGTCGCTCCTCGAGGCGCACGCCGAGGCGCTGAGCGCCGTGTCGTCGTCGGAGCTCGAGGGCACCGCGCGCGTGTGGCGCGAGCTCGGCGCCGCGCGGTGGGATCTCGGTGACGACCCCGACGGCGCATTCTCGGCCTGGGAGCGGGGCGCCGCGCTTGACAAGGAGCACGGCCTCGAACGCCTTGCCCGCGACCTCGTCGCGTTCGCCGGCCACGTCGAGGCCGTGCGGCGCCTGGAGGACCTCGCCACGCGGAAGCGCAATCGCGCCGACGTCGCGCGCGCGCTCGCGGCCGCGGCCGGCGTCGCGCTCGACGGCGGTCTCGACGGCGACGCGCTGTCCATCTCGATCCGCGCGCTGGAGGCGGACTGCTCGCGCGCCGACGTGCTCGCGATCGCGGAGCGCTCCGCGGCGGAGAAGGACATCGACCAGCTCGAGCGCGCCTACGACATCATCGCGCGGGGCTCGCTCGGTGTGTACGGCGAGCGCGCCGCGCACTACCGGGCGGCGCGCAAGCTCGAGCGCCGCGGCTTCCGCGAGCTCGCGCTGCGTCACGCGATCCTCGCGTTCGAGGCGGTCCCGTCGGAGGGCGTCGCGTTCGTGCTCATGATGCGCCTCGCCGAGCGCACAGGGGATTCCACGGAGGCCGTGCAGTCCATCGAACGCGTCGCGTCGCGCTCGTCGGGCTCGGAGGAGCGCGCCGTCTGGCTGCGCCGGGCCGCGCTCGTCGCCGGCTCGGGCGAGGAGGGCAAGCGCCAGCGGGTGGAAGTCCTCCTGCGAGCGCTGGAGGCGAACCCTCACCTCGAGACCCTCAGGTCGCTCGCTGCGGGGCTCGCCGAGCTGGTGCGCACCGTCCCGGACGAGAAGGACATCGCCGAGCTCAGGTACGTGCGGGCGCTCCGCGCGATGCTGCCCCGGCTCCACGGCCCCGAGGGCGCGCGCATCGCGGTTGGCGGCGCCGCCACCGCCCTCGACGCCTTCGGGGCTCGCGACGCCGCGATGGCAGCGCTCCTTCGCGCGACCGAGGCAGACGCCAGCATCGACGAGTACGCGACGCTCGTCCCCTCCGCGAGCGAGCTCGCGGACGACGTGGAGCGCGGGCGTGGCTTCGTCACCCGCGTGACGGAGCTCGTGTCGTCGCCGCACGCGAACGTGGACCTGCCGCTCGTCGAGCTCGCCGAGGCCATCGGGCGTACGGCCTCCGACGTGCTTCCCGTCGCGCGGCTGCTCGTCGCCGCGGCGATCCGCTTCCCCGAAGAGAAGGAGCTCGTGCGGCGCGCGGAGGCCGCGGCGCGCGCCTCGGGCGACCGTGCGCTCGTCCAGTCGGTGCTGGCCGCCATGCCCGTCGAGGAGCGCGTCAACGGTCTCATCGCCCAGGCGGACGCCGCGAGCGCTCGCGGCGACACGCGCGAGGCCATCGACGCGCTCGAGGAGGCGCGCTCGGCGGAGCGCCTCCCCGAGGAGCTCGGTCACCCCATCGCGCAGCGGCTGCGGCGGCTCTACCGGGACGGCAAGCGCTTCGATCTGCTGCAGCAGCTGCTCCGCGACGAGATGGCGCGAGAGAAGGACGAAGACGCTCGCGTCATGCTCGGGCGTGAGCTCGCGTCCGTCCTCACGGACGGGGGTCAGGCAGGTGAAGCGACGTCGGTCATCGACGCCCTGCTCGAGTCGTCACCGAAAGATCCGGTGCTGCTCTTCGATCTCCTGACGCACGCGCAGGCCGGCGGCGACGCTCGCCGGCAGATCGACGCGCTGTCGGCGCTCGTCTCGCTCGAGTCGGACGACGTGAAGCGGCTCGGGCTCCTCCGGCGGCTGGCCGTCCTCTTGAGCGCGGAGGGCGACGACGCGGGCGCCTTGCTCCGCTATCAGGCCATCCTCGCGCTCGACGAGCGCGACACGGTGGCGCTCGCGGCGCTCGAGCGCGACGCCGAACGCCGCGGCGACTGGGACGCCCTCGCCGAATTCTTGCGGCGCCGCTCGCGCCTTCCGCAGAGCATCGACGACAGGCGTCGCATCCGCCTGCACCTCGCACAGATGCTCGAGTCGCGCCTGGGCCGTCCCGAAGACGCCCGCGCCGAGCTCGAGTCGCTGCTCGCCGAGACGGGCGACAACCTGCTCGCGCTCACCACGCTGGCGGACCTCAACGAGCGGCTCGGTGGCAAGCTTCGCGCAGCAGCGCTGTGGCTCCGGGCGAGCGCGCTGCCGAAGGACACGACGGAGGCAGCCGAGCTCTCGCGGCGTGCAGCGCAGGCCTACCTCGACGGTGGCGACGTGGAATCTGCGCGCCGCGTGTTCGAGGCGATGCGCGGCTTCCCGCGAACGCCGAAGCTCGTAGCGCTCCACGTGGAGATCGCGCGCCGTGGGGAGAGCCCGGAAGCGTACTCGGAGGCGCTCGAGGAGATGGCGCTCTCCTCGATGGAGCCGCCGAAGGTGCGCGCGTCGCTCCTCGTAGAAGCCGCGCGCGCCGCGCTCTCGGCCGGCAAGCTTTCCGTCGCGCTCGGGCAGGCGCAGCGCGCGGCGCGCATCGCTCGCGAGTCGGCCGACGCACAGCTCCTTGCTCGCCAGCTCGAGTACCGGACTCGCGGCGCGGGGACGCGCGAAGAGGCGCTCGCGACCGCGGCGGAGCTCAGGGGCATACGCGAGCCGCTCGAGGCTTCGAAGCGCGAGGTCCATGCCTTTCTGCTCGCGGAAGCGCTCGACGTCGCCTTCGGTGCCGGCGAGGGGCAGACCGAGATCGTCACGGCCGAGGAGGACATCGGTCTCCTGCCGCTCGTCGCCCTCGCGAAGGCCGAACGTCTCGCCCGGGGCGCCGAGCCCGAGCTTTCCCTGCCTCTCTTCGAGCGCGCGCTCGAGGGCGATCTGCGAGAGCTCCGTCGCCGAGGCGACGTTGCGCTCTCCGCCGCTGGCGCCGCCGAGCGCGCGAAGCTGCCGGATCGCGCGCTCGAGTACCTGGAGATCGCCGCTTCGATGCCGGAGACGCGAGCGCGCGCGCTCGGCGCGCAGACGGAGCTCCGGGCCGCGCTCGGACGCATCACGGAAGCCGTTCCGGCTTCGTTCGATGCTTCACCCGCGCCCTTGCCCGTCGACTCCACGGAGAGCGGCGAGGCGAGGGCGCTCTCCTCGGCGCCGCCCTCGCCGATGGATGCCGAGCACGTCATCGCGCTCCGCAACCCGCGCGACGACGGTCCGGTGCTCGAGCTCACGACTCCCGCCGACCAGGCCATCGAGCTGCGCGTGCCACGCGGAGCGGAACCAGAAGTACCGGAAGCGCCGCCGTCGGATCTGCGGCGCAGTGCACCACCGAAGCCGTCACGGCGTCCCTCGACGCTGCCTGGAGCGCCGGCGCCCCCCGGGACGGGCGCGCAGATGCCGCCCCACGACGCCGAGCCGGCGCGCCAGCGGGAGTCGGCCGTCATCGTCCCCGACGAGCCGGACTTCGCGCTCGATCGCGGAGCCGCGCCCTGGAACGTCCCGTCGTCCGCGGCCGCCGCCGCCGCTCTCCAGCCGCCCGCGCGTGGGCCCGTCACCGACCCGCCCGGCCGCGGACCGAACGCCGTGGTGTCGTGGACGCCGCCCGCCGTGCGACGCGCACGCTCGGTCCGTCCGCCACCGCAGTCGACGGGCCAGGAAGAGGCGCTCTTCACGGCCCTGTCGCGCGGCTCGATCGAGGCTGGCCGCGAGCTCATCGCACAGCTCGAGAACCGCAGCGACCGCACGCAAGATCTCGTCTCGGTGTGTCGTCGCGTCGCGCATCTCCTGCCCGGGGATCGCGCCGTGCTCGAGAAGCTCTACGAGGCGACCCTCGCCGATCGCAACATCGTCTACGCGCGGGCCGTCGAGCACGTCCTCCGTGCGTTCGATACTGCCGCAGAACCCCTTCACCCGCCCCCGCTCGCCGAGCAGGTGGAACAGCCGGATCGCGTCCGCTCGGTGCTCTTTCGCGACATGACATTCCCCGCGACCGAGGCGCTCGCGCTGGTGTGGAGCGGCGCGCCGCACATGTTCCGGCGTGACCCGTCGAGCTACGGCGTGACCGGGCTCGAGCGAGTGTCGCCCACCTCGCCGACCCCGCTCGCGCGCCAGTTCAGCGCGGCCAGCCGGTTGCTCGGGCTGACGCGAACGCCGCTGTTCCAGCGAAAGACGAACGACACGATCACCATCGACGTCGCGCTGCTTTCGTCGCCCGCCCTGCTGCTCACCGGCGAGGTCAAGCACGAGAGCGCCCTCCTCGGCTATCACCTCGGAGTGATGCTCGCGGCGACGATGCCGGAGCACGTGCTCATCTATGGAGCGAGCGAGATACAGGTTGAGAACGTGTTGCGGGCGCTGGTGGCGGCGTTCGGACCGCCCCAGGCGGGCCGCGGGCACCTCGCCAGCGTGGCGACTCTCGCCGAGATGCTCTGGGAGAGCATGCCGGCCCGCTCCCAGCGACGGCTGCGCGAGCTCTGCGACGATCCGTCGCGCCTGGACTACGCCGTTGCACGCAGCGCAGCGAAGCAGGCCGTGCGGCGCGCCGGACTCTTCGTATCGGGGGATCTGACCGTCGCCATACGCGAGACCTGCGCCGATCAGGGCGTGTCAACCTGGGGTCTCGACGCGCCCGGCGGGCTGGCCGCGCTGTGCAGCTCGAGCCCCGCGGTCGCGGACCTGGTCCGGCTCGCCACCAGCGCCGAGTACGCGAGCACGCGGTGGCAGCAGGTTCGTGGTGGTGGCGGGCGGCAGCCCGCCTCGCCCTAGGGTAGAGTCTCCGCCAGCAGGTATGAGCGAGATCTCCTCAGGGAATTTCTACGCGCGCGCTCCTCTGGCGTGGCTGGCGCTGCTCGCCTCCACGACGACGCTGGTCGCGGGCTGCCTCGACACGCCTCCCGAGTACTCGGAGCCCACCCGCGTGCCTCCCGTCATCGTCACCGGCCACGTCGATCCGCCGCCGAGCAGCCTCTACGTGGCCTTCGGACCTCCGGGCAGCATCGACTTCTCGTTTCCCTTCCGCGCGGACGACTTCGGCGAGAGGCTCCAGTCGCTCGTCGTGCTCGACGCCGACGGAAACGCCCGGAATCTCCAGCGCGCCGACGTCGCATCGGACCCGAGGACCTTCGCCGACCAGGACCCACCGCGCCCGTTCAACTACACGTTCAACTGGACGGCGTCGGACGTCGGCTGCCACACGCTCACCGTGATTCTCTCGGACTCGAGCAACATCAAGAACTTCACCGACATCAGCAACCCCCTCCTCGAAGCGCGCATCTCCTGGTTTCTGTGGCTCCGGGACCCGACGGCGCCACCGGACACGATCACCCCGGACTGCTTTCCGACATCCGGAGCGAAGCAATGAGAGCGGCCGACTTGCCGCGGTACGGCCGCAAGCTCCCGCGCCCGCACGCCGAGCGCGACACCGCTGTCAGGCCTTCGTTCTCCCGCCTGCGGATAGGACCGTCGTACGAGGCGCCAAAGCACTCGAACGCGATCTTGGCACGGCTTTCGCTGTTCATGGGTTCCGTGCTTCACCGTCGCTTACAGGATTCCGGGGCGGCTGCGTGAAGCACCTTCCTTTCACTGCGAGTCTTCTGGTGTCGGTCGTGCTCCCGGGTTGCACGGTGAACCTGAGTCAGAGCGAGAGCGCGGACATCGTCAAGAACCAGTGCACGCAGGATTCGGAGTGCAACGACGGTGCGTGCTGGTTCGGGGCGTGCGTCGCTCACGAAGGAGCCCTGTCGACGGTCTTGCTGGAGCTCACTCCTCCGGCTAGCCAGCCAACCGCAGGAATCGGCGGCCTCACGTTCCACCAGATCCAGAGCGGCCTCGCGCGCAGCAACGAGCAGAACGACATCAACCTCGACGGTGTGCACACCGTTCATGGCTACATCGCCTCCGAATGCTCCTTCGAGGTCACGGTGACTGCCGAGGAACAGTCGTATGGCCTTTCTGCCGCGACGCACGTCACGCACACTTCCACGCTTTCCATGGGATCGGACACGACGGTGCCTGGCGCTTGTGGAACGAAGTTGACGCTCTCCGGTCCCACTCAGGAATTCGTCGTCGATCTCCCGCCGGGGGCCTTCGACGTGTACGTGAAGCCGACGACCGGTGCCACCTCCGGTGACGGAGGCGCGGCTCCGTGCGACGCGGTTCCGCAATTCTTCAGCGGGCTGGTTCGCGCGGGGGAGACCGGCGTCTCGTGCTATCCGCTGAAGCTCGGCCCCACGCGGAAGCTCGACGTGCGGATCCCGTGGCCCGAATCCGCGCCGCCCCTCGTCGGATGGACGGTCGACATCCTGCACCCCCTGACGGGGCAGGTCCTGTCGCAGGTCAGCGCGCCGCTCCAGGGTGCTCCCGCACTCGTCGATGGCGGCTACTTCTATTCGCACCTCGTGACGTATGTCCCCGTCGTCGCCGATGGCACGACGACACCTGGGCAAGAGCTCCTCCGCCTGTCGCCTCCGACCCCCGACGCAGGCCCCGTCGTGCTGCTCAGCCTGGTCGGGCCGCTCGCGACGTCGGCGGCCGTGACGGCGGGTCCACAGAAGGCGGTGCTGCCGCCCATCGGCCCTTTCCCGGCGCTCGTTCACCTCAACGGCTGGGTCTGGAAGGCGCAGAGCTCCGGCGAAGCGGAGACGCCAGTTCCGAGCACGGTGAGCTTCACGTCGACCGATCTGGACATGCTACAGAACGGCATCTTCACGTCATTCTCGACAACCAAGGTGGTCGGAGATGACGGACGTCTCTTCGTGGACCTGTTGCCTGGGGCCTATCTCGCCCGCGCCGTTCCGACGTCGTCCGCCTCCAACGCGAACCTGGCCGAGCAGGAGTGGTCGTTCCCCGTCGCGGCCAGCGAGGATGGCTCGTCCCAGGGCGGGCGCACGCTCCTCGTCGCCAACGCCGCCACCATCACTGGGCAGGCGAAATCGGGGCTCGGTACAGCCATCGGCGCCGCGCCGGTTCAGGCCGTGGCTGCCTCCGTCGGGATGCGCCGCTGCGACGTGACGGACGCCGGACCATGCACCGCGCAGCAACTCGACGTGCTGGGCAACGCGCTCGGCGAGGCGGCGTTCGTGCCGCGCACCGCATCCGGCGTCACCGCGTCCACCGGGAAGTTCACCGTGCCGGGCGTCGATTGCGGCGGTTGCACGATGGACACCGCCGCGTCCTTCGACGTCGTCGTACGGCCAACGGACGGAACCCGGTTGCCCTGGGTGCTGCGGACGGGCGTCAGCGTCGGGGCC
>CAYUAW010000102.1:18492-19833 GCA_964442485.1 uncultured Polyangiaceae bacterium
GTGAAACGTCTGGGAACGGAGCCGGCCTCCCCAGCGGATCCAAGTGCAGATCTTGCGGGAGCGCTGCACGAGGTATCCAACTCGTTGACCGTGGTGCTGGGCTGGCTCGATCGTGCGAAGAGCCAATCGCCGCGCGGCGAAGTGAAGGACGCGATCGACGTCGCGCTCTCGCACGCGCGCCTCGGTCACTCCATCGCGCGTCGTGCGATCGGCGCCGAGGTCCCGGAGGGCAACGTCACGCGCAGCGCGCTGTCCGTCGCGCGCGATGCGCTGCTCGGCGTTGCTCAGGAAGCGGCGCTTCGCGGCGTCCAGGTGGCGTGCGACGACGAAGCGACGAACGACCTCCTGGTGCGCGCCGCGCCCGTTGCGCAGCAGATCTTGATCAATCTGCTGCTGAACGCGATTCACTTTTCGGCTCCCGGAGCGACCGTCAATCTCGTGACGAGCGCTTCGGACCAGGAGATGTGCTTCCAGGTCTGCGACGCGGGACCGGGCGTCTCTCCCGACAGAGTCGAGACGCTCTTCCGGTCGCCCGAGTCCACGCGGCAAGGTGGGGCGGGAATCGGCTTGCGGCACGCGCACGCGCTCGCCCAGAAACACGGCGGGTGTCTCTCGCTCGCGAAGAGCACCCCGGCTGGCAGCGTCTTCGAGCTCGCGTGGCCGCTCGGCGAGGCAGCGTCTGCTGCATTTCGCACCGCACCTCTCCAGTCCCTCGATGGGCTGCGCATCCTTCTCCTGGAGGACGACCCCGCCGTCCAGACCCTCGTCGATCTCGGGCTCTCGACTCGGGGCGCGTCGGTCGCGACCGCATCCACGGTGACCGAGCTCGACGCCATCATCCGTCGGGGCGTCTTCGACGTCGCGCTCCTCGACCTCTCTCCGCTCGGAAAGAATCCCGGGGCGACCCTCGCGCTCATCGAGCACTGCCAGCACGGTCTCCCTGTCGTCATCATCAGCGGCTCCATCGCTCCCGACATCGACGCCCCGAACGTCGCGTCCTGGGTGCGCAAACCCTTCGAAATCGGCGAGCTCGTCCAGGCCCTCTCCGCCCTCATCCGCCGGTAGCAGGCCCCCGCCCTCCGCGTCCGTCCCTTTTCTTCGCGGCGCGCGCGCGTAACCCCTTGACTTCGATGCGCTAACGCATACCTTCCGGCTCCCCGGGCCCCCCAAGAGCCCGGCCCTCCACGCGAAGGTGGCGGAATGGCAGACGCGCTAGCTTGAGGTGCTAGTGGGGTAATTCCTGTGGGGGTTCGAGTCCCCCCCTTCGCACTCCCCGAAAAAGAAACGACCGGATCGCTGCATGCGGTCCGGTCGTTTCTTTCGTTCATCTCGCACGTCCGT
>CAYUAW010000103.1:0-8901 GCA_964442485.1 uncultured Polyangiaceae bacterium
CCTAGCCGCTCGACCGGTCCGCGACATGGGAGGCACGCAGAAGCGCGCCGGGCGTGCGCGTCGGCCTGTTTCCCTGGTACCCGTTGCGGTGGAGCCGCGGGCACAGTCGGCAGTCGAGCGCGAGCTCGCGAGGCAGCTCGAGCGGCTGACGGAGCTCGAAGCCGCGACGGCCGAGGTGTCGGAGGCGCTTCAGCGCTTCAGGGACGAACGGCGTGCTCGCCTCGGACCGGCGGAGGACGCACTTCACGCCGCGCGGCGCTTCGCGGAGCGGCTGACGCGGTTGCGGGCCGAGGCCGCACAGTGGGCAGCGGGTCCGAAGGAGCTCGACCCGGTGCGGCGCCGTCGCGCGCCGCACCGAGCGTACCCGCCGCTGCCGCCGAGCGTCGCACCGCCCGGCGAGCCCGCACCGTGGCTGTCGTCGAAGGACCTCTACCGCGCCCTCGTGCGCGCGCTGCACCCGGACCTCGCGAAGAACGACCGAGAGCGCGCACGCCGCAGCGAGCTGATGGCGCGCGTCAACGCCGCGTACGCGCGTGAGGACCGCGTGCTGCTCGAGCTCCTGCACGACGAGGCCGGGCGGGGCGTGGCCTCCGCGGAACCGACGGCGGAAATCCGCGCCAGCCACGCCGAGCGTCGGCTCCGGACGATCGCTCCCATGGTGGAGTCCCTCGAGCGAGGGCTCGCGAGAAGGCGCGCGTCGTCGGCCTTCCGCGAGCTCGAGGCGGCCCGGGAGAAGTCCGGTCGCGGTGGCGACTTCTTCGCCGAGTCGCGGGGCGCTCTCCTTCGGCAGGCCACTGCGACGCTGAAGGCGGCGTTTTCGGACGCGTCGGGGCTCGACGAGCTCGTGAAGACGTTGCGCGGCCGGCCCGGGGCTCGGCCCGCTGCGGAGCACCTCCTGCGGCGCGCTGCCGCCCCTGCCGAGCAGCGGCGCCCGGACGACGAGGCGCGGAAGCTCGCCGCCGACCTCGGGAGGGCCGCCGGCCGCGAGATGTGGCAAGTCGTGTTGTCTCTCTTCGCGCTGTTCGGCGAGGCGTCGGAAGAGGCGCCCCCCGGGCTCGCGACGCTCGAGGTCGCGCGCGAGCGCTACGAGTATCTGACCACCGACGCGAAGGGCGCGCCCTCCTTCGAGAGCGTCCTCCTGCATCCGCCGCCGTTTCTCGAGCTCGGTCTGCGCGCGTACTCCCGACGCCTCGCCTTCGGCCTCCAGCTGAGGCGCCCCGAGCTCCTTGCCGGCGTTCGAGCCGCGCTCCGCGCGCCGGAGGTCGCCGAGCTCGCGCGCCGCGTGCTGTCCGCAATGGGGCCGCGCGAGCGCTGCCACGCCTGCAAGCGGAGCGTGTTCCTCGTTCATCTGTTCCGCGTGCGCGGCATGGGCGACGTCCAGGCGCTCGCGTGTCCCCGCTGCGCGTCGGTTCACAGGAGCTACCGGAGCTTCGGCGCACCGGAGGGGCTCGAGGCGCTTTCCGGTTACGCGAGCGCGCTCGGCCTGGTGCTCCAGCAGCCAATGCGGGTCGGGACGACGGACTTCACCCTGGGCTTCCTGCCCGGCGAGGGCCGTCGACTGACCGCGAGGGCCATCGTCGAACGTCTCGCGGAGCTCCACCCCGACGTGCTGTCCGACGAGCTCCTGCCCCACGTGCGGCTGCGCGCGAGCCGTCGATTGCTCGCCGCGTCCGCGGTCGTCCCGAGGACGGCGCGCTTGCACGTGACGCTCGCCGCCGACGCGCCTCTCGGTGTGAAGGAGCTCGAGCGCGAGCTCCGCGCGCGCCGCGCCTTCAATCCGTCGTCCAGAGAACGGTAAAGGCGTCGCCCCCCTGATCGTCCTCCGCGGGACGGGCCTTCGCGATCAGGGGGTTTGCGCCGAGGTGCTCGCGGATGGCGGCCTTGAGCGCCCCGGTGCCGTGGCCGTGCAGGATGAAGCCGGCTGGTTCGCCCTGCGACAGGAGGCGATCGACGAAGACGTCGACGCGTTCGAGGGCTTCCTCGACGCGCAGGCCGCGGACGTCGCAGGTTATGGAGTCCGTCCGCACGGGCGTCGCATCACGCCGCACCGGCGGGGCGACGGGGCGCGGCTTCTTCTTTTGCTTCTGCGGCTGCGTGGTCGAGAGCGAGAGCTCGTCGAGCCGGAGCGTCAGCTTCATGCCGCCGGCAGCGACCCGGACCTGGCCGCGCGCCGGCGCTTCGATGACCTCGGCGTGGGTGCGGAGCTTGGGAACGAAGACCGTGGCGCCGACCGCGAGGCGCTCGGGGCTCGGGACGGCGGCCTTCGAAGGTTCGCGCAACGTCGCGTCGAGCGCGCTGCCTATCGCCACCTCGCGTCCCGCGGCGTTGACGGCTTTCTCGATCTCCTTCAGGGCCTCCCGGTCGACGTCGCCGCTCTTCAACCGCGTCGTCGCGTCCCGCAGCTTGTCGCGGGCCTCGCGCACCCGCGCCGTGAGCTCGCTCCCCTCGCGGGCCAGCCGCGCGCGCTCCCGCTCGCGCACGTACTTCACTTCTTCCTCGAGCTCGCGGCGCAGCTCCGCCTGAACGCGGGCGTCCTCCTCCGCCGCCCGGAGCTCCGCGGCTGCGCGCGTGCGGTCGGTCTCGACCTCGGCCAGCAGCGCCTCGCGCGCCAGGTGCGTCTCCGGTATCAGCGCCTGCGCGCGCGCGACGACGTCGGCAGGGATCCCGTAGCGGGCGGCCACGGCGAGCGCGCTCGACGCGCCCGGGACGCCGAGCGTCACGCGGTAGGTCGGGCTCATGGTGGCGAAGTCGAATCCGACCGAGGCGTTCTCGAAGCGGGGGTCGCTCGCGGCGAGCTGCTTGAGCCGCTCGTAGTGGGTGGTGATCGCGATGGCGGCGCCGGCCGTGACCAGGCGCTCGAGGACGGCCGCCGCGAGCGCCGCGCCCTCGTCGGGGTCGGTCCCCGCGGCGATCTCGTCGAGGAGCACCAGGGTCGTGCCGCCCGGCGGAGCGGCGTGCAGAGCCGCGTCGGCGCGCGCGATGTAGCTCGAGAGACGCGCGGCGTGCGCGCTGAACGTCGAGAGCGAGCGCGCGAGCGATTGCTCGTCGCCGATGTCCGTCAGCACCGGTTCGAACCAGCCGACGCGCGACGTCGGGTCGGCGGGGATCGGCACGCCGGCGCGCGCCATCCAGATCGCGAGCCCGAGGCACTTCAGCGCGACCGTCTTGCCGCCCGCGTTGGGGCCCGAGATGACGAGCCCTTGGCCGCGCGACAGCCGCAGATCGATGGGCACCACCTGGGTGCCCGCGCCGATGAGCAGCGGATGGCGCATCCCGTCGAGGCGAATGTCGGAGCCGTCGTCGACGTCCACCACGATCGCTTCGGCGGCCTCGCCGAAGCGCGCGAGCGCCATGAGGACGTCGGCGAGCGTCACCGCCTCGCGCGCGACCCGGAGCTCGTCGACGCGGGCGCGCGCCGAGATCGACAGCGCCCCGAGCACCCGGGCCACCTCGCGCTCCACCTCCGCGTCGGCGACGTGGCGTCGATTGCTGACGTCCGTGATCTCCTTCGGCTCGACATAGAGGGTGCCTCCGGAGGCGCTCGAGCCGAACACGATGCCGTCGACGCGCAGGTGCGCGTCCGCGCGCACTGGCAGCACGAAGCGCCCCTCGCGCTCGGTGTAGAACTTGTCGCGGAGGACGTCGGCGTAGCGGTTCATCGACTCCGAGAGGCGAGCAGAGAGCTCGCGCCGCAGCTCGGCGGCGCGCTTGCGGGCCCGCCCGAGCTCCGGCGAGGCCCGGTCGAGCACCTCGCCCTCGTCGTCGATGGCGTGCGACAGCTCTTCCCGGAGCGCGTCGAGCGACGAGCTCGTCGCGAGCCGCGCGGCGAGTACCGGGTGCTCGCCCCTGTGCTGCGCGAGAAACGCGCGGAGCGCCTTCTCGGCGGTGAGCAGCCGGATCACGTCGCGCAGCTCGGGGCCCGACGCGACGCTGTTGCGCTCCAGGCGCTCCACGAGCTCGGCGACGTCGGGCACGGCGTACACCGGCATCGGCGCGCCGTCGTGAAGGAGCTCGGAAGCGTCGCGCGTCAGGGTCGCCCGGTCGCGGGCCTCGGCGCGCGTCTCCGCCGGTGACAGGGCGCGGATGCGCGCGGCGCCGGCCTCGCTCACCGTGCGCCCGGCGATCCTCTCGACGAGCGCGCCCCACTCCAGATCGAGGGCCGTCTTCTCGCTGTCGGGGTCGCGCTCGGACACGACGCCCTTCTAGCAAGGCGCCGCGCCCTCTGCACCGACGTCGAAGGTCAACACGCACCCGTAAACGTGCCCGTGCCCGAAGACGGAGTCAGTTGCCGGCACCTACCGGCGTATTCGATCCGGGCACGGGCAGAAAAGCATGAGACGTGCGGCGGCAGCCACCCGCTACCCCGCGCGCTTCTTCCTGCCGGGCGATTTACCCGGCTCCGCTTTTTTTACGGGCCTGGGGGGCGCCTCTTCCTCCGCGGCAGCCTTCGCGGGGGCGGCCGGCTTCTTGGCCTCGGCGATGCTCTTCTTCAGGGCCTCGAAGAGATCGATGATCTGCGCGCGCGGCGCCTCCGCGCTCACGACGATCTGCTGGCCGGCGACCTTCTGATCGACCGCGGCACGAACGCGATCGGCGTAGTCGTCGTGGTACTGCGTCGGCAAGAACTCCTCGCTCGACAGCTGCTCGATCAGGCGTTCCGCGAGCTCGCGCTCCTTGTCGCTGAAGGTGAACTTCGCGGTGTCGTCGACCTCCTCGAAGGAGCGCACCTCGTTCGCGTAGTAGAGCTGGTGCATGATGAGGCCGTCCTTGTAAGGACGCAGCAGCACGAGCTGCTCCTTGCCGCGCGCGGCCCACCTGCCGACCGCGACCCGGTGCTTTCGCTCCATGGATTCCGAGAGCAGCCGGTACGCCTTGTCGCCGCCCTTGTCCGCGCCGAGGTAGTACGTCTTCTCGATCTGCACGAAGTCGAACGTCTCGAGCGGCACGAACTCCACGATCTCCACGTGGTTACTGCGATCGGCCTCGAGCTTCTTCAGCTCCTCGTCGCTGAAGGTCACGAACTGGTCGCGGGCGTACTCGTACCCTTTGACGATCTCTTCCTTGTCGAGCACCTTCCCGTCCGCGGACGAGATGTACTGCTGCTTGATGCGGACCCCGTGTCGCGAGTCGAGCATATTGAAACGGACCTGCTCCGACGACGCGGCCGTGTACAGCTTCACGGGAATGGACACGAGCCCGAACGAAATGACGCCGGAGGCAATTGCACGTGCAGCCATCGCGCTATCTCACTTTCCGGACGAGTTGAGCGTTCCCGTTTGCCATCTTCCGATATCGTATCCTGGTCGATCGCGAGTGATGAAGAGTTCGACGAAAACGAGCACCGGCAAGGCGAAGAGCAGCGGGAAAACCGCTGCTCAGGGCGGCGAGCTGGACGCGTATCGCAACAAGCGCGATCCATCACGCACGAACGAACCGTTCGCGTCTGAACGGATTGGCAGTTCTCCGTCCCAGATGCTCGGTACGTTCGTCGTGCACCTGCATGACGCTCGCCGGCGACACTACGATCTTCGCCTGCAAGTGGGCGGAACGCTGCAGAGTTTCGCCGTCCCTCGAGGCCCGAGCCTCGACCCGCGCGAGAAGCGCCTGGCCGTCCATACGGAAGACCACCCGCTCGAGTACATGGACTTCGAGGAGGTGATCCCCGAGGGCAACTACGGCGCCGGGGCGATGATCGCATGGGACATGGGCCGCGTGAGCTACCTCGAGCCTCCGGTGGAGGGGCTCGAGAAGGGGAAGCTCGACTTCGTCCTGTCCGGGTACAAGCTCCTCGGCCGCTACGCGCTCGTCCACACCGGGGATCGCAAGGGCAGGGCGCCCGACGAGAAGAACCAGTGGCTCCTCATCAAGAAGGAGGACGCGCATTCCTCTGCCGACCGCGACATCATCGCCGAGCTCCCCGAGAGCGTGCTGAGCGGCCTGACAGTGGAGCAGCTCGCAGCGAAGGCGGACTTCGGCCGCTCGATCCTCGAGCTTGCCGCCCGGCTCGGTGGCAAACCGGGCGACGTAGACGCGCGCCGCATCGTCCCGATGCTGTGCGACACGAACGGCGGGCGGCTCGACGACCCCGAGCGCTTCTACGAGCTGAAGCTCGACGGTGTGCGCCTGCTCGCCGATCGGCGCGGCGACGACGTGGCGCTCGTGTACAGGTCGCAGCGCATCATGACGGCGAGCTACCCCGAGGTGGCGCGGGCCATGCGCGCGCTGCCGTTCTCGCGCCTCGTCCTGGACGGCGAGGTCGTCGCGTTCGACGAGGCCGGCAAGCCGAGCTTTCAGCGCCTGGGGCGGAGGATGCATCTCACGCGTCCGCACGACGTGCAGCACGCCGCCGCCGAGGTGCCCGTGGTGTACGTCGTCTTCGACGTGCTGCAGGTCGGCGAGTACGACGTGCGCCACCTGCCGCTCTGCTCGAGGAAGGAGCTCCTCTCGAGGATCGCGCCGCGTCGCGGGCCCATCCGCTGGCTCGACCACATGGAGGGCGACGGCCGTCCGCTGTACGAGCTCTGCGGACACCTCGGCCTCGAAGGGCTCGTCTCGAAGCGCATGTCGTCACCCTATCGCCCCGGGCCCGATCGCACCGACGACTGGATCAAGCTGAAGCGCGACCGTGAGGCGGACTTCGTCGTGACCGGCTGGGTGGAAGGGAAGGGCAACAGGAAGACCCTGGGCGCCCTGGAAGTGGCAAGCTACGTGGACGGAAAATGCGTGCTGCGCGGCCGCGTGGGCAGCGGCCTCGAAGAGCGCACGATCCGGCTCCTCTCAGAGCAGCTCGCTCCGCTGGAGGTCGCGGAGCCGACCGCGGTGGGCGAGCCCATCGGCGGCGGAGCTCGTCACTTCGTGAAGCCCGAGCTCGTCGTCAACGTCTCCTTCGGCGGGTTCACCGAGGACGGACACCTGCGCCACCCCGTGTTCCGCGGCCTGCGCGCCGACGTGGCCCCGAGTACCTGCACAGCCGCTCCCGCCGAGATCTCGCCGGACGTGCCGCTACCTGTGCCACCCCCACCCATCGAGGAAAAGCCGCTCGCCGCGCCGGTGCCCGGCAAGCGCGTGCGCATCTCGAACCGCGACAAGATCTTCTGGCCGGACGAGGGCTACACGAAGGGCGAGCTCATCGATTACTACATGTCGATCGCGCACGTCCTCTTGCCGTTCCTGAAGGATCGGCCGATCGTCCTCGTGCGCTACCCGGACGGCATCAAGGGCAAGAGCTTCTACCAGTGGAACGTTCCCGAGGGGACGCCGAGCTGGATCCACACCCTCCACCTGCCCGCCGACGAGGACAAACACCAGAAGCACACTTTCCTGGTGAAGGACGCGGACGGGCTCGCGCACGTCATCAACCTCGGATGCATCCCGATTCACGTGCTGCCGTACCGGAGCACCAGCATGGATCAGTGCGACTACTTCGTGGTCGACTTCGACCTGGGGCCGCGCTCGCTCTCGGACGCCGTGGGGCTCGCGCTGTCGCTTCGCGAGATCTTGACGGAGATCGGGCTCGAGGGGTTTCCGAAGACGTCGGGACAGTCCGGGTTGCACGTGCTGGTTCCGCTCGGTAGAGGGGTGAGCTTCGACGTCGGCAAGACGCTTGTCGAGCTCGTGGGGCGGATCCTGCAGATCCGTCACCCTGAGCTGTCGACGATGGAGCGACGCGTGTCGGGGCGCGGCGACCGTGTGTTCATCGACACCGGGCAGACGGGCCGCTCTCGCACGATCGTTGCGCCGTACTCGGTGCGCGCGCACCCTGGCGCGACCGTCAGCTTGCCGATCCGCTGGGAAGAAGTGCACCGCGCGCTCGACCCGCGGGAGTACTCGATGTTCACCGTCCCCGCCCGCGTCGCGGAGCGCGGCGACGCGCTGGCGGGCTTCTTCGACGTCGAGCCGGACATCCCGGACGTCGTCGCGCGGCTCGGGCAGAAGCTCGGGACGTGAGCCGCTCAGTGGAACTGCGGTGGCCGCGGCAAGCAATAGCCGATAGGCGGCAGTGAGCCGAGCTTCATCAGGTTGAGCCACGTGCACCCGCACTGGTCGTTCGGCATGCAGCAAGGGAACGGCCCCGCGGCGCCACAGTTGATGCTGCAGTCAGGGTCGCTCTTGCACGCGTTCGTGGACGTCGCGCCGCCGCTTCCTTTCGCGCCGCCGGTGCCGGCGCCACTGCTTCCGCCCGTGCCCATCGCGACGCAGCCGCCCGATTGCTCGACGAAGCCCGGGTCGCACGAGAAGCTGCACGCGCCCGCGCGGCAACTCGGCGTGGAGTTCGTCGGTACTGCAGCCGAGCAGTACTCGCAGCCCGTCGGGCCGCAGCCGACGAGCGCCGAGGGCGCATAACAGGTGCTGCCCTTCACGGCGTCGCTACCGCAGCACTTCATCCCCTCCTCGCAGGCGCCTTCGGGCGTCGTGCAGTCCGTCATTCCCCCCGCACCGGCGCCACCGGAAGCGAGCGTGCCACCCGCTGCGAGATTGCCGCCGCTGCCCACGGTGCCTCCGACGGCCACGGCCCCCCCTTCACCGACGGGTACGCCCCCCGCTTGGCTGGCGCCGCCCGAACCCATCGTACGGGCTCCGCCGCTCTCGTGCCTGCCGGCATCGACGTGGCCGGGACCGGCGTCGGAGCCCGGTTTCCCGCCGCTTTCGCCGCTGATGGCGGTGTACCGACCGTCGATGTCGAGGATGGTCGTGCAGCCCACCACGAATAGCGGGAGCAGGGCGGCACGCCATCGTCCGGTGGCAGCGTCACGCGGCGTCATGCTGGGTTCCGCTTCACGTTGGCGCATGGCAGCAGGCTTGCGCCGGTACAGGGGGAGGAGCACGGGTTCGGTCCCCGCGAACCATAGCGTGGACTCCGCACCTCGCCGACCGAGAAACGACTCACCGTCCGATGGCCGG